>JBEKEQ010000040.1:0-30324 GCA_050013735.1 Occallatibacter sp.
GATTCCCACATTCCCTCCCCACGGCTGCTACTGCTAGTGTGTGCTCATCCTATCAACGAAAGGAGCCCCCCGTCCCACTCCCCTTCGATTCCTTCAGGCTCATCTTTCGATTGGAAAAGACTTTGCCCCCTTGCCCAAGTAAGCCTCGCTAGCCTTTGCCGTTCGATGCCAGTAAAATGATCGGCGAGTCAGAATCAGACAATTGAGGCGTCTGTACGCATCATGACGAATTTCCGGCGCGTTTCAAGTCTTTCCGCGTTTTCTGGCCTGTCTTTAGGCTTTCTGCTCCTGATCCCTTTTGCCGGCGGGCAGCAGCCTGCCGCGCAGGCCGGAGCGCCTCGCTACGAGGATGCCAGCCTTGCCATTCAAGACCGCGTGGCCGATCTGCTGCCGCGGATGACGCTCGAAGAGAAGGTGGATCAGATCGCTACCGGCTGGGAGAACCGGGTGCAAGCGATCGATCTGACAGGAACCTACACCAGCGAAGAAGCGCGAAAAGCGATCCTGGCGGAGTGGGGCCCCGAAATCAAGTTCACGCCCCGCCAGGCCGCCATTGTGCGCAATGCGGTGCAGCGGTATCAGCGCGAGAAGTCGCGGCTGGGCATACCGGCGATGTTTTTGGGCGAGGGCCTGCACGGATTCATGGAGTACGGCAGCACCAGCTTTCCGCAGGCACTGAGCCTGGCCAGCACCTGGGATCCTGCGCTGGTCAAGCGGATCTTCACGGCGGTGGGGGACGAGGCGGGCTCACGCGGGATGGGCCAGGTCTACGCTCCGGACCTGGACATCGCGCGCGATCCGCGATGGGGACGCACGGAAGAGACCTATGGCGAGGACCCCTACCTGGTTTCGCGCATGGGTGTTGCAGCCATCGAGGGGCTGCAGGGCGACGACTTCCTCATCGGCCGTCACCACGTGCTCGCGACCGCCAAGCATTTCGCCGTACATGGACAGCCGGAAGGCGGCACCAACACGGCGCCGGGCAACTACTCCGAGCGCGTCATTCGCGAGAATTTTCTTGTGCCCTTTCAGGCCGCGGTCGAGGAAGCTCACGTTGGCAGCGTGATGGCTTCGTACAACGAAATCGACGGTGTGCCCTCGCACATAAACCACTGGCTGCTGGACCGGGTGCTGCGCCAGGAGTGGGGCTTCAACGGGTATATCACTTCCGATGACAATGCGATGCAGGCGCTGGTGGTGACGCACCACGTGGCCTATGACGACGCGGATGCGGCGCGCCAGGCGCTGGCCGCCGGCGTGGACTATGACTTGTCTGACACTCCGCCGCAGTCGTACCGCACATTGGTCGACCAGGTAAGGCAGGGCCTGGTGCCGGAGAGCGAAGTGGATAAGGCCGCTGCCCGGGTGCTGGCGGCCAAGTTCCGGCTGGGGCTGTTCGACAACCCGTACGTCGATCCGGACGATGCGGAGCGGGTGAACAACAGCGAAGAACATCGCAGACTGGCAGCGGAGGCGGCTCGCAAGGCGATTGTGCTGCTCAAGAACGATGGGAACCTTTTGCCGCTGGACTTAGGGAAGCTGAAGACCATTGCGGTGATCGGGCCCAACGCGGCCGATGTGCACCTGGGCGGCTACAGCCGCGATCCCGGACAGGGCGTGAGCATCCTGGACGGCATTCGGGCACGCGCGGGGAGCAAGGCAAACGTCCTCTATGCTGAGGGCTGCAAGATTACGAACGCACCGGCAGGGTTCCGCGGCTGGTGGGCAGACAACGTGGAGCTCATCGACCCGAAGACGCAGACGGCATCGATTCAGGCTGCCGTGGAGGCGGCGCGCAAGGCCGATGTAGCCATCGTGGTGGTGGGAGAAAACGAGAGCACCAACCGCGAAGCCTGGGGCGAGCAGCATCGCGGCGATCGCGATTCGCTGGACCTGCTGGGCGCGCAGAACGAGCTGGTGAAAGCGGTGGTCGAGACCGGAACGCCGACTGTGGTGCTGCTGATCAACGGGCGGCCACTATCGATTAACTACATCGCGGAGAAGGTTCGGGCGATTCTTGAAGGCTGGTATCTTGGCGAGGAAGGCGGAACAGGCGCGGCGGAGGTCATCTTTGGCGATGCCAATCCCGGCGGAAAGCTGCCCATTACTTTTCCCCGGTCGGTGGGAGATTTGCCCGACTTCTACAATCACAAACCCTCCGCCGACCGGAGCTATGAGTTCAGCACGCGGCAGCCGCTGTTTGCGTTTGGATACGGGCTCAGTTACACAACATTCCAGTTCGATCACCTGCGCGTGGAGCCGGAGCGGATTTTGACTGGCGGAACGGCGAAGGTGAGCGTGGAGATCACGAACACAGGCCCGCGCGAGGGAGACGAAGTGGCGGAGCTCTATGTGCATCCTGCAGTTTCTTCGGTCACGCAACCAGTGATGCGATTGGCGGGCTTTGAGCGCATCACGCTGAAGGCAGGAGAAAAAAAGACGGTTGAATTCGAAGTCACCGCGAAGATGCTGTTGATTCTGAACACAGATATGCATCGCGTGGTGGAACCCGGGGTTTTCGAGCTGATGGCCGGTCCCAGCTCCGACAAGACGAGCACGGTGCGGCTGACGGTGACGGGAACTGCCGATCGTTGAAGGCGCGAACGGCTCTGCTCAGTGCTTCGTCCAGCCGTGCATTCCTGCTTCGAAGCTGCGGCGATCGAGACGGGGCAGTTCGCGCGCAACCTTGCTGGGAAGAAGCGGGTAGTGCCGTGCCGCGATCAGGGCCTCCGCCACGCACCAGACATCCTCCTCTGCGGTCATCCACTGCCGGTTATCCAGGCGCGCCAGGTTCACCGGCCCCGAGTAGGACCGTAACGTGTGCTCGCCGCGCAGGTTGTAGTAGTGCTCAAAGTAACTGAGGGCCAGTTCGCGCAGGGTGCGGTAGATGGGCGAGCGCGAGCGCAGGCCCGCGAAGTTCGACTTGGCAATGCTTCCCCACAAGCCGCCTTCGCGATAGATGGCCAGTACGTGATCGTCGTCATGCACGGCCTCCAGATCCATGATCAACGGCGGGTGGCCGTTGAGACGCAGTGCGGCAGCGGCCAGCAGCGCGCCCTCAAGGCAGTGCCCCTTGCGCTCACGCAACACTCGCTGCGGAGACCATGCCGTGTCCGCGTACTGGTAGGTCAGCGCGTCAATGAACTTCTGAATGCGCGCCGGTGTCTTCAGTGCGCGCAACTCGCGCAGATTCTCAACAGACAGGCCGAAGGTCTCGCGCCTGTGCGGCCGAATTCCGTTTTTCGAAATTTGCTTACCCTTCAAAGGCGTACCGAAATCCTGTTAGAAAGTCTTGCAAATTATACCGAAGCGAGTCTCAGAGCCGGCTTCGGCGACAGCTCCTGGCTGATGCGGGCATATCTTCGTTCTTGGCCTAAAACGCGCGAGTTTCAGAATCCTCTCTGCACGGCTGGAAGGCGTTTCTTTCCGGTTCGTTCTCCGACGTCATCAGCACGCAGGAAGACGACACTACATCGACAATTCCATATCCGACCGCGGACTGATACACACCTTCGATTTCTTGCGGCGTGCCTACCAGTTCGAACGCCACCCACAGCGGCCGGACGAGAATGGCCCGCGCGTTAATGGCGTGAATGAAGTGGAGAATCTCGGCCCGGTCTGTAATGTCGCAGAGGATGCGGAAGAGGGCGATCATTCGCTGCGTGATGTGGGTTTCCGCCAGGACCTTGGCCGACGACATCCCCTGAATCTTGCGCAAGAGGGCTTCAATTCGGCTGGCCTGCTTTTCCTCGGCGTCAATGACGCCGCTCACAAAGATAAGGCCGTCGAGCCGGGTTGAGGAAAGGGACACGACAGCGGCCTGCAAGCGGTCGAGCACCTGCATGACGCGGGCCTCCATGCGTCCAAGGTCTTCCATTTTTGTCCAAAAACACCAGCGCATGACTTTTCTCCCAAAAAAAAGCCGCCATTCGCCCGGAGCGAATGGTGGCTTTTTTCTGAAGTTTCTATGTTTGCTAAGCCGCCAGATTCGCTCCTGTGATGGAGCTAATAATGAGGGCGCGAATGTTGAGCGGCGTGGCGACGGGCAGCACGGAGTGCAGCGAAAACGTGATACGAGTTGCGCGCTCCGTTTGCATTGTGAATATTGATATCAATTGCTGCCGATGAGTGTCAAGCTGACGCAGTTGGCGCATGTCTGCCGCTAATGCCCGCTGGACTTTGGAACGCTGGCCGCGGAAGCGGCGTCATTGCCGAGATCGAGCGAGTCAAAATTTAGAATTGCGTTGCCCACCAGCATGAAGCTTCCCGCCGTCTCCTCGCGCCACATGGGATTAATGGCGAAGAGCAGAACATGGCCGCGGCCCATGGGCACTTCTACGATGGCCGGCGCGCTCTGCAGGCTTTCTGCGCCGGAGAGGAGGCCACTGACGAGAAGATCCTTATCCGCAAAGCGAAGCAGGACGCGAGGCCAAAGAGCCTTGGGAACCGATACGTCACCAGAGTCGAGCAAATCTTCCGGGTCAACAAAAGTCTCCTTCTGGCGGCGTGAAAGTGCAGGCTCGGAAGGCGCGGGAGCCCATGGCCGTCCCTGCGGGATATCCGGGTCAGTGAGCGAGCCTCGGCCGGAGGTGCGCTCCGGTTGCGGCGAAGGGGAAAAATATCCGTCGCTCAAGCTCATGCGCGGCACTGAAACTTCAAACACCGGCGCCTGGCCGAAATAAACCGGCACTTCCGCGCTGTAACCATACGTGACGGGATTGAGAGGGTGCTCAATCTCCGCGCGCAGAATAGACCCCTGAGCCTTTAACTCGGAAGGCTGAAGGATGCGCACTCCGTCGGCAAATCCAAGCTCTGTGGCCAGCTTGGAACTGGAGCCGACCACAATGAGAAGACCGCCGTCATTGACGAATTGCTTTAGGTTCGCGAGCCCTGAAAAGCCTAAACCACCGCGAATGTCGGCAGCGTGATCGAGCACGCCGAAATTAGGAGTGAGCTCGGAATGCTCCCACGGAATCGGGCCGGTTGCGTCGGCTCCGTCAGCGAGACTGCGCTTCGGAATTCCATTCAAAATCGCTTCTGCGCCGCCGCGCACTGGTGGAAGCAGGATGACGTCAAACTTGTCGCGAAGATTGGGAGTGGCCGCGGCAAGCGTGGTTGAAAGGTAGTTATAAGGCACCTTCGCGTGATCCAGGGCAAGGCGAAACCAGCCTTCGTTCTGCGTGTCCGTCCAGGTGTGGAGCAGGGCGACTCGCGGAAGCGCAAGCGCGTGACGCGCGATGGCTGGGTCCCGCGAGGAAGCATAAACGCTCAGGTTCAGCTCGCGCGCGGCCTGCTGCAATTGATCACGAAGGTCAAGAGGGTTACCCTTTGCGGGAATGAGGAACGACCCGGCATGAAATTGTCTGTCGTCGAGCGTGAAGTCGCCGTTGGCCGCAAAGAACTCAATTCCGGGCAGCCGGAATCTAAGCGATGCGAGCGCGGGTTCAGCATTCGCTTCAATTACGAAAAGGCTGGCCCCTTCTGCGGAAGAGCCGGCAGCCGTCACGCCGGCATTCTCCAAACGAGCGGGCCCCACAACGGGAGTCATCGGAGCGCGCAAAATTGCTGGATCGGTGATGCGGGTGGTGCGCACGTCAAAAAGCGGCCCTAGCGACCACCCGGTATCGTCGTAAGGAGCGGGATCGTGAACCGAGTAATATTGTGTGTCGAGAAGCATGTCGGCCACGCGGCAATACGGCTGATCCATGCGGATAATGTAGGTGCCGGGGGCAAGATCGCCCACATGCCCTGAAGCACTTGAATCGAAATGCGCGCCTGCTTGCGACTTGGCCGGCGCGCCGGCATCAATATGAAAGGCGGAATTCAGCCGCTCGACCTCCACGCCCTGTTTTTGCAGCAACTGAACAAGTGCGGCATCCAACCCCGGACGAAGACCGTCGTTATCGATGGCCCACGCCGCCGGGCCTTCGGTGGTTGCTTTTTCGATGGCCCGCTTGCTCTTCAGATAAAAGTCAGTCAGCATTTTCTGCCGATGGTTTGCCGTATAGTCAAGCGCGAAGAGCAAGCCGCTCTGCTGCATGTTGACGTTGTCGCGAAACGACCACAACACCTGACGCAGTGGAGGATTGTTGCGGAACCAGGTGCGGAACGGCCTGTCTCCTGAAGCGGTACGCACCCGCGTGTCCGGAAACATATTGCCGAAGGTCTCATAAAACCGCCCCATACTATTGTGATTGTTTGCAATAAAAAACATGTAGTTCGGCGCCCATCCGTCGTAGTAACCGTGATCCCAGACGCCGAGAACGCCATCTTCACTGAACTTTTCCAGTTCGTTGGTCGCCATCTGCTCCCACTCGTCAATCACCATCGGATCGAGCCAAGCGTTATAGGGGCCAGTTCCGGTCGAGATGTAAAGGTAGGGGACTGACTCATGCAAATCGTGAAGAACCTGGGGATGGAAGGCGAGGAACTCTTTCATCATCATTTGAGTCAACGCCAGTCCCATCCCGATGGCGTCGCGGTTGTTGTCATGCGCCACGTAATGGCCCCAGTAAACCAGCCCAGGAGTCGGCTTATCGGGAAAAGCAGCGTGATAGTGAAACAGGTCGACCATGCGGTCGTGGCCGTCGACTTCCACGACGGGCGTGATCAGGAAGATGGCGTTCTTGCGAATGTTGCGGATAAACTGCGTGTCCTCTACCGCCAGGCGATATGCCAGTTCCATCAGCATCTCTGGAGAGCCAGTTTCCGGCGAGTGAATCGAAGCCGAAGCCCAGTAAAAAGGAACGCCTTCGCGCTCCAGCGCCTGCGCCTGCTCTTCCGACAATTGGCGGGGATCGGCCAACTTGGACGAGATCTCGCGGTAGTGATCAATCTGCGCAATGTTCGATTCATCGCTGACCGCGACAATGAGAAACTCCCGTCCTTCTTCGCTCTGCCCGGCGCTGAAAACCTTAACGCGCGGCGTGGCCGCGGCAAGGGCCCGGTAATAGGCATTGATTTTTTCGGAATAAGTAAGATGGCCCGGGGCACCCGCGATGTAGCCGAGAAATTGCCGTGGAGTAGGCACCGTGGAAGAGGCTGGAAGGTGATCGACTAATGGCGTAGTGAGGAACGGCTCCGTGGTATTCTCCCGAATTTCTTTCGTATACTCCTCGTCGTTCGCGGTCTGTGCTGCGCACACACCGCCAAGCAACATTGCAAGAACAATGGCGTGAATCAAACGTTTCATGTGCCTCCTGTCCTATCGCCGTAATTCAGATTTGCGTGCGACTGATTCCGCGTTCGGGCCGCAGCGCTTACCGATCTCCGAACCCCGCGTGGATTGACCTGCACGTCAAGCTTAAACATAGCGCGGGGAAGCCAGCCGCAGGATGATCACTGCAAATGTAGCACCAATCGAACGTTGTGGACGCTGCAGCATGACGCTCCAGGATGGCGGCTGCGCCTGCTGGAGAGGCTTGGAGGGCCAGCACGCGCAAAAAGCGGCCACCTTGAAAACCCGTTGACAAGCAACCGAGCGTGGGCTAAACTTTGCACATCGCAACATTTGCTCCGCGTTTCTTCCCGTTAGTGACACAATTGATGCACACCCAATGCGGCCATTGCGCGTCTGCCTTGTATCGCTGGGCTGGCTTCAGTGTTCTGTAACGAGCGGGGACGCTCACTAACCCGGAGTTGGGCCAGAAGATCTCGCGGATGTAGGTTGTGCCTCAAGGAGAGCCAATGAAAAAATGCTTTGCAATTTTCACCGCCGCTGCTGTGCTGACGGCGCTCGCTGGCCAGCCGGGCCGGGCACAAACAGCCGATACAGGCGCACTGTCAGGAACCGTGACCGATGCGGCTGGAGCATTGGTCCCTGGAGCTCAAATAACGGCCACCAACAATGCCACCGGCCTTGCAGGCACCGGGGCCTCAGGCGCGCGTGGTTTTTATCAGTTTCCGTTGCTGATTCCCGGAAGCTACCGCGTCGTCATAACCAAAGATGGATTCAAGACCACCGTTTTTGCGTCGGTGGTTATCAAGGTCACCGAGACAACGACTCTCAATGTGCCGCTGCAGGTGGGCGCCGTTTCGCAAAACGTTGTGGTTGCCTCGGTGGCTCCGCAGTTGGATACCGAAGATGCTGAACTGGGTAGCGTGATTGACGAGCGATTCATCGAGAACCTTCCCCTCGCCGCCAGGAATTATTTGCAGATCATCGGTTTGAATCCCGGCGTCTCCTCCGAAGTTACCGACGCCGGAGACCTGGGCCGCGGCGCCAGCAGCCTGGCGTCAGCGGGCGGCGGAATATCAACAGGGGGATCGTCAACAATCGACAATAACTATCAAATGAACGGAGTTCCGGTGAACGACAACCTGAGCGAAGGAGAGTTTTCGGGCGGAATTCCCATTCCGAATCCGGATACGCTTGAGGAATTCAAAGTAGTGACCACTCCGTACGACGCTTCCTACGGGCGTAACGGCGGCGCCAACGTGGATGTTCTTACCAAGACCGGATCCAATGTCTTTCACGGCTCGGTGTTCGAGTACCTTCGCAACAACGACATGAACGCGAATACCTGGTTCCTCAATGAAGAAGGCCAGCCACGCGCAATCCTCAAGCAAAATCAATTCGGCGGGACGGTGGGCGGGCCAATCTTGCACGACAAGGCTTTCTTCTTCGGGTCGTATCAAGGCACGCGGCAGAGAAATGGCCTGGACAGCGGCTGCGCAACCCAAGTGCTGCTGCCCCCCTTGACCAACGACCGCAGCGCAGCCGGGCTCGGCGCCTTGTTCGCCGGCCAGCGCGGAGAGATTCAAGACCTTCTCGGCGGCGTCGGGCCAGCTGTTGCTTCCGACGGCTCCAATATCAACCCCGTAGCGCTTGCGGTGCTACAGATGAAGCTGCCCGATGGCAGTTACATGATCCCAACCCCACAGTCCATCAACACGTCTGCGCCTAGTTTCGATTCGGAGGGGAGCTCGTCGTTCAGTCAGGCCTGCCCATTCAGCGAAGATCAGTACATGGCCAACGGCGATTATGCCCTGACGAGAAAAAACAGCCTGCAGCTACGCTACTTCATGGCCAACAGCGCAGCCGTGCAAACACTGGAGCCGGCAAATCTGCCGGGCGCGTCGGTGCCCGGATTCCCTTATTCAAACGTATCCAACTTCAAGAACGCCTCGGTCACCGACACTCACACCTTCAGCCAGACGCTCGTCAATCAGGGCAGTGTAGGCTTCAACCGCAACTTTGCAACCAACACCCAGGGCGAGCAGTTTACCTGGTCCGGTATCGGGTCCACGGTTCCGACATTCGTCAACAACATACCGGGGCTTGGCGTCGCCAATATCTCTCTCGGTGGCGAGGGTCAGGATGCAATTTTCATCCAGAACACGTTTATCGGGAAGGATTCTTTAGCCTGGACGCGCGGCCGTAACAGCTTCCGCTTTGGAGGAGATTTCACGCGCAATGAATCTAACTCCCCCTACTTTGAGTATTTCGGGGCCGGGTATTACCTTAGCTTTGCCGACTTTTTGCTCGGTCTTGACGCGAATGATAACGGCACCGCCGCGGCAGGCGTACCCTACAGCAATGAGTATCTCGACCTGGCGCTGCCGGGCGAATTGAGCCGCTATTACCGCTATTTCGACGCTTCGGGCTACGCGCAGGACGACTTTAAACTAACCACGCGGTTCACTTTGAATTTGGGCCTTCGCTACGAACACATCGGAGACTTCACCGAGGCGGGAGGCCGCAACACTCAGCTCGACCTGTCTATGGTCAATCCCAACCCTCCGGCGACGGGAACCCTGCAAGGTTATGTGGTCCCATCGAATTATCGGGGGACTCCGCCCCCCGGAGTTACTGAGTCGGGCAACAATCTTGGGATTGAGGGCCTGGGCCAGAATGCGGTGGAACCGCGAGTTGGCTTCGCGTGGCAGCTTCCTAACTCAGATCGCCTTGTCCTTCGCGGAGGCTTCGGAATGTATCGAAGCCGCAGCGGCATCGCGGGCCTCTATCAGGGCGTCTCCGCGCCGCCCTATTCCGCCGTGGTGCTAGCGGAGGGGTCGCAGAATTATCCCGCGTCCCTGCAAATGCCAATTTGGCAACCCATCCCTACCTTCCCGCAATGGCCCTCGGCAGCGTACAGCCCATCCACGTCGCAGAGTTTCCAGGGGCTGGACACTAATTTTCGGCCCACTATTTCGGAGCACTATAGCCTGGACCTCCAAACCCAGTTCACCCGCAATATTCTCTTCGACCTGGCCTACGGAGGCGCCCGTTCGACAAAGCTGATTGAGGCTAACTATGTGAATCAGGCGGTGCTTGCCAGCCCGTCCGCGCCGGTGAACGGGCAGACGACCAATACCCTCGCCAATATTCCAATGCGCGTTCCCTATATCGGTTGGAATCCCGCAGGGCTGTTGCTCATCCGGTCGAATGGTGAGTCCTGGTACAACTCGCTGCAGGCCAGCGTCACCAAACGCTTCAGTCACGGACTCCAGCTTATTGCCGCGTATACGTGGGCCAGGGATCTTACCGATGTGCCCGGTGCAGTCACAGGCGGCGGCTTTGGCGGCAACGTGTTCGGAGATCAAACCGACCTGCACAAGCACTACGGCCCCGATGGTTTCATACGCGACCAGAGGTTTGTTCTGAGTTATGTTTACTCCATTCCGTCTCCGGTCAAAGCGTCGTCGCATGCAAATATCGCGCTCGGCGGATGGTCGCTGGCGGGTGTAACCACCGCTCAGTCGGGCCACCAGCTCACGGCAGTTCAAGCTGCGCCCAACAATGCCTATGGCATTCCTCTCGATCTCGAGGACTACACTCCCAATTGCCGCGTAGCTAATTCAGGTTCGGTTGAAAGCCGGATCAATGGCAGCTATTTCAACACAAGCTGCTTTACAACACCGCCGGTGATTGGCTCTGACGGCGTTGCAACGGCCTTTGGAGACGCGCCGACAGGCAACATCATCGGGCCTAACCAGTTTGTCAGCGATACGTCATTGGGCAAGCAGTTTTTGATCAGCCGGTCTCGCGAACTGGGTCAGGTCCAGTTCAAGGCGGATTTCTTCAACGTCTTCAATCACCCGGTTTTTGCCGACCCGATCACCGCCTATGGATACGGCACCCAGGGATTCATCACTGCTACGGCCACCAACCCCAGGGTCATCCAGCTTTCGCTGAAGTACGCTTTTTAGCAACCGGCAAATGCTCTTGATCCGAATAACCTTAGTATCGACTTGCCGCGCGGAGATCACCGCGCGGCATTGTCACATCGCCGGAGATCGTCGATTGCGGCCGTCGATCATAGCCAGATGTGGAAAGGGTACGCGTGGATACAACACTTGAGCGGCAGTTGCGGAATCTGAGGCTATATTCGGCATTCCTCACGTTAGTTTTAGTAGGATGCCTGGCGTTGTGCTGTTTCCTCCTCATGCAACGAAACCATCTAGGTCAGGTCGACGTGGACCGGATCAATGTGCGCGAGAAAAGCGGCAAGCTCGACCTGGTCATCTCCAACGGTGAATTGATGCCCCCGGCAATTGTTGGCGGAAAGGCGTTTCCGAACGGCAGGCGCTCGCCGGGGTTGCTGTTCTACAACGGCAAGGGCGATGAAGACGGTGGCCTGGCATTCAGTAGCCAGACAGAGCCCAGCGGCGCATATCGTGCGAGTGGCCAGTTGATGTTCGACCAATACAATCAGGACCAATCTGTGGGGATTGAGTACAACGATGACGACGGCGTTCGCTCTTCAGGCCTGCGCGTCTGGGATCGCGGTCAAATGCCTATCGATCAAGTTCTGCACAAGCTGGACGGATTGCAGGGCGCCCAGCGAAAGGCCATGATTCAGGAGTTGAAAGACGCTGGAGAGCTGGGCGCAAACCGGGTTTTTGTTGGCCGGCCACCGGATAAGAGTGCCAATGTGACTTTGATGGATGGCCATGGCCGGCCGCGCCTGACTCTCAACGTGAATGAGGCCGGCACCGCCCAGATTCAATTCCTCGACGAAAACGGGAAGGTGGTCTCGTCGCTGCCCGCTCAATTGGGAGCAAAACATTGAGGATGCCGACGCACCCACTAAGATCGAATTTGTTACCCCGTCTGCTGCCGCTTATCGCGCCGCTGGGAATGCTCGCCGCCACTGCGCTGCCCTGCGCATCGCAAACCGCGCCACTGCGACCTCTAACGGATGCCCAATCGGTGCGTTCAGTTAAAAATGAGATGGCTGGGCCGGTACCCATTCAGGATCTGCTCTTCAGCAGAACTGTGCGAGACCCTGCCTGGTCGCCGGACGGCAAGCAGATCGTATTTACCACCAACTTTACGGGCCGACTCAACCTTTGGAAGGTGAGCGCGGCCGGAGGATGGCCGATCCAACTTGTGCAAGGTGATGACCGCCAACTGGGCGCGACATGGTCCCCTGACGGGAAGTGGATTTACTATGAGCAGGACAACGGCGGTAATGAGCTTTACCAGATTTACAAGGTTCCCGCAGATGGCGGGGAGCCGGTCAACGTGACCAAAGCCCCCGAGGTTCGATTCCTGAACTTCCATCTGTCCCCGGATGGGAAGTTCATCGCCTCGGGAATGAAGCCCAGAAACTCGGCTTCGACCGACATCGCAATCCTGAATCTGGCCGACGGCTCGGTGCGCAACTTGACCAACGAGAAATCGCCGCAATTCTGGTGGTCGAGCTGCCTGTGGAGCGCCGATGGCAAGACGATCTACGCAACGCGCGCGTCCACGGCTCTCACCGACTCCAGCGTCTACCGGATCGACGTAACCTCAGGAAAGTTGGAAGAACTGACTCCTCATACCGGCGACGTGTTGATCTCAGTCAGCTCCGCGTCTGCTGACGGCCGCGCGCTGTTGCTGTCGTCAAGCAGCACCGGCGGCGTATCCAATGTAGCCTTGTTCGATCTCGCCACTAACAAAATGAACTGGGTCACCGATTCCAAATGGGATGCATCGAGCGGCGACTTCGCTCCGGATAGCCGGCACTTCACTTATGTAATCAATGCCGATGGCCGTACCGAAACCTACATCGGCGACCGCGAAGGCGCGTCTCGCAAGCTCGCATTTCCTGAGGGCATCACGGAGTTCTCCGGTAATCCGACCGCGTACTCCCAAGATGGAGAGCATCTTCTTGTGGTTCATGAATCGTCGAACCATCCTTCTGACTTATGGGTGTACGACCTGAATACCAAGACGGCCAGGCAAATCTCTCACTCGGCCATCGCGAGCCTCAACTCTGCAACGCTACCGGCTTCGCAGCTGGTTCACTATAAGAGCTTCGACGGCGAGACCATCAGCGCCTTCTTGTGGATGCCGTTCAATCTGAAAAGAGACGGATCGAATCCCGCGGTAGTGCTTCCTCATGGCGGACCGACTGACCAGATCGTCGACCACTTCAATGCTACCGCTGCCGCACTCGCATCCCGTGGCTACATCTGCATCGCCCCCAATGTGCGCGGCTCAACAGGGTATGGACTCGCGTTTCAAAAGCAAAACTATCAGGATCTGGGCGGAGGCGACCTGCAGGACGAGGTGTACGCGACGCGGTTTCTCTTGGCGACGGGCTATGTGGACGCGAAGAAGCTCGGTATCACCGGCGGCTCGTACGGCGGATTCATGACGCTTATGGCAGTCGCGAAAACCCCGAGCATTTGGGCAGCAGCAGCGGAGCAGTACGGCATTGTGAACTGGGTTTCGATGGAGGAAAAATCCGAGCCATTCTTGCAGTCCTATGTACACTCGATTCTTGGCGACCCGGTAAAGGACGCGGCCGTTTATCGCGCTGCTTCTCCTCTGACTTATATGAAAAACGCAACTGCTCCTCTGCTTGTGCTGCAGGGAGAAAATGACATCCGCGTTCCCAAAGAGGAAGCCGAGCAGGTGGTGGCAATTTATGAGCAAAACGGAAAGACGGTGGAAGCGAAATTCTATCCCCAGGAAGGCCATGGCTACTCAAAGCGCGAGAATCAAGTTGATGCGCTTCGCCGCGTCGTAGACTGGTTCGATCGTTACTTGAAAGCCGGGACTGGAGGCGGCGGATCGACTGGTTCCCGCGTCCAGTAGCGGTAAAAGAAGAGACCCGACAGGACGGCAGCAACGCCGATGGACGAGCGGATTGGGCGAGCGATCCAAAGGCTGAGTGAAAGCGACACTGCCATGATTGCAAACGCGATTGGTGTTACTGGATAGCCCCAGGTGCGGTAGGGGCGAACGAGGTGCGGCTCGGTCTTTCTCAAGCGCATCATGGCCAGCACTGCGAGTGCATAAAAGAACCAGTTGCCGAACATGACCAGCGATGTGAGGCTTTCAAAGGATCCAGTCAGCGCCATCACACTGGCGATGGCGCCCTGCAGAATGAGCGCATGGCTGGGCGTGTGAAAGCGGGGATGAATGGCACCGGCGAACCGGAAAAAAATACCGTCCCTGGCCATCGCATAGTCGACCCGCGCGCCGCTGAGAATGGAAGAATTGAGCGTGGCCAGCGCGGAGACTGCCAGTACAGCCGTGATCCAAAGGGCCGCCCGGTAGCCGGCCACTTTCTCGAATACATCTGAAGTGACTTTTTGTGAAGCAGCCACGTTCGAGTAGGGCAACGCGTAAAGGCACGCAAAATTAAAAAGCATAAAGAGGACGATGACGGTGAGCACGCCGTGAATAATGACATACGGAAAGTTGCGCTGCGGATTCTTCACCTCGGAGCCGACGAGATTGAGGTCATTCCATCCGTCATAGGCCCAGGCCGCCGCCGCCATGGCTGTTAGAAAGCCCTCCAGCGTGCCCCACCCCAAAGATGATGGCCAAAAGGGGTGAAGGTTGGTGCTTAAGTGAGGATGATGGAGAAAAAGAAACACTGAACCAAGCACCGCAATCAGTGCTGCGACTTTCACCGCAGTCAGCGCGATCTGAACCTCTCCGCCGAGCCGCACCCCGAGATAATTGATAACCGTGATCGCAACGATCGCGGCAATGGCGCACAACTGCGCTTGCGTAACCGGAATTGGCAACAGGCGCACGCCATGCCACACAAGCGTTGAACGCGTGGGAAAAACCGATGAATTAAGTGCGGGAACGAAAAAGCAAACGAATCGCATGAATCCGGCGGCGATGGCCGCGACGGATGCGGGGCGCGCAACGATCGAATGCATCCAGCCGAACAGGAATGCAATCCGGGGCCCAAAGCCGCGGCGAAGATACGCGTACTCTCCACCTGCTTCAGGAATGGAGGCACCCAATTCCGCATAGCACATGCCGCCAAGAAGGGACAGAATTCCGGCAGCCAGCCAAACCACTGCCAGCACTGAAACCGATCCGGCGTCCCGCGCCACTTCGCCGGGCTTCAAGAAGATTCCGGTGCCCACCATTGTCCCCAGCACAATGGCTCCCGACGCAAATGGCCCCAGCGCCCTTTCCAGGCCGCCGTTTTCACTTCGCTTGTGCAGAACCTTTAGCATCAACGCAGCGCCTCCGCGGACTGGCCTTCGGCCGCACTACGCCGGATGGCGGCGCTGCTGCCCAAGCCGTGGCCGGCCAATACAGACCGGGAAGATAGGCAAGAAACTGGCTGCATTCATTTCTCCTTCGATGGAAAGATGATAACGAGCAGGGCTGATCAGGAAAGGCCGCATCGGTAGTGAATGCTTTTGCGCGATGCGCCGTGCCGCGCCCAAGATGAAGCATTCGTTTCATAATAAACTGAAATTGTGCCACAAATGATGTGATAGACTGCCGATTGGCGGTCCTTTTACGGCACGCCTCGACAGGCTTCCCTCCCTCATTCCGAGGGGGAATCGGCGGCCCGCAAACCAGGAAAAAGATGGAGCAGCGATGAAGAGCTTATTCACAAATCAGCGATTTCTCACGATCTATTCCGGCGTTCTCACGGCGTTTTTTGCGTTAACTGTCTTCTGCGGGTTCGCCAAAGAAGATAGAAATGCCGAATTCGACCAGGTCACGGTGCATAAGTTGAAGGTGGTGGAACCGGACGGAACATTGCGCATGGTCATTTCAGACCAAGCTGAGTTCCCGGGGATCATTGTCAAGAATAAGCAGGTGTATGAGCATAAAGACCGCAGTACCGCGGGGATGCTTTTCTTTAATGAAGAAGGCACCGAGAACGGTGGACTGACCTTCGGCGGGAAGAAAGCGCCTGACGGCACGGTTTCGAGCTACGGGCATCTTAGTTTTGATCGCTATCTCCAGGACCAGGTATTCACCGAAGATGCATCGGAAGACGGCCCCCAGAAAGCGTCCGGCATAAGCATCGTCGACCGTCCCGATTGGCCAATTACAGACATATTGAGCCTGCCGCAAAGCGATTGGAAAAGTTTCGCCGCCTCACATCCGACATCGCACCAGCGAATCCGCCTTGGGCGCAATCCAGACCTTTCCGCTTCGCTGGTACTCAGGGATCCCGACGGCCGGCCGCGCATGGTGCTTCAAGTGGCCGCCGATGGCACGCCCACCGTGCAGTTGCTCAACGCCGACGGCAAAGTGGTTTCTCAGTTGCCTGCAGCGCCTGCCGCCGGAGCCGGAGCGCAATAGAACCTTCCGCGATCTGGGCAACAGAAAGCGGGAAGCAATTTAGGCAACTGTGGGCTGTCAATGACGGCAATGTTTGTGCCACAGATGAGATAAAACGGCAACCGGGCGAATTTGATACTTGCCGTGCCTGATACAAAACGATTGGACGTTACACCGAAATAAAGGAAGATGAGATGAATTCAGAAAATGCACTGGCCACGGCACAAGTTGAAGCCGACGAATCGCGTTGTAGCGACCCGACGAATCACGACCGCTTGCTAGCCCGCCGCGCCAGGCAGTTGTCTCCTGTCGCTGCTGCTGCAACCGGCCACGAAGTTATCTCCTTCGACTCCGGCCATGCGTTTCCAGGCGTGCTGCCTGACCTGACTGCGGAGGCCGAGGCTGCCTTAGGCCAATATCGTCCCGAGACGCTTCAGTATGCTCCGCGACCGGGGCTGGCCGAATTGCGGGGCTGGATTGCGGAACACATGCGGGCCGATGGCGGGTGCGACGTCTCGGCAGAAGATGTACTTGTAACCAATGGGGCGAAACATGCGCTGGAGCTGGTGTGCCGACTGCTTCTCGACCCAGGAGATGCCATCGTCGTCACCTCTCCCACGTACTTTACTGCTATTCCGATCTTCAAGAGTTACGGAGTCGAGTTCCTTGAAATCCCACAGGACGACGAGGGACTCAGCGTTGCGCAATTGGAAGAGGTTCTGGTTGCGCGGAGCCGTGCAGGATTGCGTCGGCCGAAGTTTATTTACGATGTCCCCGACTTTCATAATCCTACCGGGATAACGATGTCGCTCCGCCGGCGTGAAGCATTAGTCACACTCGCGGAAAGAAAGGGCATTTTTCTTGTTGAGGATAGTCCCTATCGCAAAGTGCGATTCGAAGGTGATTCCCTGCCTCCATGGAAAGCGCTGGACCGGAGCAATTCAGTGCTTACGCTGGGCACTTTCTCTAAACTCCTGGCGCCGGGAATGCGGGTAGGCTGGGTTGCAGCTTCACCGGATTTGATTAACCGAATGATTCAACTCAAATCAGACGGCGGCTCCTGTCCGCTGACACAGCGCATGATTCTCGAGTTTTGCCAGAGTGGCCGCCTGCAGGGGCATATTGCGCGGGTACAGCAGGTGTACCGTGAACATCGCGATTGCATGGTGGCCGCTGTCGGGCGCGAGCTTCCCGAAGCTGAAATGACATTCCCGCATGGAGGCTACTACGTGTGGTTGACCCTGCCCGAACACGTAGACGGCGATTTGCTTGCCGTGCGGGCGCGCGAGAGAAATGTTATCTTCATCCCCGGCAGCAAATTCTTTGCCGCAACCGGCACGGCATCGCGGAAGAGATATATTCGTCTCGCCTACAGCCACGCGACTTCGCATGAGATTGACGAGGGTGTCAAGATTCTTGGAGAAGTCTATCGCGCTCTTGATTGAGGATCTGCAGAATCGCGGTCAAATTTTTGAGCGGACGAGCAGTGCAAATCGCGCGTCGACACCCATAGCATTGGAGACTTGAACAGAGATGGCAGGCAGCCGAGCAATGGAGATTTGCGGAATACGCGCAGAACCGGGCACGACCGCGCGCGAGTTCGTGACAGTTGGTGAAACGGCCGCGGGACCGGTTCAGTTTCCACTGGTCATCTTCAACGCTGCTGAAGAGGGGCCTGCGCTTTGTATAACGGCCGGAGTCCACGCAACCGAATACGCGCCCATCGAGGCTGCATTGCGCCTTATCAACAGCTTGCAGTCGCGGCTTATGCGCGGCTCCGTGGTGATCGTACCTGTGGCCAACCTGACCATGTTCGCTGCGCGCAGCGGCTTTGTCACGCCGATCGACGGGCTGAACCTAAACAAGGTAGCTCCTGGCGGAAATGGAACAATCACCGAATTGTTGGCGAGAGAGCTGCTCGACGGAGTGATCGCTCGCGCCTCATATTACATCGATCTTCACGCGGGCGATTTGGGCGAGATGCTGATGCCCTTTGGCGGTTGCAGTCTCACCGGAGATTCCGGCGTGGACAACAGCGCGGAAACACTGGCCCGTTTGTTTACTCCTAAAATGATTTCTCTTGCGCGCGAAGGGAGCGCGCTGCCGCCCTTTGCCGGATCGCTGGTGTACGAGGCTGCGCGGCGCGGTGTGGCTTCAATCCTGGCAGAGTCCGGAGGCAACGGCACTCTCGAGGAAGAAGATGTGCAGGTTCACTTGCGCGGAGTGGAGAATATTTTGCGTTTTTTAGGTATGGTGGAAGGAAGGCCGAAGATACCCGGACCACAAACCAGCGCAACCGGACGGGAAATTACTCGCGCCACCCGCTCCGGTTTGCTCCGTCTGCGAGTGAACGTTGGAGATGCAATCTCGGCGGGTCAGGCAGCGGCCGAGATTTGCAATGTGTTTGGAGAGGTCGTCGAGACCGTGCGAGTGGCGAAGGCTGGAACAGCCGGCCTGGTGTGGGCGCACAAGGTTGTCAGCAGCGGTGATCCGGTTGTGCGATGTTGGTATGCAGAGCCAGCTTTGCCTTTTGCCGCAACGGACCCGTTTCTTGAGGAAACCTAAGTTGAACACTCGATTCCCAAATCTCCGCAGCAAACGATTCGTTGTTTTCCATGTATTGCCGGTGGCGTTTTGCGCGATCCTCTTTGCAGGATTTTCGCCTGAGATGCACCCTCAGCCTGATCTCACAGCGAGAGCGCCGCGGACCACAGCAATTCTTTGCGGCGAGCTGATCGACGGTAAGCATGACCAGCCTATTCTGCATGCCGTTATTGTTATTCAGGACAACAAGATCGTCTCCGTTACCCAGGACCAGAACCCTCCGCCGGGAGTTCAGGTCATCGACCTTTCTCGCGCAACAGTGCTGCCCGGACTCATCGACGCTCACACCCATCTTTTGTTTTCCAGTTTGGTGTACGACGATCAACTTCTCAAGGAGTCCATTCCGTATCGGGCCATTCTAGCCACGCGCAATGCGCGCATTGCGCTGGACAACGGCTTTACCACCCTGCGCGACCTGGAAACCGAAGGCGCCATGTATGCGGATGTGGATCTAAAGAAAGCGATAGACGGCGGATTTGTTCCCGGCCCGCGATTGCAGGTGGCCACGCGCGCCATTGCGCCAACCGGCACGTATCCGCTGCTTGGTTATTCGTGGGAACTAGAACTTCCCCACGGCGTGCAGGTTGCCGACGGAGTTGAGAATCTTCGTCACGTGGTGCGCGAACAAGTCGGCAACGGCGCAGACTGGATCAAAGTCTACTCCGATCACAGCTATCGATTTGCGGCCGATGGAAACCTGCATGGAATTGTGAACTATACGGATCCGGAGTTTGCCGCCATTGTGGACGAAGCGCACAGGCTCGGCAAGGTGGTCGCCTCCCATGCAGTCAGTCAGGAAGGGATTGCCTCGGCGCTTCGCGCGGGAGTTGATAGCATCGAACACGGCCCCGGTTTAACGGAAGAGGAGATGGACACCATGGTGCAGCGCGGAACTCCGTGGGTTCCTACGGTCAGTGGCTTTGCGTACGAGCCGCCCGGCCGTGAGGTAAACGCTCAATTAGTTGCTCGGGAAAAGCAAGTCTTTGCGCTGGCACTGAAAAAGGGCGTGAAGATCATCTGCGGCACCGATGTCAGCGGCTTTGCGTGGACGGCGTTCTCCCAGGCGCGCGAATTGAAGTTCTATGTGGACTATGGAATGACCCCGATGCAGGCCATCCGGAGCGCAACGGTCTCCGCAGCTCAGTTGCTCGGGTGGAGTGATCGCGTCGGTAGCATCGAGCCGGGGAACTTCGCTGACATCATCGCTGTTTCAGGCGATCCGCTCGCCGACATTACCCGGCTTGAGCATGTCGGGTTCGTGATGAAAGACGGCATTATTTACAAGCACGAAATTGGTCAGGTAAATCCACTGTCGCCGGCCACTGCGCAGTAGGCAGCCCGTGAGTTGAGTTACGCTTACTTCTGTCCTACCGCGGATATGCGTTCTGCACTTCCTGGAGAGGCTCGACGACTCGCACGCCGCTCGTTTGCTCTCCGCCTGGAGTTGCATCTGCCGCTTTTTTCCCATCGACCTGCCAATCCCAGCTATAGCGTCCCTGCGCCAGAGGAATGGATACCGTCCACGCATCGCCGGTGTGCACGGCTGGAACAGGCTTTATGGTGAAGCTTCCTTCCAACGCTACAGTTTTGGCAGCGCTGTTGTGCAGCGTGAAGGTAACCGTTTCACCGCGATTTCGCCGCAACAGAAGTACGTTATCGGGATCGACGCGTACATCTCGAATCGTTCCGAGACTCGCGACATCGAGCGTGGTGGTTCTGCCACTGAGCTGGATCGTACGATCCACTGTCGCGCCGAAGCCGGTCGTGATTCCTAATTGCACTGGGATCGCAAATACGACATCGGGCTGCTGCTGCGTCACGATGATTCGTGAACCCTCAATCCGGGCCTTGAGATCGGGAATGTACTTCGCCGTTACCCATGGTGTGATAAACGTGCTCATGTCGTGCCCAGCAGCCTTTGACATGGCTGCAATGAACTCCTCGTAGCCCGCCTTATGATCGCGCGGAATCTGGATATAGTTCCTCATGCCCTGGTCGAAGGCTTGTTGGCCCATAGTCTTTTCAAGCATGTGAAAAATCCAGGCGCCCTTTACGTAATGAATGCTGCCGTTGTCGGGGTTGCCAACGAGGCTGCGAACCCCGTCGTGGCCGCCAAGAATATAGTAGTCGTACGCCGTTTGCCAGATATCATTCTCCACTTCAGGCCCGTATTTCATTGCCACAAAACTCCACTCGCAAAATGTGGCCCAGCCTTCTCGCAGAAAATTGGCAGCGGGTCCGGTGGCCTGCATCGTCCATCCGTGCGACACCTCGTGCGCCAGCGGAGCATTCGGTTGAGTTATGGATTCAGTTAGCGAGCTATAAAGCACCTTCGGTCCCTCCGCCCCGGATACCACCAGATCGTTGGTGCGGTACGCAAATCCGTGATGGCTTAGGTCGCGCTCTTCCGCGATCGCGATGTAGTTGCTTTGCGGCGGCCCAAAGCGTTTGCTCAGCCAGTCGTCGACCGTTCGAACCTGTTCGCCTAGAACCTCTGGAGAGAAATGAAAATCCGGAGTAAGAAAGGTGCCGAACTGGAGGTTGCCGATTTGCATCTGGGTCGGCCGCCAATCGCGATCGTAAATCAGCGAGAGGATAAACTCCGGTTCATTGGTGTGGCCGTGCACAATGCGAACGCCGTCCGTCACCGTCTCAGTCTGCGAAACGCTGGTGGAGACAAAATACGCGGCTGGAATGCGCAGCGTAATATCAATGTCCCCAGTGCCGTTAGCGCTGTCGAAGTCGAAGACCGGCGACCAAACCGTCTCATTCACAAAAGATCCGTAAGCTGGGGGGGTGGGCGTCCCCGTTTTGGGCTGTGCGTTTTCGTGCTCGGCGTCCTGGCGAACTTCCGCCAGTGAGTATTTGAGGGAGAGGCGGCCTTTGGCAGAGGCCGGCGCCGCAATCCACAGCACTCCGCCACCGAAGAGATAGTGCACGTCCGCGCCGTTCAATTGCACGCGGTCCATGTGCACCTGATCGTTCAGCCGGATCGCGAATCCGTATTGGCCTCCCGCATCGATCTGCATTGTGTCTTCGACGTCGATGCGCACGCACGGAACAATGGCTGCGCGAATCTGATGCGACAATACCCGATTCCCTTCATCGAATGGCAGCTGCCTGCTCAGGCTCCATGCGTCGCCCTGCTTGACCGCCTCGTAGAGTCCGCTGAAATGACGCGATCGGATGGTCTCAACCGCCGAGTCGGAGTTAACGACCGTTCCGGTAAGCAATAAGACGGCGCGCTGAGGACTGCTCCATACCACTTGTGCCAGGTTGGCTTGGCGCGTGGCTTTGCGCTGGATGGCCGCCTGCACCACCGCGCGGCCCAGAGGATCCGGATCGACGGCATTGAACGATTCGGCAGTTCCGGTTGCAAAGCGCTCCAGCACCAGGTTGGCGAGCTCCTGCGGCGTCGCAGCAGAGGAAGTAACCGTTGCGGGAACGGGCTGAGCGTGAACGGCCACAAAACCGGATACCGCGAGAAGCAATATAGACCCCGTGCGTATGCCCTTCGTCATCCATCTTCCTCCGCCATCGAGTGCTTGACTCGCGTAGATTCTGCTTTGCATCATGAGGCCGAGTATATATTATTTGTTGCACAATACTCATCCAATGTGAAACATTTGCTTCATGAAGGAATTCAATGGCAAGGGGAAAATGCTGGGGCTGACGGCTGGTTTGGCCCTGTGCCTGGGTTCTCTGTCTGCGGGAGCTGCCGTGCCCGCCACACACTTTGAGGTCTCGTTTCCAGCGGCCGTGAGAGCGCAGCCGGTAACCGGCCGACTGTTTGTCGTTATTTCACGAACCGCCGATCCCGATCCGCGCATTCAATTGCTCTCGGAACAATCGCCACCATTTTTTGCCGCGGATGTGCACGACCTGCAACCGGGCCAATCGGTCACCATCGATCAGACCACTCCAGGTTATCCGTTGCTTTCACTGAAAGATTTGCCAGCGGGGGATTACTTCGTCGAGGCGTGGCTGAATATCTACACGGAATTCCATCGCGCCGACGGCCACATCATCTGGGCTCACATGGATTGGACGGGCGAAATTCCATCGGTTGCCCGGGGAAACCTCCACAGCACTGTCAAAAAGATACATCTCGACCCAACCGGCGCCATCGACGTTCCCCTGTCGATGGACAAGGCCATCTCAGAAGAGGACTTCAAGAATGACGCTCTGCTGAAGACTCTTGCGCCGCCCCTTCAAAGCGAGTGGATCAAAGTCATCAAGTTTCAAAGCAAGCTGATTACCCAGTTCTGGGGCCAGCCCATGTATCTGGGCGCGACCATTCTTTTGCCGAAGGGCTATGATGAGCACCCTGATGCGTATTATCCGGTAGTCTTCAATCAGGCACATTTCTATCAATATGTTCCATGGGAGTTCGATCCTGACCCAGAGTCCGAGACCCCTCAGGCTGCGGCGGCGGGAAAACGCTCCGGGCTGGGAACTGGGTATGAGTTCTACCAGGCATGGAACTCCGATCACTTTCCGCGATTCATCATGGTTACGTGGCAACATCCATGCCCGTACTTCGACGACTCTTACGCCGTGAATTCGGCGAACTGCGGTCCTTTTGGCGATGCCATCATGCAGGAATTGATCCCTTATCTCGAGTCGCATTTCCGCATCATTCGCGCTCCTTATGCGCGGGTGCTTGAGGGCGGTTCGACAGGTGGGTGGGAGTCGCTGGCTTTGCAGCTCTTCCATCCCAAGTTTTTCGGAGGCGCGTGGGTATTCGACCCAGATCCGATCGACTTTGAGGCATTTCAGCAGGTGAATGTCTACAAAGACGAAAACGCGTTCGATTATCACGCTCCAGGTTCGTGGCTCATGAGTCCCCGGCCATGGAGCCGGAGCGTGGAGGGTCAGGTCCGCGGAACCGTGAGGGACGTCAGCCATTATGAAGATGCGCTCGGTCCAAAGGGCCGCTCGGATTATCAACTCGATGGCTGGTGGGCGGTGTTTGGGCCAACCGGAAAGGACGGCTATCCCTCGCCTTTATGGAACATGCAGACGGGAAAGATCGACTCATCTGTTGCGGGCTATATGCGCGATCATGGAATGGATTTGACCGACTATACCCGAACCCATTGGACTGAGATTGGTCCCGACCTGGTTGGAAAGCTGCACTTTCTTGTCGGCGACATGGACAGCTATTATTTGAGCCTTGCTGTCTATCGCATGCAGGATTTTCTTGAAAGCACGCAGAACCCTCACTACTCGGCAACCTTTGAATACGGAAGGCCGATGAAAGGCCACGGCTGGCACCCCATGACCTGGGCAGAGCTGTTGCAGCAGATTGCGGCCCAGGTGAAACAGAATGCCCCACCGGATGCGGATACCACGCAGTGGAGCTATTGAGACGGAAAGTTGCAGGCTGTACGGTCGATTGGGAGAGAACCGAATGCGAGCGAAGCGAATGCTCTTGAAGTCGATTGCGGCGCTGTTTTCTATTGTTTCGCTGGCGGGCGCTCAAGGCGCGCGCAGCCCACAGCCCGGACCGCGCGTGGAGATTTTGTTTTCCGCAACTGCACACCCGGAGCCGGTCACGGGGCGAGTTTATTTTTTCCTTACCGATAATGGCAATAGCGAACCGCGATTTCAATCCGGCGGTACGGGAGAGACCGCTCCCTTTTTCGGCGTGGACGTTGATCAGCTTCATCCTGGGGAAACCGTGCAAATCGACGGCGGCACGCCCGGCTATCCAGTGCACAGTCTTGCAAATCTCCCCGCCGGCGATTACTACGCGCAGGCGCTGCTGAACGTCTATACCGAATTCCATCGTTCCGACGGGCACACCATCTGGGCCCACATGGATCAGTGGGAGGGCCAGCAGTTTTCCACTTCGCCCGGCAATCTGCTTAGCGCAGTGGTGCGCATCCACTTCGATCCCTCGAGCAGCGCGGTCATTCGCCTGGAAATGACAAAAGTCATTCCTCCCATTGCTCCGCCCGCGGATACGGAGTGGTTGAAGCACATCAAAATTCAGAGCCCCATGTTAACCAAGTTCTGGGGACGGCCCATTTATTTGGGAGCGGTTGTTCTACTGCCCAAGGGGTACGCCTCGCATCCGGATAAGTATTATCCGGTGGATTATGAGCAGGATCATTTCAGCCTGGCAGCGCCTTACCACTTCCAGACTGACCCCGTCCCTCCGGTCGATGAACTGAAGGCAACTCGCCGCGACAGAATCATTCACATGCGGCGGGAAGAGGGCTATCGGCTTTATCAGGATTGGATTTCAGACGGGTTTCCGCGGATGTTAATGGTCGCTTTTCTGCATCCCACGCCATACTTCGACGACTCCTATGCGGTGAACTCCGCCAATGACGGCCCTTACGGCGATGCCATCATGACGGAATTGATTCCTTACATAGAGACTCATTTCCGTATCATTCGCAAACCCTACGCGCGTGTTCTATCCGGAGGGTCGACGGGAGGATGGGAGTCACTGGCGCTCCAATCTTACCATCCCGAATTCTTCGGCGGCACGTGGGTTTACTATCCCGATCCGGTTGATTTTCACCGCTGGGGCCTGACGGATGTTTACGCGGATGAGAATGCCTTCACTCCGCCCGGCACTCGATGGCTCGCGGAAGAGCGGCCATTTATGCGTACGCCCGAGGGGCAGGTGCAGGTGACTGCGCGGCAGCAGAGCCAACTGGAAGCTGTGCTTGGTTCTCATGGCCGATCGGGTGAGCAGGAGGATGCGTGGGGAGCGGTCTATGGGCCGGCGGGCACCGACGGATATCCAGTGCCGCTCTGGGATAAGTCGACCGGAGCAATCGATCATGCTGTGGCCGCATATATGGAGAAGAATGGTTACGACCTGACGCAGTTTCTTCAAGCGCATTGGACAGAAATCGGGCCGGCCCTTAAAGGCAAGCTGCACTTTTATTGCGGCGACATGGATAACTACTATTTGAATCTCGCGGTTTATCGGCTGGAAGCGTTCTTAACCACGACCGCAAACCCCAGTTACGGTGGTTCGTTCGTATATGGGCGTCCGATGAAGGGGCACGGCATTCGACCCACACCAACGGGGACCATGTTGCGCGATATGGCAAAGGATATTTTAGGTAATGCGCCGGCAGGCGAGCCGCGGGATTGGTATTCCAATTGAAGGATAGGGGGAAATCCCAAGGGCTTGTTAACCCTGCCCATCCACACCGGCAGCGCTAACAAACTCTAAATCCCTTCTCTCCGGCCCTGGACCCAGTAATGACTTATATGTTGCACCATTTCTCGGATTTGTGCAACATTTGATACATGCCATCCGCCTCCTTTTTCGCCGGCTTCGCTCTTTCCGCTGCTATGGTCAGCGGTTCCGTCCTTTCGCAGGCTGCCAGCCTTCGCTCTTCCCCACTCGGCGTTCAGCCGCTGCTGTTTTCTGCCACTCTCGAGGATTCCGGCTCGCCCAAATCATCCGATGCGAACGCCGCAAATCCGCCCGAGGAAGAGTCATCCGTAACCGATCACACCATCGCCGTCAACGGGCAGACTATTGCCTACAAGGCCAACGCCAGCACGATGTTGCTCCGCGACGACAAGGGCGAACCCATCGTGTTGATGTACTCTGCCGCCTATACCAAGAGCGGCGCAGACGCGTCCAGGCGGCCCATCGCTTTCTTGTACAACGGCGGACCGGGCGCCGCTTCCCTGTGGCTACACATGGGCGCCTTCGGGCCCAAGCGGGTGTTGCTGAACGGCACGGCCGCCATCCCTCCAGCGCCCTATACTCTGACAGATAATGCGGAAACTCTGCTGGATAAGACCGATCTGGTGTTCATCGATGCGATCGGCACAGGCTACAGCCATGCGGTGGGCAATTCGAAAAACAGCGACTTCTACGGGACCCAGTCGGACGCAGCGGCGTTTGCGCAGTTTATTGACCTTTACCTTAGCCGCTACCACCGCTGGAATTCTCCCAAGTTTTTGATCGGAGAAAGCTACGGCACATTTCGTTCCGCTGCCGTGAGCAACTACCTCAAGTCGACTTACTCGATTGACTTGAACGGGATCGTTCTGATCTCCTCAGTCCTCGACCTTTCAACCATGACCTTCGCGCCCAACAACGATCGGCCTTGCGTTTTTTACCTGCCCAGCTATGCGGCCACCGCCTGGTACTACAAGATGCTCGAGCCAATGCCAGAAGACTTGCCCGCGTTCCTCGACAAGGTACGAAGCTATGCGCAGGGCGATTACGCTGCGGCTTTGTTTCAGGGTTCCAGTCTTCCGCAGGCACAGAAGGCTGCCGTGGCGCAGAAGCTCTCAGGCCTTACCGGGATCGATGCCGGTTACTGGCTCAAGGCGAACTTATGCGTCACCGAAGAGCAGTTTGAATCTGAGCTGCGGCGACGCGAGGGGATGTCCGTTGCCGCGCTTGACCCGCGTTTCTCCGGCTACGACTATGATCCGTTGGAAGAGAAATCGGAAAGCGATCCTCTTGAAGACGCCATTGAAAGCGCGTTTACCGCGCTGGTGAATGAATACAATCACGACGATCTAAAATTTGGCGAGGATAGGCTTTATCACAACGCGCGCAGTGAGCACGGCTGGGAGTGGTGGAAGCGACCGTCCGATCACGGATTTCCTACCGGGCCACAAACCGCCGCTGATCTTGCGCGGGCGATGATCTCGAATCCGAATCTGCTGATTCAGGTGGAGAACGGATACTTTGACCTGGCGACGCCCTTCTTCGCCACGGAGTTCACCATGGATCATCTTCCCATTCCCGCAGCTCTGGACAAGAACATCACGCAGAAATACTACGAAACGGGTCACATGATTTATCTCGATAACCAGGCCCGGCGGAAACTTCACGACAATATTGCCAGCTTTATCGACACGGCCACGCGGCAATAGCACCGCTGAACGATTGCATGGCAGGCTAGCTCTGGCCTGCACTCACGCCGTTGGCCGGGACGAGTTACCTGCGGGCCATGGCGGCGTCTTCCCTGTTCCCGGTTGCGTTGGCCAGGTCAGCCCAGGCTTTCCACGACCACAGGTCATGCGGCCGTTCGGCAGTTCGTTCCGCTAACAAGAGCCGCGCTTGCGGAAAGTTGTGTGCGCGAATCGCGGAATCGATCAGCAACTGCTCAAAGGTATCGCGCTGCGCGCGGCTGCCGCCGACCAGATGGATGTTGTTACGCTGCGGCAGCAGTAATTCGACAGCCTCGGCATAGCTGCCGCGCCGGTGGGCCGTGATGGCGCGCACGATAGCCAGGCCAACTTTCTCCATCACGCCGGCCTGGGTGCCGTTGCCCGACTTTGCAAATGCCGAGCACGATTGAAGAAACCGCTGGGCATCCGCAGATGAACCGGCCGCCGCCGCAATTGCATAATGCAAATCCGCAAAGACAAATAGGTGCTCATCCAGGCGCTGCGCGGCCCGCTCGGCCAGTTCCTGCCATCGCGGCCCCACGTTGATGCCGGCTTGCTCCAACCTCCACAACATGCTGGCCGCATTGGCAATGTCCAGGTATTCGTCGGTAGACTCCGCACGAACTTTGCGGTCGTACAGCATGAGCACACGATCGAACTCTTGCAACGCGAGATAAAAGAGAGCGCAATGCCACTTGAGATGCAGAACGAAGTTGCCGCAATCTAGCCATTGGGGCTCCAGTTCCGCGACCCACGCGATCCCGTCCCGCGGACGGCCCTGCATCTCCATTACGTGCGCCACCGCGTGGGCGGCCCACAGATCATGAGGATTAAGATCGATCGCAGACCGGCCCATGTGTTCGGCCAACCGGTAGTTGCCGGACTCTTCCAGCCCGTAGGCATAGCAGCCAAGCAGGTAGCTATAACCGGGAACCGCAGCGTCCCATTTCGTAAAGACGCGGTCAATCGAATCGCAAATTGCCTGGCTGTTGCCCAAATATGAGGTCATGAACTGCGCCAGGCGAATGGCGAGAATATCCCGTGGGTACTCAGCAAGGATGGCCTCCCAGCAGGCAAGCGCCGCGACATGGTCTCCTCCGATCCATGCTTCGAGGGCAAGAACGTGGAGCTTCTCACGAGCATTCAAAGGCGCCATGCGGGCAAACTGTCTGGCCTGCAAGAGCGATTGCTTCGCCGCCTGCACAGCCTCCCGGTTGACGCGATGCATTTGCAGGTACCCGGCGAGGCAATGCCCAAGCGGACATTCCGGGTCGTCTGCCAGCAATTTCTGCACTTGATTCATCGAATCCCGGCGCGCACCGAGATAGGCTTCGATGGAGCAGTCGAGCTGCTCCACGGAGTTCTGACTCGATGCTGTAACCGCTAGCCCGCGTACGTCGGTGTACATTCAGCCCTCTTGATACCGCTTCAAACTCCAGCGTGACCTTCCGCTGTGATGTGTATTATTTCACGATTGCAATAACACTCCATCTGTATAATTATAAGTACGTCAAATGCAACATTTGATTCACGCCGCTTGGCTCGACTGGACTTTTTGGCCTGTCGATAGCAATATCGATGCACAAACGAATCCTTTGGGTGAAACTGACCAATCTTCGAGAATCCACTTATGAAAATCACGAGAACGAGCAAGGCATTGATTAGACGTGACATTGAAGTCGCCAGAAAACTGGAGTCGCTTTCCGAGCAACAGCGCAAATTTCTCCAGCCCATCTTTGATCATCCTCGCGACTTTATCCTCTTAAGCTTGCGCCAAGTGGCACGCAAATTGGACGTGGACCCTTCCACACTGCTTCGCTGGCTGCGATCTCTGGGCTTTCTGCAATACGCGGAGTTTCGCACCTATCTGCACGAGCGCGGCATTGCGATGGCAACTTCGATTGAAGGCCTGCGGACAGTACGCCGCCGTACCGGCCTGCCGGGCTTGATTCAAAGCTCCATCGACGGCGATCTGAAAAACCTTAACGCGCTACAGGACGCTATCGATCCGCTTCAACTGCTGGCAACCGCGAAAAAGATCTGGAGCGCCCGGCGTATCGTAATCCTGGCCGGCGATATGTCGGCCAGCCTCGGCCTTTACCTCGCCTACACTTTGTCGATGATCGGTCTGGATGCGCTCTATGCGGCAACTCCAGGGGAAATGGTGCATCGGACGCGGTCGATGCAAAAACAAGATGTTCTCATCGCGATCACCTTCGGTCGCGGTCACAGTTCCACGGTAGAAGCGTTTATCCAGGCTTCGCGCAAGAAGGTGCACTGCGTCGGGATAAGCGACAGCCACCTCTCTCCTTTGGCCGATATGAGCAACGAGTTCTTCA
>JBEKEQ010000041.1:0-30246 GCA_050013735.1 Occallatibacter sp.
TGCTTGCCGAACTCTACGAGAAGCATGGCGTAGAGCGCGGCTTCGTGGCCTTTAGGGCCCATCAGGAGCAGGGACAAGGCCGCAGCGGGGCTCGCGATTCCACTCGAGAGTTGCTGAGGCGGCTGGTGACGTTCGTTAGAGTGAAAACCTTCGGGCTTAGAAGGATTGTCGCCTTCACGTATGTATATCGAAGGATCAGGCCGCGTTGAAGCTGGAATGCGCCTTCAGTTCGCTCCGGTCGGAGGTGCGGGAGGCGGCACAACAGCAAATGGAAAGATGCTCAGATTCTGAGTTCCCAGCATGAGGGCGTATTCGCCCGGTTCGAGTGGAGACTGCGGTCGAACCAGCCAGACGTGCGAGTCGGGTTGGGACACATCGGCAGGAATTAGGTCGCTCTTGTTTGCGTCGGCCATCTTGCTGTTTCCGACGACCGGGTAAACAAACATCCTGCCGCCGTCGAGTTCTCTGGCTCCTTTTTTCGGATGGAGCTTCACGAGCACAGGGTCGCCGGGAAGCGAGACGAAGTGACAGAGGCAGAGGGTGGGCTGCGCATCCGACACCTGGGTGGAAGCGTGTTCTCCTGCGTATTCCGCCACAATTTTGACAGGAATTGCGCCGTAGGAAAGAGACGCTGCAATTCCATGGGCCGACCTGGTCTTGCTGGGCATTCGATTCGCAAGGGCGGTCCACTCAGCGCCCTGGATGAAGATTCCGGCTTGAGCCTTCGGGTAATCCGCAGTCGACTCCGGGTTGTTGCCCGGGGCCGGCTGGTTATCCCTCACGATGTCAACAGGCATCGATTGATTGGGCTGCTCGACATTGCGGGGCGGTTGATTTTGCGCGTGAATGGCGGAAAAGAGAGAAGCAGCAATCCGGAGGCTCGAAACCAGAATAGTTCTCCGCATATCTTTCCTCGACGGTGAACATCGTCAAATGGATGGCCTTCATCTGCGCAAAGCACACGCTAAGCTGAACGCTGCGATGGGCCAATGCACACGCAGATGATTGCGCGATTGATAACGCTTGAGATTGCAATCAGCCTAGCAGCGTCGCCCAGGAAGGTCAAGGTCTGTGCCAGCAGCCTATTCCAGGATCTTTTCGCGCATCGCGCGAAAGCTCGATTCGTTGGTTATGCACCAGTTTTCCTCACCAGGAACGGCCTTCCAACACCCTCGTGAAGCACGTCTTTGAGACTAGAATTTACTCAGCCATGGCTGAATTTACGCATTTGCATTTGCATACGGAGTACTCGCTGCTGGATGGGGCTTGTGATGTTTATAAGCTCGTGGACCGGGTTGCCAAGCTGGGACAGAAGTCTGTGGCGATGACGGACCACGGGAATATTTATGGGGCGGTGCACTTTTTTGACGCGGCGAAGAAGGCGGGGATCAAGCCGATTTTGGGGTGCGAGCTTTATATCTCGCAGAATGAGGACCATCGCGCGCCGGGGGATGGGGATGACAACAATCACCTGCTGGTGCTGGCGCAAAACGAAGAAGGTTATCGCAACCTGATCCGGATTACTTCGGAGGCTAGCCTGCATGGGTTCTACCGGAAGCCGCGGGTGAGCAAGAAATATTTGGCGGAACATGCGGAGGGGTTGATTGGGCTTTCAGGGTGCCTGAGCGGGGAGTTGTGCGAGGCGCTGCTGGGCGAGTCGAAGTACAAGGGGTTGCAGGGCGAAGAGAGATATGCTGCCGCTAAGAATGTGGCGGGACAGTATGAGGAGATTTTCGGGAAAGGGAATTTTTTTCTGGAGATTCAGGACCAGGGGCTGGAGCAGGAGAAAAGGATTCATGAAGCGCTGTTTCGGCTGGAGCGGGAGTTGGGGATTCCGATGGTGGCGACCAACGACTCGCATTATCTGTGCGGGGAGGACAGCCACGCGCACGACGTGATGCTGTGCGTGCAGACGGGGTCGAAGATTCATGACGCGGAGCGGCTGCGGTTCGACAGCGACCAGTTTTTTGTGAAGGGCGCGGACGAGATGGAGCGGGTGTTCAAGGACGCTCCGGCGGTGTTGGAACGGACGATGGAGATTGCGGAGCGGTGCAACTTCAAGCTGCACGCGGTGGACAATCCGTTTCCGGAGTTCGCAGTGCCGGAGGGGCACACGATCGACAGCTACTTCGAGGAGGTGTGCAGGGCGGGGCTGAGGAAGCGGCTGGAGACTTCAGTACGGACCCTCGATCTGCGGGGAGTGCGGCGAGCGGCCGAGCACCAGTACCAGGCGCGGCTGGAACACGAGATCGGGATCATCAAGCAGATGAGCTACTCGGGATACTTCCTGATTGTGTGGGACTTCATCAAGTTTGCGCGGGACAACGGGATTCCGGTTGGGCCGGGGAGGGGATCGGCAACGGGATCGCTGGTGGCGTACGCGATGGAGATTACGAACATCGACCCGTTGCAGAATTCGCTGCTGTTTGAGCGGTTTTTGAATCCGGAGCGGGTATCGATGCCGGATATTGACGTGGACTTTTGCATGAACCGGCGGGGCGAGGTGATTGACTACGTGACGCGGAAGTATGGGCGCGAGCAGGTGGCGCAGATTATCACGTTCAACACCATGGCGGCCAAGGCGGCGATCAAGGATTGCGGGCGGGCGCTGGACATGCCGTATGGAGATGTGGACCGGATTGCGAAGCTGGTGCCGCTGACGGTGGGCATGACGATTGACCAGGCGCTGAAGGAAGTGCCGGAGTTACAGAAAGTTTACGAAACGGAGCAGGTGGTTCGTGAGCTGATTGACACGGCGAAGAAGTTGGAGGGACTGGTGCGCGGGGCGGGAGTGCACGCATCGGCGGTGGTGATTGCTCCGCGTCCGCTGACTGAGCTGGTTCCGGTGGCGAAGACCAAGAACGACGAAATTGTGACGGCCTACGATATGAAGGCCGTGGAAAAAATGGGCCTGCTGAAGATGGACTTCCTGGGACTGACGACGCTGACGGTGATTGACGATTGCCTGAAGCTGATCGAGCAGACGCGGGGAGAAAAGGTGGACATTGAAGCGATTGCGCCGGGCGACGAGGAGACCTTCAAGAAGGTATTTCACACGGCGCTGACGTCGGGGGTGTTTCAGTTTGAGTCGAGCGGGATGCGGGATATTTTGCGGCGATACAAGCCGGACAGCGTGGAGGAGCTGACGGCGTTGAATGCGCTGTTCAGGCCGGGGCCGATGGCGATGATCGACGACTTCATTGAGCGCAAGTGGAAGCGGCGCAAGGTGGAGTACATGCTGCCGGAACTGGAAGGGATTCTGAAGGACTCGCTGGGAGTGATTGTGTATCAAGAGCAGGTGATGCAGATTGCGAACCTGCTGGCGAGCTACTCGCTGGGCGAGGCGGATTTGCTGCGCCGGGCGATGGGGAAAAAGGATCCGGTTGCGATGGAGCAGCAGCGGGACCGCTTTATGAGCGGCGCCGCGGCGCTGGGACATCCGAAGAACGCGGTGGGCGAGATCTTCGACCAGATGGAGAAATTTTCAGGATACGGATTCAACAAGTCGCACTCGGCGGCGTATGCGCTGGTGGCCTACCAGACGGCTTATTTGAAGACGCATTACCCGGTGGAGTTTATGGCGGCGCTGCTGACCAGCGAAACATCGAAGCCGGAGAGCGTGGTGAAGTACATTGGCGAGTGCAGGGAGATGGGCATCAGCGTGGAGCCGCCGGATGTGCAGATTTCAGGGGCGCAGTTTACGCCGCATGGAGAGGCGATACGATTCGGCCTGGCGGCAGTGAAGAACGTGGGCGGGAATGCGATTGAATCGATTTTGAAGGCACGGGCAGAGGCCGGCGGGACTTTCAAAAGCTTCTGGGAGTTTTGCGAGAAGGTGGACCTGCGGGTGATGAACAAGCGGGTGATTCAATCGCTGATCAAGGCCGGAGCGCTGGATTCGCTGGGCAAGCGTGGGCCGCTGATGGAAGCCGTGGACAAGGCGATGGAGCGGGCGCAGAAGGCGCAGAGAGATACGGCGCAGGGACAGACGGGATTGTTTGGGCTGTTTGACGAGGGGCCGAAGACGGCGCGGAGCGCGGACGAGCTGCCGCGCGTGCCGGACTGGGAAGAGAGCGTGCGGCTGGCGAATGAGAAAGAGGTGCTGGGATTTTTTGTGTCGGGGCACCCGCTGGATAAGTATGCGGAGAAGTTGAGGAATTTGACCGGAGCGATTTCAACGGCGGAAGCGTTGGAGCGCAAGCCGGCGGAGAAACGCTGGGGCGCGCAGGCAGACCCGGCGGACGAGATTGTGGTGGCGGGGATGATTCTGGGGCTGCGGGTGCAAAAGACGAGGAAGGACCAGAAGCTGTATGCGCAGGCGTCGCTGGAAGACGCGACGGGGAAGATTGAGCTGGTGTGTTTTCCGCGAGACTATGAGCGGCTGGCGGGGCAATTGAAGATGGAGGCGCCGGTGCTGGTGCGGGGGACGGTGAGCGGCGATGAGGACGCGGTGAAGATTGCGGTGAGCTCGATTCAGTCGCTGGAAGAGGTTCAGGTGAAGCTGCCGGCAGCGGTTCGGATCAGGATCAATTTGGAGCGGGCGACGGAGGAGATGCTGGCCGGGCTGAAGAGCGCGGCGGATGCAGCGCCGGGGCCGGGGAAGCTGATGCTGCAACTGGAAAAGAAGGATGAGTATGCGGTGATTTTGGAGCCGGAGGGGATGAGCGTAGCGGCGGATAAGGGATGGGTGGAGCGGGTGGAGGCGCTGGTGGGCAAGGGGACGGTGCAGGCGGTGGGGTAGGCGGCCAGGTTCAGCGCAAAACCGCGTGGAGTTTGAAGGATTACTAATTTACAAATAATTCCCGTGCGGCTCATGCCGCGAAAAGACCGGCAGGCCTGCGTTTGACCTTGACAGGCGCATTCACCGCGGGTATCGTAAGCCGAAAGATCGTCGCGTTGGGCCTCCCTGTGTTTCCGGAATCTTCCTCGAAGAGCAATCAATCAACTTAGCTCATTCCCCCGGAGGCAAGCGATGAAACTCACTTTTCGCGGGCTGGCGGCGCGTCTTTCAGGGCAAAAATCCATTTTCCAAGGGTGCGTGCGGGCGCTCGCAGCGGGCTTGTTGCTAACGTCATCGTGTGCGATGACCCTGTGGGGGCAGATCGCGCCAACCGGTTCCGGTCCCGATGCAAGTGTTCCGGTGGTGGCCGCGGCGGCGGGCGAGACAGGGCAGGCGAGCCAGTCCATGTCGTTCGTTCTGAATCGCGACGAGTCAGTCGATTTTCTTCAGAGTGCGACGATTGGTGCGGAACAAGGTTGCCCCGCGCTGACGGCGAACGGGTTCGAGGCCGGACTGGGCCAGCAACAGAACCTTATCTACGATCCTCTTGCCAATCACCTCTACATCATGAGTCCCGCGAGTGACGGAAACCCGGGGATCGTAGTTGAGACGCCCAATTCCAACGGCAACTGCAATCCGTCGCCGGTGGTGGAGCTCAGCGGCTCGATCAATTACGCCAAGTCGATGGCCGTGGATTCGGCAGTAGGGAATCTCTATGTGGTGCAAGCGACTGACGGAGGCACCGAGGACGCGCTGTTCGTGTTGAATTCGTCCTCGTTTTCGGGCTCCAACGCTCCGCCTTTCTACACGTTGGATTATTCGGGGGTGTATGGGCAGACGGTGGTGGATACGAGCACGCACCTGGTGTATGTGCCGGAGCTGGAGCAAGGTTATGGAGGGACAGGCAGCGGCCCGGGATTCTGGGTCTTCAATCCTTCGCTGAACATGGCAGTGCGCGTGCTGGGCTTTGTGGATCCGACGTCGCATAACCAGGTGAATGTGAATGCCGTAGCCCTGTTCGTGGCGGGGAACGGCAAACTGGTGATCGTGAATGCCAACCCCAACCCTTCCGGCTCTCCCGAGGCCGATGCTTTAATCGAACTCGATACGACCAGGCTATGTTTTTTCGCAACCAGCAGCTGCACAACGCCCATATTGCAGGGCGGCGGTTTTCCATCGGGTATCTATGCTGAGCCGACCGGGGGAGTTGTCTACTATCCGACGACCGCGACGTACAGCAGCATCAGCGCAGCCGATTTCGACGCGGCCACGCAAATGGTTTACGTGACGGCCTACAACGAGAACAGCAGCAACGTGATCGCGCAACAAGGCGACCTGCTGAGTTACAACCTGATGACGAATGCCGAAACGCTCTACGCTTCCAATGTTCCTCAGCCCACTACCTTCAGCTCGTCTACCTATGCAGGGTGGGGCCAGCTTGTTTACGACGCGTATGCAAACGAGCTGCTGCTGTTCAACTCGAATTTTGAAGGCACCGGAAGCGCGATGATCTCCACTGCGCTTGGGGGCGCGGGATCGCTTTCAGGCACGGGAGCTCTGTCGGCAATCGCGGCGACGAACTTCAATCCTACCGGCGTGGTGGTGAATGAAAGTTCCGGCTATATTTACATGCCGTCGGTGAACGGCGCGAACACTTCGTCGCCGACCAGCCCGGCGATTTACTACATAGCGCCTTCCGGCGGCTCCACAGGCGCGGCACAGGTGACGCTTGCGCTGGACAACGTGCCGTCTACTGCCGTGGCGGAGTCGACATTTACGGTGAACGCAGTCTTCGAGAGCAGCGGCACAGGCACGCCTGCGGGAGACATCGGGATCGTTGCGCAGACCGGCGAAAGCCCGCAGCAGGTGGCGGAGGTAGCGGCTTCCACCGCGCTGGCGGCGGGCTCCGCGGGCACGCCGGTACAGGTGACGATCAACAGCGCCGGTTCCTACACACTCAGCTCAAGTTATGCAGGCAACAGCAGCTTCGCCGGAGCATCTTCACCGCTCTACAATCTGCAGGTCACGGGCACGGATTCGCTTTCGCTGAGTCTGCCGGCGACGGCCGTAGCGGGCACTGCGTTCACAGTGAATGTGAGCATGGGGGCTGTGGGCGGGGTTCCAACCGGGAGTATCGCGGTGCTTGCGTCGCTCAACGGCGGAAGTGCGCAACCGGTGGGGACGGTCTCGACATCAACGGCGTTTGCGGCCGGTGCGAGCGGGACGCCGGTGGTTGTGACTTTGAACTCGCCAGGGCCGTATGTGATCAGCGCATCGTATGCGGGCGTTGGCCTGTTTCCGGCGGCTACGTCTGCCAACTATAACCTGAGCGTCTCATCGCAAACGGCGGCCAAGACGGGGCTTGCGATTCTAATTCCGGGACTGATCAGCAGCCAGGATGGCGACGAGGGAACCGCGGGTTCGGTGCCGTCGGCGACGGCATTCGACAGCACGGGCAACTTCTACGTGCTGGATTCCGGACTGGGCTCGGTGACCGAGTATCCCGTTGGCGGATCAGCGACGGTGATTGTTCCGCAGACGGGCGGGGCGGTAACGCTGAGCTCTCCGGGCGACATGATTGCCGAAAGCAGCGGGACGAGCCTGCTGATCAGCGATTACGGCAATAACCGGCTGGTGCGGGTGGGGCTGGGGTCGAGCATCACGGTGACGCCGCTGACGCTGACCGGTGTGCCGGCGGCAAGCGCGCCTTGCCAGAACGTTGTGGCCGGGACTTCGCTGTGCAATCCAAGCGGGTTGGCGGAGGATTCTCAGGGGGACATTTACGTTTCCGATACCGGCAACGGCAGGGTGCTGAAACTGAACTCCCAAGGCACTTTTATGGTGACCATGCTGAGCGCCGGGTCGTCGCCGCTGGTGATTCCGCTGGGACTGGCGTTGGACGGAAGCGGCAACCTCTACGTTGCGAACTCAAGCGGCACCAGTGCGGCGGGATCAATTGTGAGGATTACTGCGCAAGACAATGTGGAGAACATTTCAGAGAGCGGGATTGTTCAGCCTTACGGGCTGGCAGTTGATCCGGCGGGCGATCTTTACTTTAGCGACACCAAGGACCTGACGGTGAGCGTGCTGACCGGGGGCGGCGACCTGTATACCGTGGCCGGCGACGGCGCCAGCGCAGACGGCGGGGACGGCGGTGCTGCGACCGGCGCGGGGATTGCTTATCCGCTGGGGGTGACGCTGGATGCGAACGCGGACCTGTTCATTGGCGACTCGGTGCAGAGCCCGGCAAACGGCGGCGAGATACGGGAAGTGGCGGCGACGCAGGGGGTGTTGAATTTCGGCAGCGTGACGGAGTCGGTTACCAGTCCGCCGCTGCAGGTGACGGTGCTGAATGGCGGCACCGCCAGCCTGACCATCAGCAGCTCGACGATCAGCGGAACCAACAGCGCCGACTTTACCTTGACCGACAATTGCGCCAACCAGGTGGGGCTGGACCCTGCTGTGACTTGCCCGCTGACGGTGGCCTTCACGCCCAGCACGACAGCAGCAGAATCGGCGACGCTGACGATTACGGATAACTCAGGCGGTGCAGCGGGCGCAACGCAGACGGTGAAGTTGATTGGCACCGGAGAGCAGAGCCAGTCCGCGGCTGCATCGCCCACCTTTAATCCTCCGGCGGGGACTTATGCCTTGGCGCAAAGTGTGGCGATCAGCAGCACCACGGGCGGCGCGAAAATTTACTACACGACGGACGGCAGCATTCCTCCCGGCTCGTCAACGTCTGTGCTTTATTCAACGCCGGTGGCCGTGAACGCTTCAGAGACTCTGACGGCGGTGGCCACGGCAACCGGCTTAGCGAACAGCGCGGTTGCGACTGCCAACTACGTCATAGGAGTTACGCCAATGGCGGCTGCTCCGACGTTCTCAGTGCCGGCGGGGAGCTATACGACGGCGCAGACGGTTACGCTGAGCAGCACAACGCCGAATGCTTCCATTTACTACACCATCAACGGCGTGCCCCCGGCGGCGCTGTATGGGATGCCACTGACAGTGGCCAACAGCGAGACCATCGACGCGTACGCCACTGCGCCGGGGTATACGCAAAGCAGCCTGGCCTCGGCATCGTATTCGATCAATGCCAGTTTCACTATGCTGGGTTCGTACAAGGGCAGCACGCCGGCCACGACGATTGTGCAGACTCTTGACGCCTATGACAAGCCCTACATGGCTACCGTTACGCTGACTTTGATTGCGAATAATGGATACAATTTGCCGGTCACTCTGTCGGACACCTTTAATGGCACTTCAAGCAGCGTCGGCGGTAATTACTATGGTTTCTGCTCTGACCCGACCGGTGTGTATCAGGCTTCATGCACGGTAACGCCGACGGCCGCCGGGACCATTGTGTATTACACATTTTCTCTGACGGCTCCCGAAACTCAGCGAAGTGCGGGCGGAATGAGGTCCCACAGCAAGGGGCGCCTGGCGAAGAAATTGGCGGGAGCTTCGTCTTTCGGTCTTTTGGGCAGCGTTGTTACGCTGGTTCTGTTCGGGCTGTTCTGGCGCAGGCACGGGCTTTACAAAGCTGTGGTGTGCATCTGCCTTTGCTGCGCGACGGTAAGCATGGGCATCCTGCTGGCGGGGTGCAACGACACGGGCAGCTACCAGATTTTGGCTACGCCGCCCGATAATCAAGGCGTGCAAGCGGTTTATGTCACGATCAATTACGACGGCAACAAATGATGCCCTTTATCCAAATCGGCGCGGTAAGGATCTGGAGCTACGGGCTGATGATGGGCCTGGCCTTTGTGACCGGGTACTTGCTGGGCGAGAAGCAGGCTCGCCGCTTTGGCGCTCCGATTCCGATGAGCGTTTTTATTCCGGCTCTGATTGCGGGCGGGCTTATTTTTGCCAGGCTGGATCACTTGCTGGTGGTGGAGATGCTGGCCGAGCATCGTAACTTTTCTGGCATGAGCTGGCAGGAATTTGTGAGCGCAGGCTACACGTATTTTGGCGGCTTGTTGGGCGGATCGCTGGTGTTTGCAGCCGCCTCGCGGTACTACCGCGTTCCCATGCTCAAGATGCTCGATGGAGGAGCGCCCATTGTTTCGCTGTGCTACGCCATTGGGCGCGTTGGCTGCTTTCTGGCCGGGGACGGAGATTACGGGCGGCCGACAAGGCTGCCGTGGGGCATGAGCTTTCCGCATGGAGTGGTTCCGACGACGGTTCGCGTACACCCATCCATGCTGTATGAATCGGCTTATGCGCTGGTGATCTTCCTGATTTTGTGGCCGAGGTGCAAGCCGGAGAACTACGCGCGCATGCAGCAGGGAACCATTTTCTCAGACATGCTGTTGTGGACCGGAATCTGCCGATTCGGCTTCGGATTTGTTTCGCGGAATCACAAGTTTTTGGCCGGGCTGACAGAGGCGCAGTTGGTGTCGATTGGGTGCGTGATCGGGGCGCTGTCGGTGAAGGCGTGGCTGAAGCGGAGGGATTCGGTTGCGCAGATGCAACTGAGCGCGCCTTCCGTTGAAGCGTGACGGAAACTGTCAGCAATTGCAGAGGACTGTGGCCCATTTGCGGATGGCTTCCGCGCTTATGGGTTCGCCGTGGGCTTCGCTTGAGGCTAACTGGACGGCAAGGTTGCCGATGGTGGAGCTTTCGCAGTGGCCGATTTCGACGGGCAGGCCGGTGCGCTCTTCAGTGAGTTGAGTGAGGAGCTTGTTGCGGCTGGCGCCGCCAAGAATGTGAATGCGCTGAAACCTGCGGTCCATCATGCTCTCAAGGCTGGCGATGGACCTGGCGTAGCGGGCGGCGAGACTTTCGAAGATGACCCTGGCGAAGATGGGCTCGTTGCCGGCGACGTCGGGAATGGTTTCAAGCCGGAGCCGCCAGAGCTCGTGGTTGATGCGCTCGGGCATATCGGAGTCGAGCAGCAGCGGCTCGGCATCTACGTCGATGACGCCGGGAATGGTTTTGCAGTCCGCGGCTTTCCGGACGATGTCGGCGACTTCCCAGGGACGACCTTCGGCGGACCAGGACTCCATGCATTGCTTGAGCAGCCACATGCTGTTGATGAGAGTGTGGAAGCAGTGGTCGCCGGTGGCCGCGCCTAGATTGGTGTAGCGGGCATCGAGAGCTTCGCGGGTGGTGACCGGGGCAGAGGTGAGGGTGCCCAGCAGGGACCAGGTTCCGGAGCAGATATAGACGGTTGAACTGAGGTCGGTACGAATTCCGGCGATGGCCGAGGCGGTGTCGTGGGTGGCGGGGGCGATGATCTGGGTGTGGCGGAAGGCGTCGAGGCTGGCGAGGGGACCTTGCAGCGGTCCCAGGTTGGCGCCGGCGTGAACGATGGGCGGAGCGGCTTCGACGGGGAGATCGAGGATGCGGAAGAGCTCACGATCCCAATTGCCTGTCTTGAGATCCACGAGGCCGGTGTGAGAGGCGTTGGTGTACTCGGCCGCGCGGCGGCCACCGAGCCAGTAAAGAACGTACTCGGGCATCATGACCCAAGGGGCATGGGGGTCGATGTGGTCTTTGTGGCCGGCAATTGGGTCGGCGAGCAACTGGTAGATGGTGTTGAGGCGGTTGGGATGCACCCCGGTGCGCTGATAGAGCTGAAGAGGCGGCACAATGGCATCGGCGGCCGCTTTGGTGGCGACGGTGCGTTCGTCGCGATAGCAGAAGGGCTCGTGCAGGGCGCTGCCGTCAGGGGCGAGGCGCACGTAGTCTACCGACCAACTGTCGACGGCAATGGAGGCGATGCCTTCAGGCGCCGCGGCCGCGGCTTTGCGGAGGCCCTCTTCAAGGCCGTTGAGGATGGTTTGGAGGGGCCAGCATAGCCAACGGCCGCGATGAACCGGGCCGTTGGGAATGCGATGGATGGTGGCTACTTCGGGCTCTCCGTTGATCCAGCGGAGGAGAGAGACGCGGCAGCTTTCGGCGCCTAAATCAATGGCAATTCGTGCAGGTTCTTGCATGACAGCAGGTTAAACTCCGTTTACCGCAAAAATGCCTCGCGAAGGCCGCCGTCCACGGGGATCAGATGCCCGGTGGTGCAGTGTGCCCGAGGGCTGGCCAGAAAGAGGATCGCTTCAGCGCAATCGGCCGGATCGATGGACTGCCCGGTAAGAGTGCGTTCGGCGTAGAAGGCTGCCAGCAAGTTGCGCAACTCATCGTCGGAGAGCGATTCCTCGAATGGAATATTGTACTTGGTCAGAGAAGCTCTGACACGGTCGCGGGGGAACATTGTCGATCCCTTGACTACCGTGGCAGGGCTGATGCCGTTGACGCGTACGTGCGGAGCGAGGGAGACAGCCAGTTCGCGCACCAGGTGGGAGAGAGCGGCCTTGCTAACGTCATAGGCCTCGAGACCGGGCTTGGCGACGACAGCGTTGGCTGAGCTGGTGAGGACGATGGAGCCGTCGAGACCCTGTTCGTCAAAGATTTTGGCGGCTTCAGTGGCGAGCAGGTAGTTGCCGGTGACGTTGATTTCAAGCGTAGGCGCCCAGAGGGAATCGGGGATGACACCGTCGGGAGATGTGGGGGTGATGGCTGCCGTGTTGACGACAATATCGACGCCACCAAAGGCAGCGACGGCAGTCTCGATGGCCTTGGCGATGGCCGCGCGGCTGGAGATGTCGACGGCGGCGGTGGTGACGAACTCCGCGGAGGTGACGGACTTCAACTCGTCGGCTACGCGGGCAACGCCGGCCTGGTCGCGGTCTGCGACGACGACGTGAGCGCCACGGGCAGCGGCCTTCAACGCGACTTGGCGGCCAATGCCGTTGGCCGCGCCGACAACCACGGCGATGCGGCGGCTGAGCTCCTTTTCAGGAGGGCGGCGCTGGATTTTGGCTTCTTCGAGAGCCCAGTATTCAATGCGGAACGCCTCGCTCGCAGGGAGGGCGACGTAGTTGGTGAAGACCTTGAAGCCGGCGGGGTCCATGCCGGCGCCGACCTGGGGTAGTGTCCCCTTGACATCGCCTTCGCCCAGCAGGCTTGCGCCTTCCATGACGTGGATGGCGTTGGTGTAGAACTCGCCAGTGATTCGAGCTTCGGTTATGTTTTTGCCGAAGCTGAACATGCCCACACCGGGGATGAGGACGACAGTGGGGCTGGCGTCGCGGAGTGCGGGCGAGGAGGGGGTTGCGAAGGTGCGGTAATAGGCGCGGTACTGCTCGCGATAGTCGACCAGAGAAAGGTCGATCTGGTTTTTAAGCGCTGCAAGATCGGCATCTGCGGCCCAGGGCACGAAGAGCGGGCGGATCTTGGTGCGGATGAAGTGGTCGGGGCAGCTGGTGCCCAGGAAGGCCAGATCTTTGGCGTGGGCGGAGTTGACGAAGTTGAGGACGTCGGGAGCGTCAGAGAAGCTGGCGATCCAACGGCTCTCGGTGCTCACGCGGCCGCGGAGGAAGGGCGCGATTTGAATGGCAAGCTGGGCGCGGTCTGCGCGGGCGGGAACGGCCTGGCCGCCGAAACGAGCTTCGCCTTTCTTGATGCCGTGGCGCTCAATGAACTGACCGATCTGATCGATGATGGTGAGGGTGCTGAGATAGCATTCGCGCTGCGTCTGGCCCCAGGTGAAGAGGCCGTGGCCGCCGAGGACGATGCCGTCGCAGCCGGGGTTGTCGCGGACCGCGTCGCGCATCATCAGGCCCAACTCGAAACCGGGGCGCTGCCAGGGGAGCCAGACGAGGGAGTGGTTGAATTCTTTGTTAAACTCCTCCATCTTGGTCTTGCCGTTGGCGGAAGCGGCGAGGGCGATGCCCCAGTCGGGGTGCAGATGATCGACGTGAGGAAAGGGAAGAAAACCATGCAAGGGAGTGTCAATGGAGGCGGCGACAGGATTGTTGCGGAAGGCGCAGATGGCGTAGATGGGAACCATTTCGTCTTCGGCTTCAGGTCCCTTGTAAATGCGTTCGGAAGCGAGCAGGCTGCTCTGGTAGAGGGTGGCAAATCCGGAGCGCTTGATGCTGCCCAGATCGCCGCCGGAGCCTTTGACCCAGAGAATCTCAACCGGCTCGCCGGTGAGGGGGTCTTTTTCAACGATTTTTGAGCTGGTGTTGCCTCCGGCAAAGTTGGTGAGGCGGAGGTCGGAGCCGAGCAGGTTGGAGCGATAACGTAGCAGTTCGGGCTCGTCGAGGGTGGAGGCAATGCTGGAATCCCAGCGGTCTTCAAGGAATTGGAGGGTAGGGGAAGCTACAGCCAATGTCATAAGAACCAGTCTATGGCATTTTCAGAAACCGCGCAGCATCGGGGTGGTAACGTGGAAGCCGTGGCTCGCCGGGGTGGCGCTGGCCGACGGGCCTGGCGTTTGCTTTGCAGAATTCCGAAAATGCGATCGGGGAATTTGAACAGCCTAACTAAGATCATATACCAGAAAGCAATAGAGAATCTATTTCGGTGACGGATTTTAACCGAAAAGCGACAATTGACAGATTTTGTGGCTGTTTTGGGCGCGAAATCTGAGACTGGCCTCGTTTATTCCGCAGCCAGGGTTTCCGGGGTTACCGCGCGGTGCCGAACGTAGTTGTAGGGTGGCACGCTGTAGCCGCGCAGAAGAGCAATGCCAAGCTGGATGAGACGCGGGCCGTAGGTTTCAGCCTCATGAGAGATGGAGCCGATGATAGCGCTTGAGCCGGAGCGCATTTCCGCGAGAACTTCGGGGATGCAGTCCTGCCCGGCGATGGCAAAGTCCTGCTCGCGGCCCAACTGGCGGGCGGCGTCGAGAACGCCGAGGGCGCTGGAGTCGGTACCGGCGGCGACCAGGATGCGCTCACCCTTGTTGTGGCCACGGAGAAACTCCGAGACTGCGAGTTGGCTAGGCTGGCGCATGCCGCGGCCCTCGATCTCAACGAAACAACGAGCGGGCAAATCGGTAAGGCGTTCGCGAATGCCGTCAAAGGCGCCGGTGATGCGCGCCTGAACGAAACTGCCGGCCTCGGAGAGACCGACGCCCAGAACCCAGTCGACTTTGCCCTTCCACTTATTCAAGGCGTACTGGGCCAGGAGAGCTCCCGCCTCGTATCCCACCTCAAAGTTATCCACGCCGAAGTAAGTGGCGTTGGGGTGGGGCACATCGACGGCGACCAAGGGGATATCGGCCTGCTTGAAGATGTGGGCCACGCGAGGGGTTACGCGCTCGGTGATTTCGAATTCAAGTACCAGATCGACGCGTTGGCGCACTAACTCCTCGGCGTTCTGAATGGCGGCATCGGCATCGTAACGGTTGTCGAGCAACAGCACCTCGACGCCGGCTGCCGCGGCGGCCGCTTCGACGCTCTGCGCCACGGCCACAGAGAACGGCAGCTCCATATTCTGGACGGCAAAGCCGAAGCGCAAGCGGCGGGGCCGGGAGACCAGCCGGTAAAGGCCGTCTTGCGCCTGGGCTACGTAGCCGCGATGAACCAGCGTCTTAAGGATGCGGTAGACGCTGGTTTTGGAAACCTTGGTGCGCTGAAAAACATCTTCAAGCGAAACCGGGGCGTGACTTTCCTGCAGAAGCTCGAGAACATCGAGCGATTTGGAAAGAATCGGAATCAGGTAAAGCCGTTTAATCTTAGCGCCGTGCAACGGACTTCTCCTTGCTTACCTTTCACTTATCGGAAGGTTGCCAAACAGGATAACTCATTTCATGCGTAGCTGACCGCAGTGGATGCACGGCTGCCGCGTTCCTGCGCGATGCGCTCGACATATCCGCCTGCGCGAAGGGCAGCCAATGGGTCGGCGGGCACTCCGCGGGCTTCGCGCCAGGCAGCGGTAAGCGGGCGCACATCGGTCCAGAAGGCGCCACGGAACAGCTCCTCGGCGGCTACCAGGTCGCAGGACTGCTGGTGAACGGCCAGCTGCTGGCGATCAACGAGAGCGGCTTTCAGATAGAGTTCCTGGGCGGTGACAACGGTCTGCACCATGGCCTCGATTTTGCCCTTGAGGTTATGGCTCTGATCGATCATGTAGGCGATATCGAGCGTGAGACCATCGGACTCCGCTACCAGGATCTCATGGAAGATGCGGAAGATCTGGTAGGGATCGATGGAGCCCAGTGTCAGGTCATCGTCGGCATAGCGGCGGTCATTAAAGTGGAAACCGCCCAGCATTCCGGTGTGGAGCAGCCAGGCGACGATTTGCTCGATGTTTTGCGCGGCATAATGATGGCCGGTATCGACCAATACGCGGGCTTGAGGGCCGGCCACGCGCGAGAAGTGAGAAGCCATGCCCCAGTCAGCAATATCGGTGTGATAGAAGGCCGGCTCGAACGGCTTGTATTCGACGAGCAGGCGCTGGGTGGGGGAGAGTTGATCGTGCGCGGTGCGCAAGGCCTGCTCAAGCCAGACAATGCGCTTGCGGATACTCTGCGAGCCGGGATAGTTGGAGCCGTCGGCCATCCACAGGGAGATATCGCGCGAGCCGATGGCCTGGCCGATCTCAATGCAGTCCAGCACATGGGCCAGAGCCTGTTCGCGAATGGCTTCGGAGGGATTGCATAGGGAACCGAACTTGTATTCCTGGTCCTGGAAGAGGTTGGGATTGATTGAGCCGGAACGCACGCCGAATTGGCTCTCAAGCCGTTTGACGTGGGGCACGTCTTCGATGCCGTTGGGCAGATCCCATAGCACATGAAGAGCCAGGGTGGGGGTTACGCCGGTAAGCCGGTTGACTTCAGCGGCGTCAGCGAACTTTTCTTCGATGGATGAGGCGGCGGCGGCCTGCACAAACTTGCCAAAGCGGGTTCCGGTGTTGGCGAATCCCCAGGAAGGGATTTCAATTTGGAACGAGTCCAGAGCCTGTGCGGCCAAGTCAAAGGTTGCAGAATCGAAATGTGTCATGGCGGGTTACCTCATCCTGAGGGGCTGGTTAGCCCCGGTTGAATTCAATTTTCGTCGTGCACCACGATTACATGAAGGAAACGTGGTCCGTGGACGCCCTTAATGCGCGTCATTTCAATGTCAGCTGTGGCGCTGGGCCCGGAGATCCAAGTGGCTAAAGCAGGAGGTTGCTGGCAACGGTCGAAATACTCGGGCAGCGTTTCCACCACCTGGCTGGCTCGCAGAATGCATAAGTGCCAGTCGGGCAGCAAGGTTAGCACACGGCGGCCTTCCGTTGCGGAGTGGTGGAGCACAATCGTTCCGGAATCGGCGACTCCGCAAAACGCAGTAGTAAGGACGCCCTCGGCCAGTTCAATCTCAGCGGTGGAAAGTCCGCGATCAATCTTCCAGTCGAATCCGGCGGCGAGCCAATCGGCGGGCAAACCTTCAGGGGCAACAAAGACGTGCCTGTCGCTCAAAGCGAGTTGGGAGGCAATGGCGGCGGGAAGCGCTTGTGGCGTGGACTCAATCACTTCGGCGTCATACTCGCGGAGGCGCTCGATCATCAATTGGATGCGGGATTTAGCGCCGAGTTGTCCGTGACGGAAATAGTTTCTGGGCAGAACCTCGTAGGCTTGGGCAAGACGATCAGGGGCCTGGGCAACTGATGCTGTGGCAGAGCGGATACGGCCGAGTATTTGGTCGCGAGAGGGAGCCGAGGCGGTCATTTGGCCTCCTTTTTGGGAAGGGAGGCAAGTTTGGGTTCGTGGTTTCCCACCCATTCCGCTGAAAATCGCGGAATGGACGGGGCACGGAGGCCTTTGCGGCTGGTGCGGAGCCGGGACAGGGTGCTCATTTGGCCTCCTTGGCGCGCGTTGCCCACCAGGCGTGAAAGGTTTGGTTGGGCAAGCCGCGGAGGTCGCGGGTTTGGGTCCATTTGGCGCCCAGGAAGGGCAGCGAATGAATCCAACCATCCTTGCGGGTGAAGAAACGCAAGCCGATGCGGCCGAAAAACTGCGCAGTATGGAAGAGCCATGCCGCGGAAAAGAGCAGGTTGGCGATGCGCAGGCCGAGGTACATGGGGTCAAGGAAGCGGGCGAAGCCGCGGCGCTCGCGGTCAGTGACCTGGGCGCGGAGATCGATGAGCACTTCAGGAATGTTGATTTTGACCGGGCAGACCTCATAGCAAGCGCCGCAGAGCGAAGAGGCGTAGGGGAGCGATTGCGCGTGCTGAAGCTGCATGAGCTGCGGCGTGAGAATGGCGCCGATGGGGCCGGGATAAACAGAGCCGTAAGCGTGGCCGCCGGTCTGGCGATAGACGGGGCAGGTGTTCATGCAGGCGGCACAGCGAATGCACTTGAGGGTCTGGCGCTCGCGGGGTTTGGCGAGGATGCCGGAACGGCCATTGTCAAGCAGGACCACGTGAAAGTTTTGCGGGCCGTCGCCGGGAGTGACGCCAGTCCAAAGGGAGGTATAGGGGTTCATGCGCTCGCCGGTGGCGGAACGGGCCAGCATCTGGAGCATCACTTCCAGGTCCTGGAAACGCGGCAGAACTTTTTCAATGCCGGCCAGGGTGATCATGGTGCGCGGCAGGGTGAGGCACATGCGGCCGTTGCCCTCGGACTCGACCACGGCAACGGAGCCGGTTTCAGCGATGAGAAAGTTGGCGCCGCTGATGGCGGTGGGAATGGCGAGGAACTTGTGGCGGAGATAGGTGCGGGCGGCGTCGGCGAGGGCGTGGGGATCGTCAGAGAGATCTTTGAGGCCCATGCGGCGGGAGAAGATTTCGCGCACCTGGCTGCGATTGATGTGCAGCGCGGGTACGACGATGTGCGAGGGTTCCTGATCGCCCAACTGGAGGATGATTTCAGCCAGATCGGTTTCGTGGGCGCGGACGCCTGCGGCCTCGAGGAAGGGATTCAACTGAATTTCGGCCGAGGTCATGGTCTTGATCTTGATGACTTCGGAAGCGTTTTCCCGGCGAAGCAAATCGAGAATGATTTGGCGCGCTTCGGAGGCGTCCGCGGCCCAGTGAACCGTGCCCCCGGCGGCGGTGCAGCGGGCTTCAAACTGCTCCAGGTAGAAGCCGAGATTTTCGAGGGCGTGGGCGCGAATGTCAGAGGCCGCGGAACGGAGCGCCTGCCAATCGGTCTTTTCGGCCACCAGCTTGGCGCGCTTGCCCTGGATGACGTCGATGGCGTGGGCCACGTTCTTGCGCAGTTGCGGATTGCGCAGGACGGGTAATGCCGCTTGCGGGAAGGGTGGGGCGAAGACCGGGTCCAGGATGGGATGGGAAGCGGCGGGGAGGCTCATGCGGCTGCCTCCGCTGGAAACGATTCGGTGCTGGCCAGGATCTGGGCCATGTGAATGGTCTTCATTCCCGCGTATTGGCGGTGCATGGCTCCGCCAAGATGCATGAGGCAACTGTTGTCGAGAGCGGTGCAGTATTCTGCGCCGGTGGCGGTAATATCTTGAAGCTTGACGGCCAGCATGGCCGAGGAGACTTCGGCATTCTTGATGGAAAACGTGCCGCCGAAGCCACAGCAGCGATCGAGGTTCTCAAGCGGAACCTGCTCAAGGCCGCGGACCTTGGCCAGCAGGCGCCATGGGCGGTCGCCGAGATGGAGGCCGCGCAGGCCGTGGCAACTGGCGTGGTAGGTGACGCGATGGGGGAAGTATGCGCCCACATCGTCAACGCCGAGTTGGTCGACGAGGAACTCGCTCAACTCGTAGACTCTTGGCACCAGGGCGGTGAACTGACTGCGGAGGGATTCATTTCCCAGCTCGTCGAAGAGCGCGGGATATTGATCGCGGATCATGGCCACGCAGGAGGAGGAAGGAATAACGACTGACTCGGCGTCCTGATAGAGGCGCACAAATCGTTTGGCCTGGGAGTAGGCTTCGGCACGGAAGCCGGTGTTGGCATGCATTTGACCGCAACAGGTTTGCTTGGGATGGAAGTCCAGTTGCACCCCCAGTCGTTCAAGAAGACTTACAACCGCGCGTCCAGTTTCAGGGTAGAGCGTGTCGTTATAGCAAGTGATAAAAAGCGAAGTACGCATATAGGACACCGATCAAAAAAGGGAGCAACTGGAAATGGGTATGTTATTCGATAGAGATACCGATTGTCTATTGCATTCGAGGCTTTCAAGAAAAATAAACGAGGTTATCTTGTACGTACTGGAGAAGTGAGCATGCGCACCCGGCAGTGGGCGCATGCCCCCGACATAAGCGGGTGGCGTTTGGCCGCGCAGGTCAACTTTCCGGGATAGGAACCGTCTAAGCAAGCTGATTGGCTTCTCATTTAGGATCGAGGGGCGGAGATTTCCGGGATCATTTCTTCTACATATCACCCGGTTCACATCGTGCAGGTTTCGCGCCGGACTGGGAATTTTTCCTTATTCGGGATCTCTTCCGCTGTCTGGGCGTCAAAGAGCGTTCTGCCAGCCTCCGAAGACGAATACCGTCAATGTGGTGTTTGCATGCAATGCCGGTAGATCAGCAATGAGCGCGAGTCTCTATTTTTTTCAGCGAATTGGTTGCGGCTTAAGCAACTGAGTCAGTGGAATACCGGTATTTGTTGATTGAAACCGCAACATTTTGCTTGTTCGGGGGTTGTCTCCGAAGAAAGGGTCCAAGAACACACCTATGCATCCCATGCGTTCCCTCTCCCTTAGTGTATTGACCTGTGCGGTGCTCGGCTCAACCGCGATGATGGCCCAGCAATCGGCCCCCAGGGTACGGACCGTCGACAAGATAGACGAAACTCAGCTTGTGACGCTCAAGGGCAACACGCATCCGGCGGCCAACGCGAGGAACGACCGCGGGAAGGTGAGCGACTCGCTGCCCATGACGGACCTCATCCTGGTTCTGAGCCGCAGCCCGGAGCAGCAGTCGGCCTTCGATGCGTTCGTGGCCAGCCAGTACGATTCGTCTTCGCCCAATTTTCATCAGTGGCTGACGCCGGACGAGGTGGGAGCGCAGTATGGCGCTCATGAGACGGACATTGCAACGCTGACAAACTGGCTGACCGGGCATGGATTCACGGTGAGCCAGGTGACGAAGGATCATCTTTCGATCCGCTTCAGCGGCACGGCCGCGCAAGTGGAGAGCGCATTCCACACCGAGATTCACAACCTGGAAGTGAAGGGCGTGGCGCACATCGGCAATATGAGCGACCCGCAGATTCCCGAGGCGCTGGCGCCGGTGGTGGTGGGCGTGAAGTCGCTGCACAATTTCTTCCCCAGGCCGCTGCACCGCATGGGCAGCCAGGTAACGCGGGACAGCGAGACGGGAAGGTGGAAACGGATTCCGGGGACCGGACCCTCGCCGCAATCGCCGGGCGGAGCGGCGCGCCAGGCTGCCGGCGGCGCAGCCGTGCGCTCGTTGCTCGATGGCGGGGCCAGGACAGAAGCCAAGGCTCGCCCGCAGTTTGGCATCAGCGTGGGCGGCGCCAATCCTTACCTTGTCGAGGATGTGGGACCGTACGATTTTGCGACCATCTACAACATTCTTCCTCTATGGACTGCCGCTTCGCCGATTGACGGGACCGGGCAGAGGATCGCCATTGCCGGAACCAGCGACATTGAAGTCGGGCAGGCAGGCGGCGACGGCAACAACGACATCGCCACCTTCCGCAACTTCTTCGGCCTTCCAACGAACCTTCCGGCGAACACGCCTATCCGCATCTCAGGCAACAGCCAGCCTCTGACCATCTGCAATTCCTCGGCCCTCACATACTGCGGCATCGATGACTTGATTGAAAACTCGCTCGATGTGGAGTGGTCTGGATCGGTTGCCAAGAACGCGCAGATCGTGCTGGTCGCCTCCTATCCCGCCTCGGCCACCGACGACGGCCTTTACGACTCGGAAAGCTATATCGTCGACAATGTTACGGCCCGGGTGATGAATGTGAGTTATGGCGAGTGCGAGTTGCTCAACGGCACCGCAGGCAATGTGCAGTACTACGATCTGTGGCAGGCCGCGGCGGCGGAGGGAATCGCCGTGTTTGTGGCGGCGGGCGATTCGGGCGCGGCAAGCTGCGACGACGGCGGAGATGAGGGCGGGGAGAACCTGCCGTATCCGGCCGAGTATGGCCTGACCGTGAGCGGACTTGCATCCACGCCTTACAACACCGCGGTAGGCGGCACGGATTTCAAGTGGTGTGCCTTGCCGACCTCGGCCACTTCGCCGGTGTGCCCTCCCGCGCCTTACTGGAATTCGACCAACAATGCGGATGCCGGACAAAGCAGCGCCAAGGGCTATGTGCCCGAGGTTCCCTGGAATGATACTTGCACCAATCCGTTGGCATTGCCGTTCATCGAGTCCTATTTCAGCGGCACGTACACCGTAACGGACGCAGAGTCAGCCTGCAATGCGTTTGTTGTATACGCAAACGGGATCTATGACCAGGGTGACGGCAGCTTGCTTTATCTGGTCGACACCGTGGGCGGGGGCGGCGGCGCCAGCGGGTGCGTGGTAAACAGCACTCCGTCGAGCCTTAACAGCACGACGGTGGGAACCTGCACCTCGGGGGCAACCAGCACCGGCGCCACCACCAACCCCGACACGGGCTCTGCGCAGAGCTCGATTTCACTTTCCAATAATGGCTGGATCAAGCCAAGTTGGCAGACCAACGCAAGCATTCCCGGCCTTCCGGCCGATGGAGTGCGCGACATTCCCGACGTGAGCTTCTTTGCCTCCGATGGATTTCTTTCCAGCAGCGCGTACCTGATCTGCGTTTCCGACGTTGCGGCGTGCTCTTACTCCACCAAGTCAGAGCCGGTAGCGCAGGAGGTTGGCGGAACCTCGGTTGCGACCCCCGCCATGGCCGGCGTTATGGCGCTGATCAACCAGAAGACGGGAGCGGCGCAGGGAAGCCCCAACGCAGAACTCTATCAGCTGGCGGCAAGCCAGACCTATTCCAGTTGCAGCGCGGAGAGCGTAACCGCCGGCAGCAACTGCTACTTCAACGACATCGATACGGGCACCAATGCGATGGCCTGCGATTACGACGCGTATGTCAGCTCTCCTTCTCCCAACTGCACCGTGATTCACTCTGGGGATTATGTCGGCGTTCTTCCCGGCTACAGCGCCGTAAAGGGCTACGACCAGGCGACGGGGCTGGGCTCGCTCAACGTGTCCAACGTCGTGCAAGCCTGGCCGGCGACGGTGGGCAGCGGGGCGGCGACGGTGACCGTGGCGCCGGCACAAAATAGCCTGAATGCAAGCGACGCCCTGAATGTAACCGTGACGGTGGCTAGCTCGCCCTCAGGCGGGACAACGCCTACCGGGACGGTGACGCTTTCAAGCGGAAACTACAGTTCGGGGGCTCAGACGCTGGTGAATGGCTCGTACACGTTCACCATTCCAGGAGGATCGCTGAGCATAGGGACAGACACGTTGACGGCCAGCTTCAGCGGGGACTCGATCTATGGACCGAAGAACAACACGGCGACGGTTACGGTTTCGGGAATTGTGTTGCCGGTGCCTACCATCACGGTAACTCCAGCGTCGAATTCGCTGGATTCGGTTTCGACTTTGGGCGTGACGGGCACGGTGGCCAGCCCGACCCAGGGGGGAACAACGCCCACCGGGACTGTGACGATCACGGCCGGCACTTACACCGCCTCGATGGGCCTGTCGGCAAGTGGAGGCTTCTCGTTCACGGTGCCTTCAGGCGCCCTGTCGGGCACCGCGAACGGAGAATCCGTGGCTGTGACAGTGGTCTACGGCGGGGACGGCAATTACCAGTCGGCAACGGGTTCGGCCAACGTCACAGTGACGGAGTCAACTTTCAGCATTACTCAAACGCCGATCAGCCTGACTCCTTCAGGCGCGGGTAGTTCGTCCAGCGGGATTGCTCCGGGCTCGTCTGCCACCGCGACTGTAACCGTGACCAGCCTTGCCGGATACGCGGGTACGGTTACGCTGACCTGCCAGGAGGAAGCGGACGCCTCTCCAACCACCGGGGACGGAGCCACCTGCGGCCCCACCGGCGCGTCGGCGTCTGTTACGGTCAGCTCCGGGGCCAGCGGGACCACACAATTCACGGTGGGCAGCACGGCGCCGAGCACCACCATCGAAGAGGACCTGAAGCATAAAGCGGCCAGCAATCACCGAGGATGGGCGGGAGCGGGCGGCGGAGCGGTTCTGGCGTTGCTGGTGTTCCTGGGAATTCCGGCGCGCCGGCGCAGTTGGCGGGCGATGCTGGGAGTGCTGTTGCTGATGGCTGGCCTGGGCAGCCTGTCCGGGTGCGGCTCGAGCAGCAACAACACTGGAACCATCACCGTCACCGATCCGGGGACAGCCAAGGGCACATACACATTCACGATTGTTGCCACCGGAACGGCGACCGGAACCGGCGCGGTTACCAAGAACCAGACCACGTTCACCGTTTACGTGAATTAAGCGTTTCAAGGGAAAGATGCGCACTGGCCCTTCCTTCGGGAAGGGCCGGTACGCTTTTGGGGCCGATTGGGGGCGTGGCGAGGCAGCGGCAAACAGGGAACGGTATGATGAAGTGACGGATCGGGACGCATTTTTGTGGCGACGAGAAATTGGAACACGACTAAGCGGCTCACCTGGGGTTGTGTCTAGTGAGAGGGTCTAAGAGCACGCGAATGGCAAGAGTTCGTTGGTTCGCTCATGGTTTGTTGGCCGGAGCATTGCTGTGCCCGACGGCAGGGTGGGCGCAGAACCCGGTCCCGGAAGTCCGGATTGTTCAGCCGATCGACGAAAGCCGGCTGACAACGCTGCAGGGAACGATGCATCCCCTGGCCAACGCCAGGAATGATCGCGGTGCCGCGCCGGATGGCATGCCGCTGGAGCGGATGCACCTGGTGCTGAAGCGGAGCGCCAGCCAGGACGCGGCTTTGCGGCAGCTGATTGGCGAAATGCATACGCCGGGTTCGGCCAGTTACCACAAATGGCTGACGCCGGAAGAATTTGGAAAGCGATTCGGCCCGTCGGACCAGGATATTGCAACGGTGGAAACCTGGTTGACCGGGCACGGCTTCAACGTGGTCAAAGTCAACGAGGGGAAGCAGACCATCGAGATCTCGGGCAACGTGGCGCAGATGCGGGCTGCGTTCCACACGCAGATTCATCGCTATGAAGTGAAGGGCGAAACGCATTACGCAAATGCGAGCGATCCGCGGATTCCAGCGGCGCTGGCCCCGGTGGTGGGAGGGTTCGTTACCTTGAATAACTTCAGGGTGAAGAACTACGCCAAACAATTGGGCAAGGCGCTGTACGACCCGAAGACCGGAACGGCCACGCCGGAGTGGACGATCGGCGGCAATAACTCATACAACTTTGTGCTGGCGCCCCAGGACTTTGCGGTGCAGTACGATTTGGCGCCGCTTTACAGCGCGGGGATCGACGGCAGCGGGCAGACGCTGGCCATCATCAACGACTCGAATGTCAATATGCAGCTCGTCAATGAATTTCGCAACCTGTTCGGGCTTGAACCCAACACCCCGCAGGTGATCATCGACGGGAACGATCCGGGGGTGGACGGGATCAACAATCCCGAAGGCCCGAACTATGATTCAGTGGAGGCCTACCTGGATGTGGAGTGGTCGGGCGCGGTGGCGCCGAATGCCACCGTGGACCTGGTTGTGGCCGGCGACACAGCGCTTGAAGCGGGCCTTTACCTGGCGATGGAACATGCTGTCTATGGCAACGTGGCGCCGGTGATGAGCCTGAGTTTTGGCGAATGCGAAAAGTATCTTGGCGGCACCAACCAGTTTATGAGCAACCTCTGGGAGCAGGCCGCGGCGCAGGGCATCACGGTGATGGTTTCCGCCGGGGATGCCGGCTCGGCGGGTTGTGACGACGATGACACGCAGGAGTTTGCGGTGAACGGCGTGGGAGTGAACGGCCTTGGCTCGACGCCGTATAACGTGTCGGTGGGTGGAACGGACTTTTATTACAGCGATTTCAGCCAGGGCCTGGGGGCCATGGAAGACCAGATTCTGAATTACTGGGGCACCACCGTCAGCAATAACAGGCCGGCAAAGTCGATTCTGGGAGTGATTCCCGAGCAGCCCTGGAACGACAGCCAGTACGGGTTGACGCTTGGGTCGATTGAGTCGGAGGGAAGCTCTTTGGGAAGCACAAATATTGTTGGCGGAGGCGGCGGGGCCAGCATTATTTACAAGCCCAAGCCCTTATGGCAGGCCGGGAAGGGCGTTCCGGCCGACGGGGTGCGGGATTTGCCCGACGTTTCTCTGTTCGCGGCGAATGGGGCAAATGCGAGCTACTATCCCATCTGCGCGGAGGATGGCGACTGCCAGCCGGTTGCGAGCGATGGGGCGGTGCAGTTCTACGGCGTGGGCGGCACGTCGGCGTCGTCTCCGGCATTCGCGGGTATCATGGCGCTGGTGAATCAGAAGTACGGGCGCCAGGGACAGGCAGGTTTTGTGCTGTATCCGCTGGCGGCGCAGTTCCCAGCGGCCTTCCACGACGTGACGGCCGGGACCAACTCGGTGCCTTGCAGCTACTCGCCGCATACGCCGGATTGCATTGCCGTCTCCGATCCCGCCACGGTCACCGATCCCGCTCTGGGCACGGCGACGGAGGGGCAGATCGGCACGGGCACGACGCCCGATTACAACGCAACGGCGGGATACGACATGGCCAGCGGGCTGGGGTCAGTGGATGCGAATGTTCTGGTAAGCGACTGGAACAAAGTCACCCTGGCCTCCACCACAACCACGCTTACACCTTCGAAGACGAACTTTACCCACGGAACCGCCATTACAGTGAGCGGCGGCGTGACCAGCGCAGGCTCTACGCCGGCCGGCGAAGTTGCGCTGATGACCGACAGCACGCAGCTCATGAACCAGGGTCAGACGAATTTTGCGCTGAGCGGCGGGACTTATTCCGGGAGCGTCAACTATCTCCCCGGCGGGACTTATAACATTTGGGGCCAGTACGGCGGCGATCAGGCAGACGGGTTAAGCAACTCGGCCAAGACGCAGATTACGGTGAAACCCGAGGCCAGCACAACGTATTTCAACATCTACGATGTGGCCAACCCCGCAGAGACCGGCAACGTGGCGGTAAGTTCGGGGTCTACGAATATTCCCTATGGGACGCAGATGATTCTTGACGCCCAGGCGGCGCCGACCAGCTACTACAACCAGTGCTTGAACACTGAGATCCGGCCCGCGAGCTGCAGCACTTTCTATTACACCGAGCCCACGGGCACGGTAACTTTCGCTGACAATGGAAGCCCTATCAACACAGCCATCATCAATACCGAGGGCGACGCTGAATACAACGGCTTGTTTGGCGTGGGCAATCACTCGGTGACGGTGAGCTACTCGGGCGACCAGAGCTATAACGCATCAACGGGCGCGCCAACTTCTCCCATTACCTTCGGCATTGCCAAGGACGTGCCGACGCTGTTACTGGCGGGCGCCAGCGCCGCGGTGAGCACCTCAGGCAACTACCTGGGTGGTGGAGCAAATACCTTTACTATTCAGGTGGAAAACTACGCTAACAATGCGAGCGAAAACCAATACGGCATTGGGTATGTCAATTCCGCGGCGGCGCCAACGGGAACTGTCACGGTGAGCGGATTTCCTTCGGGTGTGCCGACATCGGCCACGTTAAGCGCGGCAGTGGATCCGACGACCTACTTTGTTGAAGGCGTGGGCACGATTACTGCTGGGGCAAGCACGCCGGCCGGCAGCTATCAAGTCACTGTGAGTTATCCGGGAGATGCAAATTACACGGCGGTCACACAAACCTTTCCGGTGACGATTCAAGCGGGAGGCGGACTTCCCAGCACGACTGCGGCGTACATGACGGGGAGAATTTCGCCCACGTCCAGCATTCTCGTCGAAGGAACGGTGACAGGCGTAAGCGGGCATCCGGCTCCGACCGGATATGTTCTGTTCTTTTCATCCGGATATTCTTTGGGCGGGGTTGGTTTCGGATCACAGTCCGGAGACGTCTCCGACTATGCTGCCCAGTTGGATAGCCAGGACCTCTTCCAGGGGACAAATCTGATCACGGTTGAGTACTCGGGCGACTCGGTGTATGCGCCTTCATCCGCAACGCTGAGCCCTATTTCGAGTCCTTTGTCAGACTTCACGTTGCTGGCGCAAACCACGATTATTCCCGTGACCGCAGGCAACAGCCAGACGGATACGATCTACCTGGCCTCGGTCAACGGTCTCAGCGGAGCGGTGAAGCTGACCTGCAGCGCAGCCCCGGGCATAAGCTGTTCGATTCCGCAGACGGAGAGCCTGAGCAGCGGCGGCAACGCCGCGGCCACGCTTACGATTAGCGCGCCGGCCGAGACGGCCAATCAGTCCTATGACGTGCTGGTCACTGGGTGGGATTCTACGAGCTCGCAAATCCACACGCTGGGGCTGGAGGCGGTTGTGAGCGGCTCAACGGCGGGGTCGACGAGCTTTGCCCTGACCAACAGCGGCAACATTACGGTGAGTCCGGGCGCCACGACGGGCAATACTGCAACGATTACCGCAACGCCGCTGGGTGGGTTTACGGGGACGATTGGCCTGAGTTGTTCCGTGACCGGGCCTGCGGGCGCGACCAGTCCAGCCACTTGCGGCGTAGTTTCGCCGGTGACCATTAGCGGAACGAGCGCGGAGACGGCGACATTGACCGTTAGCACCACTTCGACGACCACGACTGGGAGTTACGCGGTGTTGGTCACGGGAGTGTCAGGCAGTCTTACGCTGACCACAACGGTGAACGTGACGGTGGGCTCGGGATCGGGTGGGGGTGGAGGCAACGGCGCGTTTGCGGTGAGCAACAGCGGCAACATCACGGTGAGCCCCGGAGCGAACAGCGGCAACACCACGACGATTAATGTTTCGCCAACGGGCGCATTTAGCGGGACGGTAAACCTTACCTGCGCAATCAGTCCAACAGCCAGCAGCGATCCGGCGACGTGCAGCCTCACTCCAACTTCTGTGAACCTCAGCGGCGGGGCGGCGCAAACTTCGATACTTAGTGTGAACACTACGGGGACGACGATCGCTCTCAAGCAATCGAGGAAGCTGTTGTGGCCGTCGGCGGGCGGGGGCGCGCTGGCGATGGCGCTGATGTTCGGCATGCCGGCGCGGCGGCGCAAGGGGCTGGTTCTGCTGGGCTTGCTGGTGCTGGTGGTTTCTGTCGCTTGCAGCGGGTGCAGCAGCATTCACGGCACCATTCCAACGTTAGGCTCCGGTACGCCCACTGGGACCTATACGGTAACGGTGACCGGCACTTCGGGGAGCCTGACGGCAACCACGCAAGTGATTTTGACTGTGAATTAGGGAGATTCGCAGGTTGGAGCGGGAGGAATTAATTACGATGGCTGCGAAAGACTTCAAATCTGTGGACGAATACATTTCATCACAGCCCGAGGCTGTGCGCGGTGGGCTGGAGTTGGTGCGAAAAGCCATTCGCAGGGCGCTGCCGGGGGCCGACGAAGGAATCGCGTACAAGATGCCCACCTACAAACTGCATGGAGAGTTAGTTTTGCATTTTGCCGGCTGGAAGCAGTTCTATTCGCTCTACCCGGCAGGCGAGCGGCTTGTTACGGCGTTTGGAGATGAGTTGGCGCCGTACAAAATTAATAAGAGCACGATCCGTTTTCCGTTCTCGGAGCCTGTGCCCGTGAAGCTGATTGAACGGATCGCGAAGTTCCGTGCGCGGGAAGCCGCCGAGCGCGGGAAGGCGATGGCGGCTGCGACTGGCAAGAAGTAGCGGAAGAAGGGCGGCGGGACTTTCGAGAAGCGAGTGAAATCGAAAATGCAACGTGAAGCGGCAAAGGGTTTGAGCCTTTGCCGCTTTTCTGCTGTGGGCGGGGAAGCCGTCTGGTTCGATGCTTATTTGCCGAGCTTGTCGAGATCGAGGTTGAGCTCGAGGACGTTGATGCGGGGTTCTCCAAGGAGGCCCAGCTGGCGGCCTGTGGTGTGCTGCTGGATGAGCTGGCGAATGCTGTCTTCGGAGATGGAGCGGGCCTTGGCGACGCGGGGCGCCTGAAAGTATGCGGCGTCGGGAGTGATGTCGGGATCGAGGCCGGAGCCGGAGGTAGTGACCAGGTCGATGGGCACGGGCTTGCCGGGGTTCTCTTTGGCGAGGGCGTCGATGGAGCCCTGAATGCGCGTTACGAGAGCCTTGTTGGATTGGGCCAGGTTGGATCCGCCAGAGGAGGTAGCGTCGTAGCCGTTGCCCGCTGCGGAGGGGCGGGGATGGAAATATTTATCTGACGTGAAGCTTTGGGCCAGGAGTTCGGAGCCGATGATCTGGCCGTCCTTGAGGATGAGGCTTCCGGCGGCTTTGTGCGGGAAGAGAAGGCCGGCGATGCCGGTGACCACGAGTGGATAGACGAGGCCAACGAGGACCGTGGTAACGATGGTGAAGAGAATCGAAGTCTTCCAGACGGAATGAGTCTTCGATGCAGCCGGCGGTGCAGGAACGGGAGCCAGAGTGGATGCGGGTTGCACGGTAAATCTCCTTGCGGGGCAGATCGAATCCCTTCGATCTTGCTATCGACTAGTGACCAAGGGAATTCGTTTGTCGATCTTTTGCATTCCCTCAGTGGCTAAAGCCAAGGTCAATTAGGCGTTCTTGCGGCACGACTAAAGTCGTGCCCATTCAAAACTTGCGGCTCTTGGGAGTTTTTCACCAAGTTGTAAAGTCGCGCCCTTTCAGAACATGGGTTGT
>JBEKEQ010000042.1:0-51420 GCA_050013735.1 Occallatibacter sp.
GGAATCCCATCCCTCTCGGCCCCCTCTCATTCTGGATCTTCGATCCTGGCGACCTCGTCTATCTTCTCGCCGTCGGCGCTGTCATCTTCCTGCGCTTCAACCGCGTCAGCCACCAGCAAGCCCGCGCGGCGGCGGAACTCGAAGCCGCCCAGCGCGTGCAGTCTCTTCTGTTGCGTTCGGCACAGGCAGAAGGAAACCACTTCCACATCGAGGCCGTCTACCGGCCCGCGGCAGAGGTGGGCGGCGACTTCTTTCACACGGCTCAAATCGACGGCATCACGCGCATCGTCGTCGGCGACGTCAGCGGAAAAGGCCTCGGCGCGGCCATGATCGTCGCAGCGCTCCTCGGTGCGCTCGACTCAAACCGCAACACCGATCCCGAGACCGTGCTCAAACAATTGAACGAGCTTTTGCTTCTGCGCAAGCAAGGCGGTTTCACTACCTGCCTCGTCCTCTGCGCCGACCCCGATGGCAAATTGACCGCTGCCAACGCCGGCCACATCCCGCCCTATCTCTCAGGCAAAGAGCTGTCGCTTGAAAACGGCTTACCCCTCGGGCTTACCGCTGAAACAACCTATGCTGTATCAACTTTCCAGCTCGCCCCAGGTCAGCAACTCACGCTCATGACCGACGGCATTGTCGAAGCCCGCGGCAAGACCGGCGAGCTCTTCGGTTTCGACCGCACAGCCGCCATTTCCACCCAACCCGCCGCCGCCATCGCCCACACCGCCCAGGCCTTCGGCCAGGAAGACGACATCACCGTACTCACCTTGGCCCGCGCCACCTGACACAGGCGATTACTATGTCCATGAACAGGAGTCGCACCCAAATCATGCCTAGCCAATCAACCCGGCGTTGTCTTTATCTTCTCGTTCTCGCCCTTGCCGCATCCTCGCCGCTCACCCTCCACGCGCAAACCGTCGACACCCTCGACCCCGTCCTCCGCGCCCGCGTTGATCGCATCGCCGCCCAGGTCCTCGACCAGACCGGCGTCCCTTCCGCATCCGTCGCCGTCGTCCAGCACGGCAAGCTCGTCTATACCCACGCCTACGGGTACGCGTGTCTCGAGCCCAAAACGCCCGCCACGCCCGCCATGCGCTACTCCATCGGCTCCATCTCCAAGCAGTTCACCGCCGCCGCCATTCTCATGCTCCAGGAAGAAGGCAAGCTCACGCTCGACGACCCCGTCGGCAAATACGTTCCCGGCCTCACCCGCGGCAATGAAGTCACCATCCGCCAAATCCTCTCCCACACCTCCGGCTACCAGGACTATTGGCCCGAGGACTACCTCATGCCCCCTATGCTTCATCCCGAAACCTCCGAACAAATCCTCGATACCTGGGCCAAAAAGCCTCTCGACTTCGAGCCCGGAACCCAGTGGCAGTATTCCAACACCAACTTCGTCATTGCCGGCCGCATCGTGGAAACCATTACCGGCGCGCCCCTCATGGACTTCCTCACCGCCCGCATCTTCCGCCCGCTGGGCATGAGCTCCGTCTGGAACGCAGATGAAGCCAAGCTCACCTCAGCCGACGCCACAGCCTACTATCGCCATGCCCTCGGTCCCCTGCGCGTCGCGCCCAAGGAGGGCCGCGGCTGGATGTTCGCCGCATTCGAGCTGGCCATGACCGCTCACGACCTCGCCCTGTGGGATCAGAGCCTCATCGCCCAGTCCATCCTCAAGCCCGCGAGCTATAAGCAGATGTTCACTGAGGTCAAGCTGAAGGACGGCAAGGGCACACAATACGGTCTCGGCGTCGAGGTGCGCGACCGCAGCGGCCATCGCTCCATCGAACACGGCGGCGAGACCTCCGGCTTCGTCTCAGACAACGAGGTTCTCGTCGATGACGGTGTCGCAGTAGTCGTTCTCACCAACCAGGACGCTGTCGCCGCGGCATCTTCCATTGCGCGTCTCGTGGCTCCCGTTGTTCTCAATGCTCCCTTGACCGCTCCCGAGCAGCAAGCCGTTGAAATCTACCACAGCCTCCAACAGGGCCGCATCGACCGCGCCCTTCTCGCCCCCAATCTCAACGACTACTTCACCTCCGAAGCCCTGGCCGACTTCCAAACCAGCCTCGCCCCACTCGGCGAACCCCTCAGCTTCGACCAAACCCGCGAAGAACTCCGCGGCGGCATGACCTTCCGCGCTTTTCAGATCGTCTACCCAGGCAGGAAGCTGGACCTCACCACCTACACCTACCCCAACGGCAAACTCGAGCAATACCTGATCGCCCCCGCCGAGTAGACCTTTGCGGGTTCCCCGACGATGCCCCGTACCCCATCCATTCCGCTTCTTTCTGCGGAATGGGTGGGAGACCACGGGCCTCAAGCGAGCGGATAGCGAGCGGCTGCCCCACCGCAGGCGGCTGACCCACCGCAGGTAGCGAAGGCGGCGGCAAGGTACACTTGAATTGACCTATGTTTGAGACCCTTACAGACAAACTTCAGCGCGCCTTCAAGGCCCTCCGCGGCCAGGGCACGCTTACTGAAGAGAACATCGCCGAAGCCCTGCGCGAAATTCGCGTGGCCCTGCTCGAAGCCGACGTCAACCTCAACGTCGCCCGCGACCTCATCGAGCAAATCCGCGTCAAAGCCATTGGCACTGAAGTTCTCACCGCGCTCAGCCCATCCGAGCAGGTCATCAAGATCGTTCGCGACGAGCTGATCGCCCTGCTCGGCAAAGACACGGCGCGCTTCAAATTCGCCTCCCAGCCGCCCACCGTCATTCTCATGGCCGGCCTGCAGGGCTCCGGTAAAACCACCACCTCAGGCAAGCTTGCCGCCTGGCTCAAGAAGGGTGGTCACCGTCCCATGCTCGTCTCGGTCGATGTCTACCGCCCCGCCGCCCGCGAGCAGCTCAAAGTCGTCGCCAAATCCATCGATGCCAAGCTCTACGAAGGCGATCAGAAAGGCGAGCCCGCCGACGCCGATCTCGTCGTCCGCCTGGCCAAGGAAGCCCTGCGCGAAGCCCGCATCATGGGCTGCGACACCCTTATCGTCGACACCGCCGGCCGCCTCCACATCGACGAATCGCTGATGGACGAAATGGCCCGGCTGAAGAAGCTCCTCAACCCGTCGGAGATTCTTTTCATCGCCGACGCCATGACCGGCCAGGACGCCGTCAACTCCGCCGAAGATTTTCACAAGCGCCTCGGTCTCACCGGCGTCATCCTCACCAAAATGGACGGCGATGCCCGCGGCGGCGCAGCTCTCAGCATCCGTCACGTCACCGGCCAGCCCATCAAGTTCATCGGCACCGGAGAAAAGCCTGACGCCTTCGAGCCCTTCCATCCCGACCGCATCGTTGGCCGCATCCTCGGCATGGGCGACATGATGTCGCTGCTCGAGAAAGCCGAATCCACCCTCGACCGCAAAAAGTCAGAAGAGTTCGCCAAGAAGGCCCTCCTCGGCGACGGCTTCACTCTCGAAGACTTCCGCGACCAGTTGCGTCAGATCAAGAAGCTCGGGTCCATGGAGAGCATTCTCAAAATGCTCCCCTCCGTGGGCCCTTTCGCCGGCATGCAGCAGGCCGCCGGCAACATCGACGAAAAGCAATTCGTGCGCTTGGAAGCCATCATCAACTCGATGACTCCCATCGAGCGCCGCAACCACGAAATCATCAGCGGCAGCCGCCGCAAGCGCATTGCCAGGGGCAGCGGCACAGAAGTGCAGGACGTGAACAATCTGCTGCGTCAATACGCCCAGATGGCGAAGATGTTCAAGCAGATGGGCAAAGGCGGAATGGCCGCCAAAATGATGCGCGGCGGCCTCGGCGCCATGGGCATGGGCGGCAAACAACGCTTCGGAAGATGAGATACTTTTTAACTCGCCTGACCACCGTTCGATCCCGTGCCCTGCACCAGCACCATTTCCAGCTCAATCCGCGCGCGAAACTCCGGCGCCAGCGACGCAATCTGCACCACATCCACCTTGAACGGCAGGCGCGATTCATCCAGCGCCTCATCCAGCACAGCAGCCTCTCTGAAGGAGAGACCGTCGCCATCGACTAATAAATCCAAATCGGAGTAGCGCTTGACGCGGCGACCCGTTGCGCGCGAACCGAAGGCCCAAACCCTGCGGCCCGGCAGGCGAGCCTGAAGAATGGCGATCAGCTCCTCCCATTGGCCGGGCTCGATCGCTATCGGAGGTTTCTCAGACGCTATGGTTTCAGTTGCCATTCGAAGCCGCCGTCCTTTCGAGCTCTCGGTAAAGATACTCGGCTTCCTCGGCAAACGTCGGAATCAACTCAACGACCTGCCTCGCGATCTCTTCGTTGTAAATATGGCTGGTCAGATTCCGGGCCTTTCGGATATCGAACCAAACATCCCATCCGGATCGCACTAAGCCGTTCTCGCTGGCAGTCCGGATCAGTGTTGGGAAGGTCATGTCCCGTTCAGGCTCTATTGCCGCGGTCTGCGCCAGGTGCCGTTTCAACATGCTTGCGCACAGCCCATACGTGAATTCAAATCTCTGGATCACGGCATCGCGATAAAGAGTGTTCTCCGGCTCGCGCCGCAAAGCCTCCAGCCCCTCGTTCAGGCGTCCGATTGCTTTGCCGAGCGGTGAATAGTCGATGCCGTCCATGCGCACATTCTAACCCAGCTTCTATCTGCGAGAATATGGGAGATGGTTCTACTCCAGGACCAACTCGACGAGATCACCGCCAACACCCGTCACCTGGTGCAGGCCGAGCGTCTTGCGGTCGGCGAAAATGCCGTTGCCGAATTGTTTGCGTCCGGGATCGAAGAAAAAATCCTCCCCGTCGGCGCTCTCGCTCCCGAATTCGCCCTCAAAGACGCCAACGGCAAGTTGGTGCGCAGCGCAGACTTGCTCGCCCTCGGCCCACTGGTCATTAAATTTTTTCGCGGCCGCTGGTGCCCCTATTGCGTTACCGAACTCGAAACCTGGCGCGACCTCTACGGCACACTTCGCGAGCGCGAAGGCCTGATGGTTGCGATCGGCCCGCAAATCGCGCGCCAAAGCGACTTCATGGCCGGCCAGCACGGCCTTCCCTTCCCCATCCTCACCGACCCCGGCAATGCCGTCGCCGAGCAATTCGGCCTGGTTTACACCGTCCCCGAATACCACCGCGCCTACTATCTCTCCATCCTCGTCAACATCCCCTTCATCAACGGCGAAAAAAGCTGGCGCTTACCCCTGCCGGCCACATACGTCATAAGTCGCGAAGGGCGAGTAGCCTTTGCCGAGGCCCACGCCGACTTCCGCGTACGCCCCGAACCGGAAGAAGCCCTGGCCGCGGCCTTCGCGCATCCCAGCCGCTAAAATCTCATACATTTATTGCGGCCCGACCCGATCTCTGGATGGCCGTGCCCCCTCGGGGTTTCTTGCAGCTTTGTTCCCACCGTACTGGAGACTCAAAATGCTGAGTTGGTAGCCGCTGAGGTCCGGATATTTCAGAGAATCCAGATCGCTCGGCAGATGCATCGGCTCCAACAGCCGCCATGCCTCAGGCGCTTGCCACGGGTCATATCCGGCGTCCGCTATCAGGGCCAGCGCAATCCTCCCCCGCTGTTCCCGTGCCAAAACTTGATCCTTCGCATTCGGATGAACATTCACAAGCACCTCGCCGAATGCCATATCAAAGCCAATCCACGGGTCCACTGTAGCCACAGCCACATCCGCGGCAGCCTCGCCAATCCAGATCCGCTCGTCGGCAATTAATCTCGTTGCCTGATGTTGCAGCGTAAAAGCCACTCCATCGGCCAGCACCGCCGCCAACTGGCCATCGTTTTTCAGCCGCTCCACCGCACTCTTGGGAATCAAAATCAAGCCGCTTCGCGAAGAACAGATCTCTGAACGCAACCTCTTGTCATCAACCACGTAAAAACGAAATTGGATTTTGAGAGGATCGCTCTCAGCCAGGGCCTTCTGGTACTCAGGAACAACGCTCATCCCTACTCTGCTAACTCGCTGCTGCAGTTCTCGATCCGCTGGGACTGTGCGCCAGCCCCCGAACATCTCGAGATTCACCCGGCCGTCTTTTTTATTTGTCAGATCGGGGGCCTGGAATCTCGTCTGTTCCCCCGCGATCCCCACAACATCTTCCTGGGCGCCCTTCAGCTTGCCCGGCACAAACGTTGCCTTTGTCACCAGCAACATGCCGGAACTGTCGCGCCTGCCCAAATAGCGCACCCATGTGTTTGCGCCCACGTCATCAAGCTTCTTCAAATCCCCGTGGAATGAAATCGCCGCGGAGGCGTCGATGCGGATGCGATAACCGTCAGCCTCGAAAATCGGCTCCCCTCCAGCCAGAACCACCGCTTCGATCACCGCAAATCCCGCCAGCTTGTGATTCAGGTCGTCCCGGAAGATCAATGTCCGCGCCTGCTCCATTCCGGTCTGACCGTCGAAGCCCCCTACCACCCAAACGTAATCACCCACCCGGGTCTCACGCAAAGGGCTCTCGACTAACTTCATCTTGTCGCCCATCAGCTTATAGTGGGTGGTGGCCATTGTCGTAACGTGCTGGCCGTTCACATCAAAGCTGTTGGGAGGATGAACGCTCGTGACATAGCCTTCGACCGCAACGCCACGCAGTTCCTGGGCGCCTGCGATGAATGCGAGCAAGCCGCCCGTGAGGACGAAAACGATTGAAAGCACCAGAAACGAAGGGAGGAAAAGCCGGAGGAAGACCGAACTGGATCGCACCACAGTGATGCTCCTGACTTTGGGTCGAAGCAAGTATAGTCCATAAGTCAAGTATGGCCCATAAGTATTGTCGGCATTTGGTTCACAGCCGTTGTCTCCACTCTGCCAATAGCGCTTCCGCCTTTGCTAATGTAACTCCCCTCAGCAGAAACACCTTGCTCCTCGATAACTCCCCACTCACAAGCTCCACTCTGCTCTTCGGCAACCCAAATAACTCCGCCAAAAACTCCACCAGCGCCGAGTTAGCCCGTCCCTCTACCGGAGGCGCCTGCACGGCAATCTTCAGTTGCGCCGCCGCGCCCTCGCCGTAAACCCCGGTAATCGCCGTCTTCTTCGCTCCCGGTTGCGCGCGAACCGTCAGCGTCACTCCGCCTGCCGCAGCCCTGATCATGCCGCTCACTCGCCTGGCTCCTCAGGATAGGCTTTTAACTGCACGGCCATCGGCGGCCTCTTGCCAAACAGCGCCGTCCCAATCCGAATCCGCGTCGCGCCTTCCTCGATGGCCAGCGCATAATCCCCGCTCATCCCCATCGACAGCACATCAAACTTCAATTGCGGATGCGCGGCCGCCCATCGCTCCCGCCACTGCCGCAAGCTGCGAAAGCAAGCCCGCGTCACTTCCTCCTCAACACCCCACGGCGCAATCGTCATCAATCCCTGCGTCTGCAGATGCTCCAACTCCGGCAGCCGCTCCAACAACTCCGCCGCCTCAACAGACTCCGGCTCCAACCCCGCCTTGGTCTCCTCCGGGCTCAGTTTCACTTCGATCAGAACCGGCAACCGTTTCCCCAACCTGCCCGCCGCCTCATTCAACCGCTCTGCCAGCCGCAGAGAATCCACTGAGTCCACGGCGTCAAACAACTCCACCGCGCGCGCCGCCTTGTTCGACTGCAAATGCCCTATCAGATGCACCAGAATCGGCTCGTCCGCTGCGGCATTCGTCCCATCCGCGCGCCAGCCCGCCAACTCCTCCGCTTTCCCCGCGAATTCCTGCACCCGGTTTTCGCCAAACAGCCTCAATCCCAATCCAGCCGCTATGATCATCGTTGCCGCAGGATAAGTCTTCGAAACAGCCATCAACTCCACGTCGCCGCGGGACCGCCCAGCCCGCCTGCAAGCCGCCGCAATCGTCTCTTCCACTCTTTCGAGATTTTCCTTGAGCGCCGTCATTGCGCTTCCGTGGAACCGGTGCGGCCAATGCGCGAGCGCGCGGTCTCAAGCCGCCCGGTAGCGGGCAGGTGTTCAACGGCGCTGCCCAATCCAAACCGCGGTATGTTGGCGTAAATGCTTTCGTACTGGCCGGGCCCCACGGTGTACGTCTCATGCCAGATGCCCACCGCGCCGTTGCCTCCGATGCGGCGATTGAACTCCGCCCATGCGGGCAGATGCCTGGCATCGCGCGCGTGAGCGTAAGCATGCAGCAGCTCGAAGCTGCGCCAGTACTGGATGACGCCGACGCCGCGCCAATACACAAAATATTGTGCGTGCAGCAACCCAAGCGCCGGGTCGCGCCTCAGCTCCGCAATCATCGGCGGCATAGCCGCGGCCACCTGCGTCCAACTGCGCAGCGCCAGCCACCGATTCACGCGAAACCCGATGAGAAACACCACAAACGGCTCGTCACTCCGCGCGGTGAATCGGCCGGGAAAAATCGATGCCATCACGTGCCTCAATTCAACCTATTCGACAGCGTTCGCCGCAACGGTGATCAGCCAATCCACATACAACAGAAGGCACCCTTGCGATTCTTTCTATCGCAAGGGCGAGGTGCAACAAGCTCCCTGCGAGCGAATAGCGAGCGCCCGCCCGCACGGCTAGTGCCCCAGCGCCTCAAGAAACTTCTCCGCCTCCAGCGCCGCCATGCATCCCGACCCCGCCGCGGTAATCGCCTGCCGGTAGCGCCGGTCCTGCACGTCTCCGCATGCAAACACTCCGCGCACCACCACCCCGTTCAGCGTAGTCAGCACGTTTCCCGTGGTCTTGATGTAGCCTTCCTCGTCCAGATCCAACTGCCCGGCAAACATCTTCGCATTCGGCTCGTGCCCTATCCCCAAAAACAGCCCGCTCACCGCCAATTCACTTGTGTTGCCAGTCGTCGCATCCCTGAGCCGCAGGCCTTTCACTTCCTTCTCGTCCACACCCAGCACTTCGTCCACCACGGTGTTGGTGCGCAGTTCGATATTGGGATGCGCGATGGCCCGCTCCAGCATGATCTTCGATGCGCGGAAGCTCTCCCGCCGGTGCAGCAGCGTGACCTTGCTTGCAAACCGGGTTAGAAACAGCGCCTCTTCCATCGCCGAGTCACCCCCGCCCACCACCGCAATCTCCTTGCCGCGAAAAAAGAACCCGTCGCACGTGGCGCAGCTTGAAACCCCATGCCCAACCAGCGCCTTTTCACTTGGCAAACCCAGCCACCGCGCGCTCGCCCCTGAGGCCACAATCAGCGTCCGCGTCGCAATCTCCCCCTCTGACGTTTGCAGCCGGATTGGCGTAGCACCCAGTTCGACGCCGTTCAAGTGAGCCAGTTGAAAGCTCGCGCCAAACCGCTCCGCCTGCTTCTTCATGTTCTCAATCAGTTCCGGGCCCTGAATTCCATCTGGCCAGCCGGGAAAATTCTCCACCAGCGTGGTGATCGAGAGTTGTCCGCCCGGCTCGTGGCCCTCAAGAACCAGCGGTTTCAGTCCGGCGCGCGCCGTGTAAATGGCCGCCGTCAATCCGGCGCAGCCGGAGCCCAGAATTACGGTTTCGCGAGTCTCGGTCATAAAAAGTTTCCCGTGTCGATTCTATTTCATGTCTTTGATGCCCAGCCTCGCCTCGGCGACTCGGTATTGCCGCCATCGTCGTTATTCGGGATGGCTTAAGCGCAATCCGCAGCCCTCACCCGCCCCGCTCGCAACCGCCCGCAAACAGCTTCCGCCCCATCCCGCTCTCCGGCTCTTCCCGGTCTTTGCCTCCGGCCTAAAAAAAGCTGGCACGTCCTGAGCAACCGGAGTTATACTCCCCGGTGCGTCAAATCAGAAATAAAATCTCCATTGGAAAGAAGGAAGACCAATGATCCTGGATCGCCGCAACATGCTGAAGATCCTCCCCGCAGCCGCCTCGGTTGCCGTCGCCAGTCCATCCCTGCTCGCCCAAACAAAAAAGCGGAGCGCCCAGCTCCATCTCGAGCCGGCCGGCGTTTCTTCCTTCAGCCCGCTCCAGCAAGTCACCCTTCATGTTGCCGGCGATTCTCTCACCGGAACCGTGGTCCTCCTTGACGGCGCCGGTCGCGAATATCTGCGCAAAAAAGCCTCCGCCGCCTTCCCCTTCACCATCGGCGGAGCGCTGGGCTGGCAAACGGCCCGACTTCTCGATGAGCAAGGCGCCATTGCGGGCGAGCTCGAATTCATGGTCGACTGCTCCACCCAGCTCGACGATGAGGGCGGCGTCTTCAAGTCATTGATGGATTCCCTCATCTGGACGATGGCCAGTTGGGACCGCGACAATCCGGTCTCTACCATCCGCTACAAAGATCGCGTCTACCAGTTCTTCGCTAACTGGATCTTCGACCACACCCTCATCATGAAGGGCATGCGTTACTTCTGGCCCGACCTCAAGGACGCCATCGATTTCTTTGCCGCGACGCAGCGCGAAGACGGCCAGATCTGGGAAAACTGCTATCCCGCAACTCCCGAATACAACTGGTTTGATTCGGTGTTCAACTACGGCGACTTTGTGCGCAGAATCGAAGGCGGTTTCTACCAGTTACGCCGCGCCCCGGTCGAGAGTCACGTCGAGCAGTATTTTGTTGAAGGCCTCTACGGCACCTGGAAGGCCACCGGGGATACCGAGTGGATGAAGGGCAAGCTCGATAACGCCATCCGCGCCCTGCGCCAGGTTCAAAAAAGCCCTTACCGCTGGTCTGAAAAATATAACCTCATGCATCGCGGTTTCACCATCGACACCTGGGACTACGTGTCTGACGATCAACAGCGCTTTGGCCATAGCGTCTTTATGGTCTACCTGGGGAAAAGCGAGTTTGGCGTCTTCCACGGCGATAACACCAACTTCATCTTCCAGTGCCGTAACCTGGCTGAAATGCTCAAAGTCGCGGGCCGTCCCCAGGATGCCCCGGAGTTTGAAAAGCTGGCCGACGAGGTGGAAGCCCGCCTGAACGCGCTTGCCTGGACCGGCGAATTCTACACTCACTGGATCGCCGAGAATCCCGATTACAAACCCGACGTCGGCGTGGATATGTCCATCCAGGTTTCGCTCTCCAATTGCTATGCCTTGAATCGCGGGGTCGCGCATGACAAGTGCGTCTCCATCATCAAGACCTATCAGCGCATCCGGCGCGAGATGCCTAAGTCCTCGCCGGGAGAGTATTACGGCATCTATCCTCCCTTCCAACGCGACTTCACCCTCAACGAACCGGGCCTTGTCTGGGAATATTGCAACGGTGGCGTGCTCACAAACATTGGCGGCGAGTTAGCCCATGGCGCTTTCGAACATGGCTACGAATCGTATGGCTCTGACATTTTGCGCCGCCTGAAAGCTACCGCCGATCGTTTCCGCGGCTATCTGCCCTGCACCCTCCGTGGCAAAGCTGTTGAAACGCCCGAGCGCACCTTCAAGGAACTGAGCATCAAGGATCAAGCCAACGCATCGCACGGCAAGACAGCCTCCGGCGTGCCCCTGTGGTCCACCGACCCGGAAGAGAATCTTGCCGCACTTCCCACCGGAATCCAGGAATTCCAGGGCGTGCAATTCCAGGTTCTGGACCCCGCGACAAGCACACGCTCCTGCATGGTGCTCTCGCGTCAAAGCCCCTACCCGCAGAGCCTCACTGTTCCTGTCGGCGCCAAGGCAGCCTCTATCTACCTGCTTGACGGAGCCGAAGCGCACCACAGCGCGGAGATGCTCGTCACCTTCCACTACGTCGACGGAACCACCCACCTGCTCGATGTTTCGGCCCACAGCTGGGGCTTTCCCAGCGATTCAAAATATGCCAAGGCCGGCCCGCGCACGGAGGATACTTATCGCGTGGCCTGGCAAAAAAGCACGCCTGACGAGCGGGAGTTTGGCGTCTACGCCACAGGCATCAACAATCCCAACCCCGACCGCGAAATCGCCTCAGTGGAGTTCGCCGTCGCCGGCGCCAGAAGCAAGTGGCTCATCCTGGCAGTTACCCTATCCAGCGCGCCCGTATTCTTCGCTCCCTACGACGACTTATCCACCGGCATTCCCGACGGCTGGACGGGTTCCGTGGTCTATGCGCTCATCGAGGGCCTGGCCGGAATCAAGGATCAAGGCGCAGCTTTCAGCCGCACGCAGCTAACTCCACGCTGGGAATCCGCAGATGTGCCCTCGGCCGAAATCACCGTCCGCTATCCTGCCTCTGCCGGTTACTGCTCGTATAAGTACAGTGCAAAGGGAAACAAACTCGAAGTTGAGTTCACCGGCAGCGCGGAGGACTTCGACGTGCAGATTCTTTTGCCGGCGAATCGCAACGCCCAGGCCGCGCGTCTCGACGGAGCTACCGTCGCAACCACCCGCCGGACCATCGAGCAATCGTCCTATCTTGTTCTCCCGCCCATCGCTCACGGCGTCCATCGTCTTGAGGTCGATCTCGCATGAGTCTGAACCGTCGCAGTGTATTGAAGTCTCTCGGCCTGGCGCTCTGTGCATCCACAGCGCCGGCCGAGGACCTTTTCCGTCCCGGCGTCGACGTCGCAGCACCGCAACCCAAAGTCACGTTAAACGCGGAAGTCCGACTCCGCGATGGGCGTCCGACCATCCTCATCAACGGCCAGCCCGAAAGCCCCATCATCTATGCCCTCACCGACTGCCCCGGCGGCCGTTGGCCCTGGGAGGAACTGCCTGCCGAGAGCATGAAGAACTTCGTCCACCAGGGATTCCGTCTCTTCCAGGTGGATATCTGGCTCTCGCAAATGCTGCCTGAAAATGGCCCGCTCGATCTGCGTCTGGTCCGCGAACAAATCAGGGGAATCCTGCGCCTCAAGGAGGATGCCGCTGTTTTTCTGCGCGTTCATGTCAACGCCCCTGACTGGTGGAAGAAGAAAAATCCGCGTGAATGGACCGAGTTCCTGGATGGCCCCGTCGCGCCGCCCAATGGATTCGGGCTTCGCCGCCTGCTCGACGACGACCTCGATCGCATACCCCAGGCCAGTCTCGCCTCGGAGCCCTGGCGCGGCGATATGTCCGCCGTTCTGGCCGATTTCTGCAAGCAGCTCAGCGCCGCGCCTGAAGGCAAATGCGTCGTCGGCATGCAGGTGGCCTGCGGCATCTACGGCGAGTGGCATTACTGGGGATTCTTCGCGCACGACCCCGATAACGGCCCGGCCATGACCGACCATTTTCGCGCCTGGCTCAAAAACAAATACAAAACCGAGCAGGCCCTGCAAACCGCATGGAATAATCCCGCGACCACCTTTGCGTCCGCCGAAGTTCCCGGCCTCGAAGCTCGCCATCAGTCCGGCGACGGCATCTTCCGCGATCCCGCTCGCCAGCAGCAGGTCATCGATTACTTCATCTGCCAGCATCAGGTCGTAGCGCAGGACATCGTTCACTTTTGCGGCGTGGTCAAGAAGAACTGGCCGCGTCCCATCGTCACCGGCACATTTTACGGTTACTATTTCTCTGTCTTCGGCCGCGAGCAGCAAGGCGGCCATTTGGATGAGGAAGACGTTCTTAACTCCTCCAACGTCGACTATCTCAGCGCCCCCCAGGCCTATTACTCCACGCTCTTCCGCGATGTGGGCGCTACCGGCCAGTCGCGTGGAGTGCTCGAATCCTGCCGCCTGCATGGAAAGCTATGGCTCGATGAGATGGATCAGGCGCCCCACGTCAACAATCGCAGCAGCATCATGGAAGGCGGCGAAGCGCACGCGCCCGACCGCCCCGCGGCCATCGCCGTCCTGCGCCGCAACGTCATGCAACCCATGATTCACGGCATGGGTCTGTGGTTCTATGACTTCGGTTACTCGAATCAAAGCGGCTGGTGGAACGACCCCGCTCTTCTCGATGAAATCCGCGCCCACAAGCGCATCTTCGATCGCTACTCCACCAAACCCTACCGCTCCGTCTCCGATGTCCTGGTCGTCTATAACACCGATACCTTTTATCACGTCACCGACGCGCAGCATGCCAGCGGACTTGTCAGTTGGTCTCTGGCGAATGAGTTATCCGCACAGATGTACCACTCCGGCGTTGCCTTCGATCAGGTCTATCTTTCCAGCCTCAGCCGCGTCGACCTCAACCGTTATCGGGCCATCGTCATTGCCAATGCGCTTGTGCTCACCGCCGCGCAAAAAGACTGGATCGCCGCCAACGCCGCGCGCTCCGGCCGCCATCTCATCTGGACCTGCGCGCCTGGATTCAGCGACGCCAGCCGCCTATCCTCTCAATTCATCGCCGATGTTACAGGCATTCAAGTGGAGCGCGTCACCGGTAACTCCGCGCCTGCCGTTTCCATTGAATCCAGCAAGCTCCCCTCCGCTCGCCTCTACGCCGAGGGATCCTATGCCTCTTCCCAGCCGCTTGCCTTCGGCGGTTCTTCCCAGCCCATCCCGGTCGACCCGCTCTTTGCCGTTCACGATTCAGCCGCTGAAATTCATGGCTATCTTGAAGGCACACGTCAGCCCGGCATCGCCTGCAGGCGCTTCGCCGATCACGCCTCCTGGTTCTGTTCCGTGCCTATCTTGAATCCCAACGTGCTGCGCGCTCTCTTTCAGGATGCCGGAGCGCACATTTATAGTGACGGCGGCGATGTGCTTCACGCCAATCGCGACTTACTCCTGGTGCACACAAAAGATGGAGGCCCGCGCGAAATTCACCTTCCCGGTGGAACCACCGTCAAGACCCAGTTAGCTCCTGTATCGACGACTCTCTTTGATATGGAGAGCGGCGCAGTCCTTCTGGGCGAAGGCTCCAACGGAAACCACTCATAATTTTCCGGCATTGAGGGGCATTATTCCAGCCGCCGCCTGTTTCGCGCGACAAAGATGCCCCCCAAAACTCCTAACAGACCACCCCACCAGATAGGCGCATGGAGATGCGACAACACCGGAGGGTGAGCCGGAGGAAAAGGAATTTCCCACAGTCCAACAGCCAGAATCACCACCCCGTACAAAAGCAGCAGGAGTCCGACAAAAAACCAGATTGGACGCTTCCCGGAAACCATAACTTCTCCCTCACCACAAAACGATATTGATAGCTACAAAAGCGGCAAAGATAACTCCTGCCCATAGCAGCGGACTCTCATACCACGGCGCAGGTTCCGCGGCCGGCAATCGCGATGCGCCGTAAACCAGCCCGGCAAGTTCAGCCGAGGGCCTGGGCTTGGTCGCAAGGCTCACGACAATCGTTACCACCACGCAAACAATCCACGCCCACAGCGCGCGATACATGTTTTCCGCCATTCCTTTCGCGTCCGGCGAAAGAGCTACATAGCGCAGCGCCGATGGCGTTCGATAAACCCACAACCATAGGCCTATCGATGTTATTGTGCCCGCCAGCAATCCCCAGAACCCTCCAGCATTGGTCGCCCGCTTCCATAACATGCCCAGCAGCACGGTCCCAAACAGCGGCGCGATGAAGAAACTGAACAACTGCAGCGCGTAGTCCATGATGCTGGTCGAGCGCTGCACCAGGTACGCCGTGCCCACGGAAATCAAGACTCCGACGACTGTGCTCCAGCGCCCCATTGACACATAGTGACTATCGCTCGCTCTTTGTTTGAAGTAAGCGCGATAAATATCATAAGTCCACACAGTCGAAAACGCGCTCACATTGCCCGCCATTCCAGCCATGAATCCCGCAATCAGCGCTGTAACTCCGAGCCCAATCAACCCCGGCCCGCAATAGCGAACCAGCATAAGTGGAAGCACTTCGTTATAACTATGCCCCCCGGTAGCGACAGCCACGCTCTCCGGAAGCAAATGAAACGGCAGCACTGAAAGCGCCAGTAACCCGGGAATTATGACGATCGCCGGCACCATCATCTTGAAGCCGGCTCCAATAATCGGCGCCAGCTTTGCCGCCCGCAGGTTATGGGCAGAAAGCGCCCGCTGAATCACCAAAAAGTCGGTCGTAAAGTATCCGAAAGAAAGCACAAAGCCCCACCCCAGCACCACCCCTGTCCAATGAACTCCCATCGGGTTATTGCCAAACGTACCCAGGTTGCTCCACAGATGCATGTAATCTGATCTGCCCAGGTTCACTTCAATATTCCGCCGCAGGTTTGCCCACCCTCCAACCTCAATCATGCCCAAGATTGGCACCAGCAGCGCACCCGCCCAGATCAAGACAAACTGCAGTATCTCGTTGAAGATTGCAGAGCGCAGTCCTCCCAGCGCCACATACCCGGCCACCACCAGCGAAGAAAGCCAGATGCTGACATTAATGTCCCATCCCAAAACCACCTTCATCACCAGCGCCATCGAATACATATTGATGCCGCTCATCAAGGTGGTCATCAGGGCAAAAGTAATGGCAGAAAACCCTCGCGCCGCGCTGCCAAAGCGCAGATGCAGGTATCCCGGCACAGAATGTGTCTTTGAGATGTAATAAAACGGCATCATCACGATGCCCAGAAACAGCATCGCTGGAATCGCCCCAATCCAGTAAGCATGCGCCGCGAGCAATCCATATTGATAGGCCGAGCCCGCCCAGCCCATCAGTTCCAGCGAACCCAGGTTTGCCGACATGAAACTCAGCCCGGCAATCCAGGCGCTCATCTCGCGCCCCGCCATGAAAAAGTCGGAGCTTGTTTTCGACCGGTCTTTGACGTAAAAACCGATGAAGACGACAAACGCAAAGTAGGAGACAATAATGAACCCATCCACCGCGCTAAGGTGGATGAGATGTTCGTTCCCAGGCACGCCGATCATGGCGGCAGACAGATGGAGCGCGGCCGGCGCTCGCAAAGGTAAAAGAGAAACCATGATCGATGCGCCTCACCGAACCGCTACGCGACATGAACTTGCGAACAAGCTCTTATTTACGGTGCTTCAGCAACCCCTCCGCATCCGGGTTCCCAGGTCCAAAGTGCTTCAGCAGAACCAGCGGCTCCGTTTCGCTGTGGTTCTCGATCGCCACCGACTCTGACGCGGCTGAGTAACTCACGAAGTATTCATCCTGGGTCATTTGTCCATACCGGATCAGCGATGGAGTTTCCGCGGCAAACTTACCAATTTTTCCATGTCCCTGAACCACGATGGTTCCGTAAGCCGCATTGTCGCGAATCATCACCTTGCGTCCCGGAAGCACGGTAAGTTCCTTTGCAGAGTAAAGCTTCGTTCCATAAGTAACCCAGTTCTCGCGGTAACCTTCGCTTTCCTGCTCAGCAACTGGATGCACGGGCGTGGGAAGGGTGCGATTACTCTCTGCAAACTTGGGATTCACGTTAGCTTCCCAATCCAGCATACTTACCAGGTAGTCGAGGTCGTCCCAGTACTCCGGCAAAACATCCTTCACCAGCAAACTGCGGTCCACCAGCCGCCCGTCCACAATCGACTGGAACATCGCGAACACATCGCTGTTGACTTGCGGCTCATAAGTCACCAGCGACCCCGGCGCATGCAGCAGCCCTGGATCCACCTGCCACCCGGTTCCCGGTATCAACCGGTATGCCTTCGAGTGGCCCAGAATGCCGTTGTCGCCCGTCCCCCAAAGTGCAAGGCACCGCCGCACATCATCCTTCGTAGTCCCCGGCTCCAATCCCATGAACGTGTAGGGAAAATTGTTTTCCTTCACGTTATATTGGGGCGGAAAATAATAAGCTTCCGGCTTTCCCTTTTGTCCCACGCGCTTTGCAAACTCATCCGTCTGGTGCATGTGGTGCGGAATGGGACCGAGATTGTCAAAGAATTTGCATAACAAATTCCATCCGTTCTCGCGCTCCATCACCTTTGCGCCCAGCAACTCATCGCCGATGCTCTCTACGGCGTCCTTCAGCAGGAATCGGCTTTTCTCGGTGCGAACATAGCTCAGCCCCTCGTCGTGCGGCGTATCCGGCCCGTTCGACGCATGCGTCGTCGATGAGAACCAGCGCTCGTTGATGCCGCCGCGATGCCCGCCCAACGCATACAAGTCGTCAGGATGCAGCCGCAACCGGCCGCCGGGAATCATGAATGACCGCGGAACCCAGGTCGGCTCCAGGCGAAGAATGCCCTCGCCTGCCCGCAATGCTTCAGAGTATTCAGCTCGACTCGCCATAATCTCTAATTCCTTTCCTGCCGGCGCCAAACGCGCCCGTTGTTCGCTCCGCGGAGATTTTACGCCGCCAAAATTACCGGCCTCAGAAGATCCGCCACTCAACGAAAGAGTAACCCTACAAAAGCAGGCGCAGCCCTGTCAATTCGGCCCAACATCTCATCTGCTCTGTCGATCAAATGGCTGCCCGAAGAATTCCTTCCGTGCGAAAACCGGATCGACATTCTCTGAGATCATCTCTGTATATTTGCGCGGACGGCGATAGGCATTCCCCCAGAACGTCTTCTTCCGGTACTCCCTCATCTCACTCAGGCCAAATTGAGCCATCAGCACGCGCTCTTCGCCGTCGCTAACCAGCGAAACCAGACTCTTGCCCTTGGCGTCAAAAGCCATCGAATTGCCGTCAAAGGGAAGGCTCCCATAATTTGTCATGGCCACGCCGACCGCATTCTCGTAGGCCCGCACCTTGAATTGATCGATCCTGAGCTGATCGATTCCGCACGCGTTCGGCACCAGAATCACTTCCGCCCCGTTCAACATGAGGATGCGCGCGGACTCTGGAAACTCGCGATCGTAACAGGTCATGCATCCCACCTTGACGGGACCTACCCTGGTGTCCAACACGCAAACCGGAAATGCATCTCCCGGAGTAACTGAAGCCTCCGTAGGAAGAAAGTCGCACGTGTGTACTTTCGCATAAGTTAGAACAATTTCTCCAGTGCGACTTATGATCGAAACCGCGTTGCGCGGAGCAGGATTCCATTTCTGCAAGTAAGTCACGGCGATCGCCATCTTCAATTCCCGCGCCAGCGAAATGAAGTGACGCACATATTCGCTGTCGCTGTCGACGGCCAACGCCTGCCAGTCTTCTTTGGCATTGGCCTGCTTTGGATCGAATGAAACATAGCCGATGTTCCACATCTCGGGGAACAGCGCTACATCCGCGCCAAGCGCCGCCGCCTTGCGGCAGAACTCATCCGCTTTTTCAATGTTCTTTCCTTGCCGCTCCCTCACCGCGCCGGCATCCATCAAAATCATCTTCCAGGTTGGGGTGGCCTCAGGATTGATGACTGCTGAATTCATCTGCAGCAGTGCGACCTTGAACGTATCGCCCTCATCGCAGGGAAGCGAGGTAGCCGTAGAGCTTTTCGTGTCGGCCGGTAGCTTCTCGGTGGAAAGGAGCGCTGTGGCGCCCATCGCAGCGGCCTTCGTCAAAAAACCGCGCCTGGTAACTCCATTGAATCCCATCGTATGTCACCTTCAAGGGGCCAGAAACTTCTGTTTCGACTCCGAATCCCACACGATTCTACCGCTATGGAGACAAATTGCAAGAGGCATACACGCTTGGGTCAACAAGCCAGCCAAACCTGCGCATCCTGAATTCGCGCCTCATCACGATTTGCTTTGGAATGCGTTCTATGGCAAATTTGACTTTGATTTACGGGCTGCGGCTCCTTCCCGAAGGCGAGGTCGCTGAAATTCACGATGCAACGCTCAAGCTGACCAATGGTCATGAAGCCCACGTCACCATGCACATGATCGAGGGCTCGCGCCAGGAGATCGAAACCCAGCTCAAGCGCAGCCTTGACGCGTTCTTTGACTTCTATCCGGAAATCTGACTGCTTTCGCTCCGCATAGTCTCACCATTGCCGCAAATCGCGACACTGGCGAACACATGCCAAACATCTCGCGAACTTGAAATGCGCGTACTGGGACACATAACTCGCGGATAAGTCCCGCGCTTCTAATAAAACTCCTGTGCTATAGATCACACCGATGCAAGTATACATCGCTTCTTTCTAGACTTAGCCGCATTTGAACATCGCTTGAAAACTTTCTCATACAGCAACAACTCCCGTCTCGAGTTCTTTAGATGACTTTAGACATTTCTAGCTCCACGGCGAAAAGACCGATGAGGCGCCTATGGACGCAGTGGAGCCCGCCCGCTTCATTTCAGGGGCGCTTCTGCGCGGCGATCCACTGAAGTTTTGTCTGGGGCGTCTTTTGTGTTCGACCTTATTCTTGCCATCTTGCGGCGTAGAGCAATTCTGTTGCCAGCTATCCTTCCGTTGTTTGTCTCTCCCGCAACCGTTCTCGCCGGTGGTCCCAAATATGTTGCCGGTACCAGTTACTTCAACCCTTCCGTCCTCGGCCAGCCCATCCATTGGGCCGGCGGCCAAGTGAATTACTACGTCGATCAAGGCCCGCTCAGCGCTTCCGTCTCTAACCAGCAGGCCACCGCCATGGTTGATGCCGCAGCCGCTCTCTGGTCGTCAGTTCCCACCGCCGCAGTTACACTCACTGACATGGGTCCGCTCAACGAAGATGTCAACGGCTCTAACATCGTTGCCAGCGGCACAAACTTCACGGTAACTAACGAGCAAATTAACCAGCTAGGCCAGATCGCCCAACCTGCCGACGTGACTCCATCGGCCACGAGTTATCCAGTGGGAGTTATCTACGACGCCGACGGCTCAGTGATCAATGCAATCTTCGGCAGCGGAGCAAGCGACCCCACCAGCTGCCAGAGCAACGGCGTCTGGTTCTGGCTTGACAATATCAACCCTGATGCCACCATCGCCCACGCCATCATCCTGCTCAACGGCCTCTGCGCCACTAACTCCAACATGCTACAGATGATGAGTTACCAGTTAGTGCGCGCTTTCGGCCGCATCCTCAACCTGGACTACGCGCAAGTGAATCCCGGCGCGCTTCAGAATGGCGAGCCCGGCGGCACTGCGGGCTGGCCTATTATGCAGCCTCTCGGCGGCGTCTGCGGCCCCACCGGCGGCCTCTGCATCCCTGACCCTTCGGTGCTTCATTTTGACGACGTTGCCGCCCTTAATCGCCTCTACCCCATTACCGCGCAAAATCTTGCCAGCTTCCCCGGCAAGCAGCTTACCGCGCCAGACACAGTCACCATTCAAGGCACCGTCGCCTTCCTGACCGGCCTTGGTATGCAGGGCGTCAACGTCGTCGCCCGACCTCTCGATGCAAACGGCAATCCCCTCTACGAATACACGGTGACCTTCGTCTCCGGCAGTTACTTCAGCGGCAACCACGGAAATCCCGCCACCGGCTTCACTGACTCCAATGGCAACCTCTTCACGATGTGGGGCTCCAACGACCCCACATTGCAGGGCTATTTCGACCTCAGCGGAATTCCGCTGCCCCCCGGCGCAACCTCCGCTAACTACCAACTAACCTTCGAGGCCATCGATCCCCTTTACATTCTTACTAACTCCACCGGCCCCTATCTCGACGGCCAGGTAACTTTTTCCGGTACGCTAACTTCCATTTCAATTCTTAGCATGTCCGCAGGCAGCTCCCAAACCATCGCAGTCAACGTTGCCGACTCGGCCGTCGGCGGTTATCAAGACGCCATAGGCACACAGGCGGCTCCGCGCACCCTGCCTCCCAGCGGCCTGTGGTGCGGCCGGCTCAGCCAGGTGGGCCAAAGCGACTGGTTCAGCTTTCCCGTCCGCGGCAATCGCATCTTCACCGTCGTCACCCAGGCCCTCGACGAAACCGGCGCTCCAACTGAATCCAAAGCCATGCCCGCCATCGGCATCTGGAACGCATTTGACCCCGTTGGCGCTGCCGCCATTGGCGCCGCTCCCGGAATGAACGGCCTCGCCACCGGCGAAACCTGGCTCCGCGTAGCCACCAACGGCGACGACGTGGTTCGCATCGGAGTCGCCGACCAGCGCGGCGACGGCCGCCCCGACTACCCTTACAACGGATGGGTCCTCTACGCCGACACTGTCCAGCCCCAGCGTCTTCCCGCCTCCGGAGGCCCAATCGTCATCCATGGCATGGGCTTTCGCCTCGCGGATACAGTCCAGGTCGGCGGCCAGCCCGCCCTGATCACTAGCATCTCGCCCAACGAAATCACCGCCATCGCACCTGCCGCGCCCAACGGAGTCACCGGCTCTGTCGACGTCGAAGTGGACGACCTGCCTGTCTTCTACGCCGCAGCCATCATCCCCGGCGGCGTCAGTTACGACTCCGGCACAGGCGACGCGCTCACGCTGCTCACTGCCCCCATGAACACTGTCCCCATCGGCGTGCCTTTGCCGTTCACCGTCACCGCCCTGGGACCCGATCTCACTCCCGCCTCCGGAGTCACCGTCATCTACACCGTCGTCAGCGGCACGGCGACTCTCGCCTGCGGCCTGCCCACGTGCTCCGTCAGCGCTACGGGCGACGGACGCGCAACAATGAACATCACCGCGGTCGACGGAACGTGGTGCATCGTCACCGCCGCGCTCACCAACGGCTCAAGTCTTCAGGCTCAATTTGCCGGCGGAACGCCTCCCGTCCTTGCCTCTCTCACGCCTCAGCTTTCTCTCGCCGCCGGCGCCACCGTCACCTGGACCGTCCAGGCCCTTGCGCTCTCCAACGGCCTTCCCGCCGCCGGCCAATCCGTCGCCTGGCAAACCACCGCCGCCGGATTCGCGCTCCAGGGCAACGCCGCTGTCCTCACCAACTCCAGCGGCATCGCCACCCAGCAGCTCACCGTCGGACCGCTCGCCGAGGGCCAGTCGGTCTCCATCAGCGCCTGCCTCAACGGCACCAGTCAGTGCATCACTTACACCGCAGTTGGCGCACGGCCTGAATACGCGTATCTCCAAGCCGTCTCCGGCATCACTCAGAGCATTTCCGCGCAATCCACGCCCAGCCAGATCACCCTCCGCCTTCTCGATATGGACGGCAACCCTATGGCAGGCGGCTCGGTCGCGCTCTACCAGGCCCTTTATGCCTGGGCTCCGCCTTGCCCCGCCCGCGGGGCCTGTCCGCCGGCTCCTTTGCTCGCCACCCAGGCCGCTACCGCAATCTCTGCTCTCGACGGCACCGTGGTCTTTACCCCCGCATCCCTGCCTGGCGTTCCTACCGATCTGCTTGCGCTGGCCGCTTCCGGCAACACTTCCACCGTCAACATCGCCATCGAACAGCACCCGTAAGCCGTGCGCTAGCGGTTTTCTCAGATCCCATCGCTCAATCCCGCGCCCCCCGGCCTCCACGTCCTTTATGATTCCCAGAACCGGTCTTGCGTATCCAACCATCACCCTCCCGCGCCAGGTGAACCCATGCCAATCCTCGCGACCGCCCCATTCGATCCCCAACCGCAGCTCCGCAAGACCATGGGCTTCTGGGATGTGCTCCTCTTCAACATCGCCACTGTCCTCGGCCCCCGCTGGATCGCCGCCGCCGGCCACAACGGAACCTCTTCCATCAGCCTGTGGGTTCTGGCCGCGGTGTTCTTTTTCGTGCCCGGCGCGCTGGTCATCAACGAGCTTTCTTCGCGTTTTCCTCAGGAGGGCGGCCTCTACGTCTGGTCCCGCGAAGCCTTCGGCCCCTTTCACGGCTTTGTTGCCGGATGGACCTATTGGATCTACACCTTCTTTTACTTCCCCGGCCTGCTGCTCGCCAGCGCCTCCATGTCGGCCTACATCATCGGCGGCCGCGGCTCCATCCTTGCCCAGGACCGAACCTTCCAACTCACCGTCTCCCTGGCCATCCTCGCGGCTGCGGTCATCCTCAACATCATCGGCCTCAACATCGGCAAGTGGCTGCAGAATGCCGGCGGCGTCGGCACTTATCTGCCCCTGCTGATACTCGTCGGCATCGCCGCCGCCGTCTGTTTCCGTCACGGCTCGGCAACCCGCTTCACCCTCGCCAACATGATGCCCACCTGGAACTGGGACACCGTCAACTTCTGGTCGCAGATCGCCTTTGCCTTCACCGGCCTCGAGTTGGTCTCTGCCATGAGCGAAGAAGTGCGCGATCCCCGCCGCACCCTGCCCCGCGCCGTGTTTGGCGCCGGCGCGCTCATCGCCCTCATGTACATCGTCGGAACCTTCGCCATCCTCGCCCTCGTCCCCGCCGCCGATCTCGATCCTCAAAGCGGCGTCTTTCATGCCATAGCCATCGGTTCCACGGTATTGAAACTCGGCTTCCTCGGCGTGGTTGCGGCCATCCTGGTCACCTTTGGAAACGCCGGCGGCGTAGGCAGCACCGTGGCCGGCATTGCCCGCGTTCCCTTCGTCGTCGGGGTCGACCGCTACCTCCCCGCCGCCTTCGGCAAAATACACCCCCGCTGGAAAACCCCCTGGGTCTCCATTCTCGTCCAGGCCGTCATCTCCGCCGCCATCCTCCTTGGCAGCCAGATCAACGAAACCACGCAGGGCGCCTATCAGAAACTCATTGACGCCGGCATCATTCTCTACTTCATTCCCTTCCTCTACATGTTTGCCGCGGTCATCAAGCTCGCCCACCGCAATGACCGCGCCCGGAATCCTCAAGCCATTCTTGTTCCCGGCGGCCTTCCGGGGGTGTGGATTTGCGGCGGCCTCGGCTTTCTCGTCGTCCTTGCCGGCATCGTGCTATCGGTTATCCCGCCTGGCGACTCGGCCAACAAACTGGGATTTGTCCTCACGCTGGTTGCAGGCACGGCAGGCTCCGTCGTGCTGGGCCTCATCCTCTATTGGCGCGGCGCGCGATCGAAAAAAATAGGCGCATAGCCGCGCCTGAAGCGCGAGTTCCCGATTTTGAGACGCCTTAACCCCCTTGCTGTGACTTCAAGCCCCTTTTCCGCATCAGGAATAGTGAGAGGTGCGCCCGTGGGCCAACCGACCGAGCGATTTCAGTACTCAGATAGCCGTCCCCGCGTCATCATTGTCGGCGCCGGCTTTGCCGGCCTGAACGCCGCCAAGGGCCTGGCCCACCTGCCCGTCGACGTCACCGTCGTCGATCGCAGCAACCACAACATTTTCCAGCCGCTGCTGTACCAGGTGGCCCTCGCCGTCCTCACACCGGCAGACATCGCCCAGCCCATCCGCACCATCCTGCGCTACCAGACCAACACCCAGGTCCTGATGGACGAGGTCGTCGGAATCGACGTTGCCGCCCGTCGCGTAGCCCTCGCCTCCGGCGCTAAGTTACGTTACGACTACCTGGTTCTCGCCACCGGCGCCACCGACTCTTATTTCGGCAAAGATGAGTGGGCTCCGCTTGCTCCCGGCCTCAAATCCATCGAGGAGGCTCTGGAAATCCGCCGCCGCGTCCTGCTGGCCTTCGAGCTTGCCGAGCGCCAGATGGTCGAGCACGGCTGGCACCCTCCTCTCAACTTTGTCGTCATCGGCGGCGGGCCCACCGGCGTTGAGCTGGCCGGAGCGATCAGCGACATTGCCCAGCTTTACATGCGCCACGACTTCCGCCACATCGACCCCTCCAAGTCCCGCGTTTTTCTCATTGAAGGTTCTCCGCGCGTCCTTGCAGCCTACCCTCCCGATCTCTCCGCCAAAGCCGAAGCCGCCCTCACTCATCTCGGTGTTGAAGTCCACACCAACACCCGAGTCACAGGGGTCGGACCCGGCTGGATTGAAGCCAATACCGCCGGTAAAACCAGGCGGTTTGAGGCCGTCGTCACCCTCTGGGCCGCCGGCGTGCAGGCCTCACCGCTCGGCAAGCTTCTCGGCGCGCCCCTCGACAATCGCGGCTGCGTCCTGGTCGACGACCGCCTCAATCCCCCCGGTCTCCCCGAAGTTTTTGTCCTCGGCGATCTCGCCCATCTGGACCAGGACGGCCGTCAAATCCCCGGCGTTGCCCAACCCGCCATGCAGATGGGCAACCACGTCGCCAAAATCCTCGTCGCCGATCTCAACGGCCTGCCGCGTCCGCCCTTCCACTACTTCGACAAGGGCGATATGGCCACCATCGGCCGCATGTCCGCCGTCGCCAAAGTCGAGTGGCCCTTCAAAGCTCACATGAGCGGCTTTCCCGCCTGGGCCACCTGGCTCGTCGTCCACATCTTCTTCCTCATCGGCTTCCGCAACCGCCTCTCCGTCTTTGCCGCCTGGGTCTGGAATTACATCACCTTCACCCGCCGCGCCCGCCTCATTACCGGCGACCAAACCCTCCCCGGCTGGCAAGAGCAGATCGACGCCGGACCATGTGCTCCGCAGACGCCACCACAGCAACCACCCGTCTGACCCACCACAAATGCCCCGTGCCCCATCCTTGCGCCTTGTTTCTGGCGCAAGGGTGGGATTCCACGAACCTCAACCTTCTTTCTCACTCACGCTGGGTGCCCCCGGGCCCCGCTCTTGAGACCTCGGACACGACGAACCCTCCACCCCCGTCGAGTAAACTGAAAGAGCCATGCTCGACCTTGGATTTGTCCGCGCCAACCTGGAATTGGTGGAAGAAAAACTCCGCGCCCGCGGCGCTGACCCCGCTGCGCTCCTCGGCGATTTCCGCGCCCTCGATCAGAGCCGCCGCGAAGCCATCACCACCGCTGAGCGCCTGAAAGCCCGCCGTAACGAGCTCTCCCAGCAAGTCGGCGCGCTCAAGAAAGCCGGCCAGGACGCCACCGCGGTCATGGACGAAACCCGCGCCCTCAAGGAGAAGCTCGACGAGCTCGACAAGGCCGCGGCGGCTCTCGATGAGCAGTTGCGCCTCTCCCTGGCAAGCATCCCCAACCTGACCCGCGACGAAGTCCCCACCGGCAAGTCCGAGGCAGACAATGTCGTCGTCAAGACCCACCTGCCCGAAGCTCAGCACCGCACCTGGGACTTCACCCCCAAGCCCCACTGGGAGCTCGGCGAAGCCCTCGGCATTCTCGACCTGGAACGCGCCGCCAAGCTCTCCGGCGCACGTTTCGCCGTCTACTTCGGCGCAGGCGCACGCCTCGAGCGAGCTCTCATCAGCTTCATGCTTGACCTGCACACCACCCAACACGGATACACTGAAGTGCTTCCGCCGTTCATGGTCAACAGCAAATCCCTCTTCGGCACCGGTCAGCTACCCAAGTTCGCCGAAGACCTTTTCCGCTGTTCTGACGCCGACGCCGAAGCCGTAGCTCGCGGCGAATTCAAAGACGCCGACCACTGGCTCATCCCCACCGCCGAAGTTCCCGTCACCAACCTTTACCGCGACGAAATCCTCGACGACGCCCGCCTGCCCATCTGCTTCACCGCCTACACCCCCTGCTTCCGCGCCGAGGCGGGCGCCGCCGGCAAAGATACTCGCGGCATCATCCGCCAGCACCAGTTCCAAAAGGTCGAGCTGGTGAAATTCACCCGTCCTGAAGACTCAGACCGCGAGCACGAACAGCTCACCCGCGACGCCGAAGAGATCCTCGAAACCCTCGGCCTGCCCTACCGTCGCGTCCTGCTCTGCACCGCCGACACCGGCTTCTCCTCCGCTAAAACCTACGACCTTGAAGTCTGGCTCCCCGGCCAGCAGCTCTACCGCGAAATCTCGTCCTGCTCCAATTTCGAAGCCTTCCAGGCCCGCCGCGCCAACATCCGCTATCGCCCGTCTGGCGACAAGGGCGCAAAATCCAAACCCGAGTTTGTCCACACCATCAACGGCAGCGGCCTGGCCGTCGGCCGCACCTGGCTCGCCATCCTCGAAAATTACCAGCAATCCGACGGCTCCGTCGTCATTCCCGAGGCCCTTCGCCCCTACATGGGCGGCCTGGAAAAAATTACGGCGGAGAATACAGCAAAGGAATCCTGATGGACCCCATCCTCGCCGCCAAAACCGCTCCGCCTCAAACCCGCCGCACCTTGCGCCAGCTTTTTCTCAGCTACTTCTACTGGACCTATCCTCGCGGCTCGTTTCACTACGACATCATGGTCACCATCATCCTGCTCTTCATCTTCCTCACGCCGCAAATTCCCGGATGGAGCTACGGTGACCAGCCCTCCTCCATCGCCGGCCCGCACCATCCCATCCAGGTCATCGGCGACGACGATCACGGTTTCATCGTCACCGTCGCCGCCTCCGATGTGAATCTCGACCCGCGGACCGCCGCCTCAGACAAAGCCGTAAAGAAGGCCCTCCGCAAGGCCATCGAGCCGGTCACCGGCGACGCCGTCTTTGTCACCCGCTGGGAGACCGTCACGGACGCCCAGGGCAATATCGCGTGGAAAGTCTGGGCCCATCGCTAACTCTGGGCCGCTCACCATAGAACTCACTTTTTTACCCGCAACTCATTTTCCTTGCATCAACTGGAGCCCTCCGGCGTCCATTACGTTGAGGATTGCAATGCATCCTGGAATCAAGCTCGCTCTTGCCGCCATCGCACTCATTGCCCTACCCGGCCTTTCCGCTTTTGCCGCCCCCGCCGATCAGAAAGACCTCAAAGAAGTTCTCCATCAGCTCGACGCCGCCGCCGCCAACTTCCACTCGACCTCGGCCGACGTGGAGTTTGACGACATCACCAGCGATCCTGTCTACGACAAGGACGTCTTCAACGGCGTCGTCTACTACGACCGCAAGGCCGCCGCGTTCCGCATGGGCGTGCATTTCAGCCAGCACAACGGCAAGCCCTCCACCAAGGCATACACATTCGTTGACGGCGTTCTCAAGCTGCGCGACTCTGACAAATCCGCTGTGATGTCTTATCCCCAGGCCGCCAAGTGGGAAAGCTACATCATGCTGGGCTTCGGAGCCAGCGGCAAAGACCTTGAATCAAAATGGGACATCAAGGACCTCGGCTCGGAGCAGCTCTCCGATGGCAAGACCACCATCAAGACCGAAAAACTCGAGCTGATCGCCAAAGACGCTGATGTTCGCAAGAACCTGGCCAAAGTCACCATCTGGGTCGATCCCAATCGCGCCCTCAGCCTCAAGCAGGTCTTCGTTCTCAACGCCGCCAGCTCCAAGATCTGTCTCTATTCAAATTTCAAGGTCAACACCAGCCTGCCCAAAGACGCCTTTACCCTGGAACCGGCCAAATAGTCACGGCCCGCATCCAGCGTTCGCCGGGCGAGTTATTGATCCAGCCTATAAGTACTGAAACTCCGTGCCTCATTCTGCCATCCTGAGCGAGCGCAGCGAGTCGAAGGACCTGCGTCTCGTCTTGTGGGCGCAAGAGCGGGAGACCTCAACACTATTTTCGGACCGGGTCTTTTACTGTTCTTGCCCGCGCAGCCAAAACCCCGAAACCTTCCGCCAGCTTCCCCAAATCGCAATTCCCCCCAGCGCAAACAGCATCGGAAAACACTCCAGCGTGTACCGCGCTTCCGGCGCCTCTATCGTCCACAACAACGCGCTCCGCAGCACCATATACCCAAGCATCAACCCCCAGAATCGGGGCCTGAAACACAGCCCGGCCAACCCCAGCAGCAGATAGACCGCATTCAGTCCCGCCCACTCCCAACTGAAGCGCGTTTCATCGTTGTGGTGCGCATAAACCCACCAGTCCAAATCGATGGGCAAATTCTCCACCCTCGGCCGCAGCCACATATCGGCCACTCTGCCCAGGGGCAGCCACAAATAAAACCGCAGCGGATGCGCCCTCGCGCGCTCGTCCGCCAACTGCGCAAACCGCGCGTCCATTCCCGGCGTAAAATCCTGCCCGTTGCTGTTGTACTCGGCCGCCAGCGCCGCCGTCTCCGCATACTGCGCCGGCGAATCGAAGGCCCGCTGCGGCAGTGTGCTCACATCGAACGGCCCGCCCGGCACATTCCAGTAAATGTCGTACGTCGACACGAAATCCAGGCACCAGCTCTTTACCCACCGCTGCCAGCCCGGATTTTCCGCCTCGCCCGGATCGGTGGCATAGCGAGGCGCCAGCGGCTCAATCACATGGAACACCTTCCAGTTCCGGCCCGTCCACACTGCAAACGGAGCCAGCGCCAGCAAAACGCAAACCACCCCCATCCGCGCCAATGCAACGCCTCCATGCCGGGCAAAGGGCACGGGCTGGTCGGTCGGGGTCATAGAGGCCGCGGAAGAATTCATCTCAGGCATCCGCTGGAGAGGCTCTGTATCAGGGGGCGACTTCACCGGGGTCCCCGGCGACAGGTCTTCGTCGCTGGGGTGGGGCTTCAATCGCGCCGATAAAGCCAATAGAATAGCCGGGGCTTTACAGGCTGCGGAAAAAAGGTCCGTCTTGAGATGAATGCCCTGCCAACTCTTGCAGGGGCTAAAGCCCAACATTGATTTAACTGGCTTTATCGGCCCGACTAAAGTCAGGCCCTGGTTACAAAACCTTCGAGCGCTGACATCATTGGGTTTTTCGGTTACAAAACCTTCGAGCGCTGACATCATTGGGTTTTTCGGCAGCCTGTTTAGCCCCTGAGGGATGCCTCTCGGAGGCCTTCCCCCACGACCCCATCAACAACCCCGGCGCCAACACCACCCCCACCAGCGCCCCATCCGGCCTCAGCAATGCCGCAAACGTCACCGCAAACGTGAACCACAACGCGCTCCCCCACCCCGGCCGCGCGTTAAACCGCCCCGTCGCCCACAGCGCCAGCGCAATCGCAAACAGAGTCGCCGTCTCCGTCAGCGGAGCCGAAGCGTACGAAGCTGTAAACGGGCAAAGCGCCGCCAGCCAAAGCGTGGCCAGCGCCGCTCCATCCGATGCAATCCTCCGCACAAAATCCGCCAGCAGCAGGCAGCCCAGCAGCTCCAGGCCAATTTGCACGCAGGCCACGGCGTCGTAGTTATCCACGCCAAACAGCCTGAAGCAGGCAGCCAGAAACAGCGGATACCCCGGCAGCCGGATCAACGTCTCGTGCAGCGCGCCGCTTCCGTCTGTCAGCGCAAACCGCCCATGCAGCAGCAGGTTCTTCGCCAACCCTCCATAGACCAGCGTGTCCCCTGAAATCTGCGGAAACGCCTTCAGCATCCACAAGCGCATCCACGCGCCGGCGGCCAGCGGCGCAGCAACCATCAGCGCCGCGCGCACAGCTCCGGCTTTACCATTTCTGCGCCGCAACTCCCGCAATCGGTTCTCGGGCCGAGCTTCCATACGTTTCGTCCTGTCTACCGTAGACTACCGCCCCGCAATGCGCCCACGTAGAATGGATTCTGACTGTTCATGCCCGATAAACAAATATTCTTCGACCCCCAACGCAAGCGCTGGAAGCGCCTCCGCCGCATCCTCGATGCCTCGGCCGTCCTGCTCACGCTGGTCCTGGCGGCTTTTATCTTCAATGTCCTGCGCAATCAGCACCTGCCCGAGCTGCTGCTGCCTGTACCCAAGCACAACTACAAGGCCCTCAACGACCGCACCCCTCTTTTGCGCGGCGCCAAAGCCCGTCCCGCTCGCCGCAAAACCGGACGCAAGCCATCTGACATCCCCTTCAACACCGGCGAGGGTTTGCGCGCCGCCTACTACGTCACCGACGATGCCGCCAGCTACTCATCTCTCAAGCAGCACGTCCACCAGCTCGACCTCCTCTTTCCCCAATGGCTCCACGTCGACGCCCCGCAGCCAACCCTCCTGGCCGTCAACAACGACACCCATCGCGAGTTTCCCATTATTGACGGCGCCGCTGTTCACGACCCCGACGACGACAACCGCGTCAAGCGCGTCATCCAGGCGGCCAAGGAAGATACTGAAATTTTTCCCCACCTCAACAACTTCAACCCCAACACCCAGTCCTGGGATCCGGCTCTTGGCGCCATGCTCGCCGACCCCGGCAAGCGCGCTGCCCTGCGCGGCCAACTGATTCGCTTTTTCACCGCATTCCCGGTGTATCGCGGCCTTTCGCTGGACTTTGAAAGCCTTCCCGACAACGACATCCCGGCCTACCTGCTCTTCATTCGTGAGCTAAACGCCGACATGCACCCGCGCAACTTGCGCCTCTACGTCAACCTGGCCGTCTCCACGCCCGACGCCGATCTAAATCAGATCGCCGCCAACTCCGACGGCATCATCCTCATGAACTACGACCAGCACCAGTCCACCAGCGATCCCGGTCCAATCGCCAGCCAGGATTGGTTCGTCGGAAACCTGCGCCGGGTTCTCAAATCCGTTCCCAAAGATAAGCTCATCTGCGCCATCGCCAGCTACGGTTATGACTGGACGCTCTCCATTCCCGATGCCAAAGCGCGCAGGCACACCAAACCCCGCGTCCTCAGCACCGAAGATCTTCACATCTCCGAGGCCTGGCAGCGCGCCTCCGACTCCGATGCCGACCTCGACCTCGATTACGACTCCCTCAATCCCCACTTTGAGTACATTGACGAAGACCTCAACCAGCGCCATGTCGTCTGGTTCCTGGATGGCGTCACCGTCCTCAACGAGCTCCGCGCCGCCCGCCAGCTCGGCCTTCAGACCTTCGCCCTCTGGCGCCTGGGCGAGGAAGACGGTTCGCTATGGAGTGTTTGGGACAAGCCCAGCGCTCCTGAATCGCTCCAGGCCCTCAGCACCGTTCAGCCCGGCCACGATGTAGACAACGAGGGCGATGGAGACATTCTCCGCGTCACCGGCCTGCCCCAGCCCGGCAAGCGCACCATCCAGCTCGAAACAGAAGAGTCTGACCCGCGCAAGAAGCTCATCGTCGATGAGCACATGGATGTCTATCCCCGCACCTATACCGTCCAGTACTACGGCTACCACCCCAACGAAGTGGCGCTCTCATTCGACGACGGACCCGACCCCAAGTGGACGCCAAAAATTCTCGACATACTTAAAAGCAAAAACGCCAGGGGCACCTTCATGCTCATCGGCGCCGAGGCCCAGGAAAACGTCGGCCTCATGAAGCGCATCGTCCGCGAAGGCCATGAGATCGGCAACCACACCTACTCCCATCCCGACATCAGCGAAATCTCAAACCGCCAACTGGATCTCGAAATCAGGCTCACCGAGCGGCTTTTTGAAAGCAAGCTCGGCATCCAGCCCCTCTATTTCCGCCCTCCCTACGACATCGATCAGGAGCCGGACACCGACGATCAGGCCGCCCCCGTCGAGCAGATCCAGCAAGCCGGCTACACCATCATCGGCGACAAAATCGACACCGACGACTGGAACGAGCATCCCCGCAAATCTCCCGCCGAGATCACCCAATCTGTCCTCGCCCAGTTAGACCGCATGAAGGTCAAGCCGCAGTTTCGCGGCTCCGTCATCCTTATGCACGACGGCGGCGGCGACCGCTCGCCCACTGTCGCCGCCCTCCCCGTCCTTATTGACGCTCTCCGCGCCCGCGGCTACGCCATCGTCCCGGTCTCGGCCCTCATGGGCAAGACCACCGCCGAAGTCATGCCCCGGCTCACCTTCCGCGGATACCTCGCGGCCCTCCCGGATTCCATCGCCTTCTCCGGCCTGGCTTTCATCGTCAACTTCATCGTTCTTGTCTTCTTCGCCGGCGACATTCTTATGAGCGCCCGCCTTATCATCGTCGGCCTTTTCGCCATCATCGACCGCCTGCGCAAGCCCCACGCCAACGCCTCGCCCGGCTACAATCCCCGCGTCGCCGTTCTCATTCCCGCCTACAACGAAGAAACCGTCATCGTGCGCACTATCCGCTCGGTGCTGAACTCAGACTACAAGAACCTTCACGTCATCGTCATCGACGACGGCTCGCTCGACCGCACCTTCGACGTTGCCCGCGAAGCCTACGCCGCTGAAATTGCCGCCGGCCACATCCAGGTCTTTTCCAAGCCCAACGGTGGCAAGGCCGCCGCGCTCAACTTCGCCCTTGAGCGCATCACCGAGGAAATCTATGTGGGCATCGATGCAGACACCGTCATCGCCGCCGACGCCATCTCCAAGCTCATCCCGCACTTTGAAGATCTCCGCATCGGCGCCATGGCCGGCAACGCCAAGGTCGGCAACCGCGTCAATCTCTGGACCCGCTGGCAAGCCCTTGAATACATCACCAGCCAGAACTTCGAGCGCCGCGCCCTCGATCTCTTCCATGTCGTCACCGTCGTTCCCGGAGCCATCGGCGCCTGGCGCACCGCACCCGTCGAGGCCGCCGGCGGTTATCCCCTCAACACCGTCGCTGAAGATGCCGACCTCACCATGAACCTCCTTGAGCAGGGCCTCCGCGTGGACTACGAAGACCGCGCCCTGGCCTACACTGAGGCCCCCATCGACGCCAAAGGCCTCATGCGCCAGCGCTTCCGCTGGTCCTTCGGAACCCTCCAGGCCGTCTGGAAACACCGCGCCGCATTCATTCGCAACAAGGCCATGGGACTTTTCGCACTGCCCAACATCCTCGTCTTCCAAATGCTCTTGCCGCTCGTTTCGCCGTTCATTGACCTCATGTTCATCTATGGCGTCATCAGCTACTTCGTCGACCTGCATTACCACCCGCTCTCCGCCTCCGCGGCCAGCTTTCAAAAGCTGGTGGTCTACTTCGTCGGCTTCCTCCTCATCGATTTCGTCACCTCGTCCATCGCCTTCTCGCTCGAGCGCCGTCACCCCGCCAACAAGGGCGACCGCTGGCTCCTCTTCCACATCTGGCTGCAGCGCTTCGCCTACCGCCAGGTCTTCTCCGTTGTCCTGTTCAAAACCCTCAAGCGCGCCATTGACGGCAAGCCCTTCAACTGGGACAAAATCGAGCGCACCGCGCAAATGTCCAAAGCCACCGACGCCCTGACTGAAACCCCATAAACGAAATTTCTGCCGGGGCTCTGAGTTTAAAGCTCGTATCACAAAGCAACCTGTCTTCCTGAGCGACCGTAACGCAGCGCAGGAAGTCGAAGGACCTGCATTTCCGCGACGCTGAGGAACGCGCCTGCGCGGGCGATCTGCCATTTCCTTATACCGTCTTTACGTCCGGTTCGCTGCACTCGTGTTACTATTCGAACAATTCCCCAGAAAATTTGAAGGAGCACGGCCTCATGAAAAGCCGCTCGTTCGCCTATTCAGGCGCGATCGCAGTTCTGTCTGCCTTTCTAACCTGCGTCAGCACACCAACTGCCGCGGCGCAGACCTTTCGGGGAAGCATTCAAGGAACCGTTACCGACGGCGCCGGAGCGGTGATGTCCGGCATTCAGGTTAAGGTCTTCAGCCCAACCACCGGCTTGTCGCGCACGGTCAACGCAAATGATCGGGGCGAGTATGTAGCCTCGGAACTGCCGCTCGGCGCCTATAACGTGACGGTCGAAAAGCAGGGCTTCCGCACCACTACCCTCACGCAAATTTCTGTCAGCGTCGGATCGCCCACGCGCGCCGACATCACGCTTGCCACAGGCACGGTTCAGGAAGTGGTCGAAGTGCATTCCGATGTGCCACTGGTCGAGTCCAGTTCTGACACCACGGGCGGCACCATTGAAGCTGCCGAGGCCGCCGAGCTGCCGCTGAACGGGCGCGACTTTACCAAGCTCCTTGAACTTGTTCCGGGCTCCAGCAGCGATCCCGTGGGATCGACCGAATCGGCCGGCTCCTATGGATTGTTCAGCCTCAACGGCAACCGCGGCCGCTCAAACAACTATCTGCTCGACGGCACAGATATGAACGATGGCTACCGCAACCTGCCCTCGATCAACCAGGCCGGCGTGTGGGGCTGCCCTTCGACCATCCTTCCTGTCGATGCGCTGGCCGAAATCCCCGTCACCGGCAGCGCTGAGGCGGAGTTCGGACGCAGCTCCGGCGCCACTGTCAACATCGTCACCAAAAGCGGCACCAATCACTTCCACGGCAGCGCGTTTGAATATTTTCGCGACGGCGTCATGAGCGCGCGCAACTTCTTCAATACCGACGCCCAGCCCAAAAACTCGTTCATCAACCACCAATTTGGAGGTTCTGCTGACGGCCCCATCGTCAAAGACCAGTCGTTCTGGTTTGTTGCCTATGAAGGACAACGAGAGAATGGCGGCTTGCCCCAGCTGGGCACGGTTCCAACCCAGGCGGACATCACCGCCGACACACCCGCCGGCGGAATCAACCCCGTCATCCAGAGCTTGCTCGCCGCCAGTCCCTGGGGAACATTGCCGGCCGCAGGCACCGGCAACGAAACCTTCACCACGCCCTTTAACAACAACAGCGACAACCTCATTGCCAAGGCCGATCAGCATCTCCATCTCTTCAGCCCCGGCGATCTGCTCACCGGACGCTACTTCTTCAGCCACGGCATACAGAGCTTTCCATTGGGCATGCTCTACACCGGCAGCAGCGCTCCGGGCTACAACACCACCACGCCCACCCACGTAAACATTGTTTCGCTGTCTTACACTTCCGTTCCCCGGTCAAACCTCATCTTCGAGCTGCGCGGCGGCTACAACCGCTTCCTGCAGCAGTTCATACCCCAGGACACCGGCCTCAATCCGGACACAGCTTATGGCCTGAACACGCTGCCTCCCGGCTACAGCACGCTCGACCTGGGGTTGCCCACCATCGACATCGGCGCATATAGCCCCATCGGCGCCACGTCCAGCGATCCGCGCGGCCGCATCGATACGAACTATCAACTGTTTGGGAACGTCTCGCTCATCAAAGGCCGGCACAGCTTCAAGACCGGTTACGAGTGGCGCCGGACCTTCATCAACAGCTTCATCGATTCCGGGCATCGCGGCAAACTGGTCTTCAACAGCCTCAACGATTTTCTTGCCGGCACAGTAGACGGCGGAAGTTCCGCCGACGGCGACCCCACGCGCTACTCCTACCAGAACAACAGCGGCGCTTACCTGCTGGATTCCTGGCGCCTGAGCGCCCACATCACCGCCAACTATGGCCTGCGCTGGGACTACTTCGGCGTCATCGGCGCAAAGAACAACGCATTCAGCATCTTCAACGTCGCCACCGGCGGCATTGAAACAGTCGGCGCCCCCGGCGGGCCCGCGTCGCTCTATCCCAAAGACTGGAAGGGCTTCGCGCCGCGCCTGAGCCTCGCTGACGACTTCCTCGGCAACGGCAAGCTGGTGGTCAGGGCCGGCGGCGGAATTTACTACGACGGCTCATCGCAGGACTTTTTCGTGGGCAACCAGGCCTACAACACCAATGCAGGCCAGGCCGGCCCGGCATTCAACAGCATCGGCTTCGCATCCCCGGTGGTCTCCACCATCACTGCGGGCGTCCCCATCTTCGGCGACTACACCCCCAGCAGCGTTTTCACCGTCGACCAGAAATTGGTCACCCCGAGGTACGGCACCTACAACCTCAACATCGAATCGCAGCTCACAAAGAAAATTGCGCTCCAAATCGGTTACGTTGGCTCGCAAGGCCGCCACCTTTACCACTTCCGCGATCTCAACCAATTCAATATTGTGAACGGAACCGTCGACCAGTGCGGAAACGGCCAGACCATCACATACGGCGAGCAATGCTTCCCCACGTATTCCGTCGGGTCATTCGTCAACATCCCGCTCTATTACATCAACCAGATTGAAACCAGCGCATTCTCCAACTACAACTCCGCGCAAGCCACGTTGAAGATGCAAGGCTGGCATGGCGTCACTTCCACACTTAACTACACCTGGTCGCATTCCATTGACGACGCCAGCGACGATTTGGATTTTGTTCCCAACGCCTCGCAGCCCGACGACAGCTTCAATCCCCGCGGAGATCGCGCCAGCTCCAACTTCGACGTTCGCCAGCGCCTGCAGTGGTATTGGACGTACAATCTCCGCAATTTCGACCGTGCAAAATGGGCCGCCAACGGCTGGGCGCTCGACGGCATGTTCAACTTCGCCACTGGCCAGCCCTACACCGTCAGTTATCTTTTTGAAACTCTCGATGCCGACCCCGACGCCGGCTTCGGTTACAACGGCAGCGGCGAAGGTTTCGGCCGCCCTGACATCATCGGCAATCCGCACGCCGGCGCAAGCGGCGTCAACCTGCTCAACCTCGACGCGTTCGCCGCGCCCTGCACCATTGACACCACGGCCAGCAGCCCCACTTTCGGCGATTGCATCAACGGACATCCCGGCAGCGAAGGCCGCAATGCCTTCAACTCAACCAACTACACCAACTTCGATTTCTCCATGACCAAGACCTCGCACCTCACTGAATCGCTCACCATGGAGCTTCGCTGCGATCTGTTCAACGTGCTCAATCACCCCAACTTCAGCAACCCGCTCCTTCCCGGATTCGGCATCGACGCCTTTGGCAACGCGACCGTCAGCGGAGATCGCCTGGTGGCAGCCACCGGCCCCGGCCAATATCTAACCACCACCGCCACGCCCGACGTAGGCAGCGGCAACCCCTACCTGGGCGGCGGAGGCCCGCGCAGCACACAACTGGCAGTTCACTTCCGCTTCTAACCCGCGTCTCTCAAGGCTCGCCCAAAGTCGCAGCGCCGGCCCGCGGTTGATGAACCTGCGCCCCATCCATCGGACGTCTTTTTGTCCGATGGGTGGGAGTGCATAGGAATGTTTTGTATCAGGGCACGAGTTTACCGGGGCCCCCGGCGAAGTCGTGCCCTGACACTTTTTGGCTCTTCAGATCCATAGGAAAGAGAGCCGGTTCCCCTGAAAAAACTTCGCGCGGATGGAAGAACAGCCTTAAACTAGCGGTGTAATTTCCGAATCACCATGGCCGTCGCCCAACTGACTCTCGAAGTTCGCATCGAGCACGCCCAGTCGCTGAAGGACCGGCGGCAGGTGGTGCGCTCGCTGAAGGACCAGTTGAAGCAGGGCTTCAATATCTCCGTGGCCGAGCTGGACGAAGCGGTGACCTGGCAGTCGGCGACCATTGGCGTGGTTGCTGTTTCACGTTCGCGCGACTACCTGCACGGACTGATTGAGGAGGTTGAACGCGCCGCGCGCCGAATGCTCAACGAACTCGGCGCGGAGCTGTCTGACTCGTTCTGGGAGTATCTGGAACAGTGAACAGTGGACAGTGGACAGTGATCAGTTAAAAGCCCGTGCCCACGCGATTGGAAGCGTGCAACCCTCAGGCGCGCTGGGGCATGGTTTTTTCGTGAATGATCATCCACGAGGTGCCGAACTTGTCGCGGAGCATGGCGAAGCGGTAAGCGAAGAATTGTTCTTCCATCTTCATGAAGATTTCCGCGCCGTCGGAGAGCAGGGCGTAGATGCGCTCCGCTTCCTCATCGGTGTCGACCCCAAGCGCGAGATAGACGCTGCGCATGGGCTGGAAACGATCGACAGGAACGTCGCTGGCCATGATGGTCGCGCCTCCGATTTGGATGCGGGCGTGCATGACCGCATTGGCCTGTTCGGGCGTGAGGTTCTTTGCGCCGGGCATTTCGCCGTGGGTAGAGATGCTGAGGATTTTTCCGCCGAGATGGGCTTCGTAAAAGCTGAGAGCCTCTCGACAGTTGCCGCCGTAGTTGAGATAGGTGGTGAGTGTCATGGTTTCGATTTTCCTTTCGGGGAATAGATTGGATGGGTGGAATAGACGGCCTGGGGTTGCGCTGCTTGAGCCAACGATGAATCTCCGCGAAGAATGCGGTCTGACGAGGTTCCCTAGCCACAAAAGTAAAGTACATATTCGAGTTGCCTTTTGCAATCGCCGCGTGTTTAAAATTTCTCAAAAGCTGTCTGTCCCGCGGATGAGGACGCGGCAACCCGATGAAGGATCGGGTCATCGCACCGAGAGTCAGGAGGGTCTGAATGAGCGCGTTTGAAAAGTTTCCCCGCATTACGCCGTTCTTGTGGTTTGACTCGAACGCAGAAGAGGCTGTGGAGTTTTACCTCTCGGTTTTCAAGAACTCGCGGCGGCTGGACGAGTTGCGCAATCCCGGCGATGCTCCAGGGCCCAAGGGCGGAATCATGACGATCTCGTTCGAGCTCGACGGCGAAAGGTTTACGGCGCTGAATGGCGGACCAGGCTTCCCGTTCACCCAGGCCGTTTCGTTTGTGGTGCGCTGCGAGACGCAGGAGGAAATTGATTACTACTGGGCAAAGCTGACCGAAGGCGGAAGCGAGATCCAGTGCGGATGGCTCAAGGACAAGTTCGGGCTGTGCTGGCAGATTGTGCCTTCGGGACTGTTTGAGTGGGTCAAGCATTCCAAGGGCATGCAGGCCATGATGAAGATGAAAAAGTTCGATATAGCCGAGCTGAAGCGGGCGGCGGAATCGCGGGGCCACGGCAGGTGACGTTGGCGAATTTCGTCAAAGACAGCCGTTTTGAGGGTTCGAGGCGGGCGGCAAGGCGGGATTTTGGCCTAATATTTCTGTAAAGCAGCCGCGGGCAATTTTTCAACGAACGCAGCAGGTTAGCCCCGGCTACGCCGGGTTAGCGAGTCGGCGAGTTAGCGGTTGCGGGAGCGGCTTCGCGTTTCGTCGCTCTGGGGGACGGAGAGGCCGGTGGGTAGTGGGTCAGTTTGAAAAGAAAACAGTCCCACAGGGCTAAACAGGATGCGGAAAAACTCGGGGATTTAAGCGAAACGGGTGGGAAGCGTTGTTCAGGGGCTAAACAGGCCGCGGAAAAAGGTCCAGCTTGGGATGAATGCAACCCCGACTCTTGCAGGGGCCAAAGCCCGACATCGATTTAACTGGCGTTATCGGCCCGACTGAAGTCAGGCCCTGGTTACAAAGGCTTCGAGCGCTGACGTCATTGAGTTTTTCCGGAGCCTGTAAAGCCCGATCTTTGTTTTGTGTCATTTACGGCGCGACTAAAGTCGCGCCCTGATACAAGACCTGTGCGAGGCCCTTCTCCAGGAAGTTTTTTTCGCAGCATTTAAAGCCCCTAGCCTTCAAACTGCGCCACTACCGTTCTATGGGGCAACTCAGTGGCGCGGCGGGCGCTCTGGTATGCTGAATGGTTTACCCCGGTTGGGAGGGACTTATGCCGGAGCATAGAGCGCGAAAGCACCATCAGGACCGGGTGGCGGAGACGCTGCGGGTGGAAATTGCCACCATGATCGAGGGCGAGCTTTCCGATCCGCGCATCAATTTCTGTTACGTGACCGAGGTGGCGCTGAACCCCGGCGGCAAGTCGGCACGGGTTTACGTGGCCGTGGACAGCGCGGTGAAAGACATTGCCAAGGCCGAGGTGGACACGATTGCCGGCCTGGAGGCAGCCAAGGGCTACATCCGCTACGAGTTGAAGGAACGGATGGGCGTGCGCCACGTTCCTGAGCTGGCTTTTCTGGCCGACCGCTCCGGACGCTTCCAGGCGCGCATCGAAGAGTTAATGGACAGGTCGCGCAAACGGCAAAAAAATCGCGTGGAGGAGCAGCCTCCGGTGGAACAGGAAGTGCAGGCGGAGTAAACGGGCATGGAACCCATTGGCCAGAAACCTGCGCCCGGCCCGCGTGTCGATGCGTCAGCAAATACCGTGGACGCGATTCTCAAGGTCTTGCGGCGAGGGGAGCGGTTCCTGGTTTGCTCTCACGCCCGGCCGGATGGCGATGCTGTGGGCAGCATGCTGGCCATGGGCATGCTGATGGAGCAGATGGGCAAGCAGGCCGACCTGGTGACGGCCGATCGCATTCCAACCATCTATTCGGGGCTGCCGGGAGCGAATAGCATCCGCTGCGCGATGCGGGTAAATGGCGCGTATGACGCGGCGATCCTGCTGGAGTGCGACAGCGTGGAACGCACGCGGCTGCAGGGGCTGGAGAATCTGTTCCTCATCAACATCGACCACCACATCAGCGGCAACGATTTCGCACAACTGAACTGGATCGACGGCGAAGCGGCCAGCGTGGGCGAAATGGTGTTGCGGCTGGTGAAGGCCGCAGGAGCCACGCTGACGCGGGAGATGGCCACGTGCCTGTACACTTCACTGCTGACGGACACGGGAGGCTTTTGCTACGGGTCGTTACGGGCCGAGACCTTTGCCCTGGCGCATGAACTGGTGGTGGCCGGGGCCGACCCCATCCGCATTGCCCAGGATGTGTTCTTTTCCGCTTCCACCGCAAAGATGCTGCTGCTGGGCGCGGCGCTGGCTAACTTGAGACGCGAAGGGCGGTTGGCGTGGCTGTGGGTGATGCACCGGGACATGGTTCGCACCTGCGCAGCGGAGGAAGATTGCGAGGGCATTGTGAACTTTGCGGTGTGCATCTCTGGGGTAGAGGCCGCGGTTTTTTTGCGCGAACTGCCGGAAGGGCAGATACGCCTGAGCCTGCGCAGCAAGGGAGCGGTGAACGTGGCTGCGATTGCCGAGCGGCTGGGCGGCGGAGGCCACGAGAACGCCGCCGGCTGCACACTGGAGGGGCCGATGCGGCGCGCTGTGGAGCAGATACAGGAGGAATTGCTTCGCGGACTGGCCGGCTTCCGCGGGCATGCGGGCTGAGCGCAGACGGCAAAGCCCTTGTGATTCCGCGCGAATCTGTTAGCCTTGTCCCTGTTGAATCTTGAGCCCCCTATCCGCGCTTCTTTTTGAGGTACAGGCCCGAAGTGGCAACTACTCTGGAATCCTCTGGCCCTCAAACGCCCCCCGGCCGGCGAACCCGGCTGCCCAAGTGGGTGATCCACTATTTGAAGCCATTCCTCAAGCCTCCCGATCCTGACTCGCCTGAAACGCTGCGCTTTTGCATGCCTCCGTGGTCGGGGATCAGCGAAGTGGCGGTTTTTCTGGCTTTCACGATCTTCTTTCTGGCTTATGGGCTTACGCCTTTCCTGGGCGGCGATGGATTGGGGCTGGTGGGCGCCGATGAGCCCCGCTATGCGCAGATTGCCCACGAGATGCTGGGCCGGTTTGACGCCGCGCACACACTGAAGGACAAACTTGGCGCCTGCGTTACTCCTTACCTTTACGGGCGGCCGTGGCTTGAGAAGCCGGCGCTCTACTACTGGCGCGCCATGTTTATGCTGCGCGATTTCGGGGTCCATGACTGGAGCGCGCGGCTGCCGTCCACTACTTTTGCGTTTGTGATGATCGCCCTGATCTACCTGCACATGCGGCGTTTCCGCCCTGGCGGGCACCTGGACGCTGCGCTGATTACCGCGGCCTGTGCGGGCATTATGGGTTTTGCGCGGGGCGCCTCCACCGATATGCAGATGGCCGCGCCACTGGCCATAGGGCTTCTGGGCTGGTACGCATGGTACGAGACGGGCTCAAAGTTCTGGCTGTTTGACATCTACTTTTTCACCGGCGTGGCCACGCTGGCCAAGGGGCCGGTGGCGCCCTTTCTTGCCGCCGTCATCGTGGTTGCTTTCGCGTTTCTGCGGCGCCAGTGGTCCATTTTGCGCCGCTCGTTCTGGTGGCCGGGGGTGGTGCTTTACTTCGCCATGGTGCTTCCGTGGTTTATCGCCGTGCAGCATGACAACCCCACCTTCTTTCGCGAGTTCTTCTTCGAACACAATTTATTGCGCTTTGCCACGGACCGATTTGAGCATCGGCAGCCAATCTGGTACTACCTGATCGTGGTGCTGCTGGCCACGATGCCCTGGACAGTGATCGCCGTCCGCGCGCTGGTGGATGGCATTCTGACCTCGGTGGCCGAGTGGCGGCTGCGCCATTCTCCCAACGCCAAACCTTGCGTGAACCGGCCCGGCGATGCGTTCCCTGAATTCCTGGTGATATGGGCGCTGATTCCCATCGTGTTTTTCTCGTTTTCGCAGTCCAAGCTGCCCGGCTACATTCTTCCCTCCATTCCTCCGATCGCTATCCTGACCGGGGACTTCCTGTTTCGCCGCCGCCGGCAGGGGCTGAACCGCTGGGTACTGCTGGGACACGCGGTGCTTTGCGGCATCATGACCATGGCTGTGCTTTTGGCGCCGTGGTTCGTGGCCCACGGCGCAGTCACTCCACCCGGGCACGCTCTGATCGCCGCTTCGCTGGCCGCAATCGGCGCCGCGTTGCTGATTTTGATCGTAGTGAATGGGTTCGGCGTGGTGCGGCTGCGCCTGGTTACGACGGGAGTGCTGGTGGTGCTGGTGCTGTTTCTCTTTGGAGTGGGGCCGGTGTTCGGCATTCCGGGGATCCCCGCGACCAAGCGCGTGATTCATCTGCTGGATCGCGCTTATTCCGCGAGGCCGCTGGCCGACAGATTGGCGACGCTGACACCACCCGACGGGACAGTGGCGGTTTTTCGGGTCCGGCGCGACATTGAATATGGCCTGTCGTTTTATCGCAATCGGGAAGTCGTCAACTATGAGGATTCCGGTGTGCCCGACGAGCAGCACCTGTTGGTGGTCCGCGTGGCCGGCCGCGGAGGAGTTGATCTGCATTCCCAGGAAGCGCTGGAAGAGTACCTGGAAGGCCGCCATTATGAGCAACTCTTCGCCTGGCCAGAGCAGGAATTGGTAGTCTATCTGGTCGGCAGCCGATAAACCGATCAGCCACCTCACATGCGCGTGGGGGAGTCACGGAGGGCAGGCTCTGCAGCCGTGGCAGCATGCGTCCCTCAGCTGAGGAAACAGGCATGGCATCAGGCGTTTACCTCGAGATTCTCGACCTGCGGCACTTTGCTGCGCCAGCGCTGCGGCCGGTGCTGGAGGCGGAGAGCGAAGTGTGGAAGCAACGGTTGCATTGGGATTATTCGGCCAGCTCGAAATTGCTGATGCAGTATCTGGACAACCATATGCTGCCGGGGTATGCGGCGGTGGAGGATGGGCGGATTACCGGGTATTCCTTCTGCGTGTACGAGGAAACCAAGGCGGTGATCGGGGATGTTTTTGCGCTGGCCGCGGACGAGACGGGGCCGTCGGCGCACGAGATTGAAGAGACGCTGCTGAAGCATCTGTTTGAGATGCTGCTGAACTCGCCGCAGCTTGACCGGGTGGAGTCGCAACTGCTGCTGCACCCGGCGGGCGCTCATGCAGGCGCCTTTCGCCGAGCCGGCTTTGAGATTTTCCGCAGGCTGTTCCTGGTGCAGCAGCTTGAGGGCCGCTGGATTGCGCCCCGCGTGGAACTGCCCCCGCACCTGGAGCTGCGGCCATGGCGCGAAGAGGACTTGTCGCCGGCGGGGCGGCTCATTTCCGAGGCGTATCGCGGGCATCCGGACAGCGCTATCAACGATCAGTACCGGTCAGCGCAGGGCTCGCAGAGATTTCTGCACAACATCGTCCGCTTTTCAGGGTGCGGGACGTTTTCAGCGCAGGTTTCGCACGTGGTGGTGGACCTGCGGACGCGGGAGTTTGTGGCGCTGGTGCTGGGCTCGCGGGTAAGCCCGGAGAGCGGACACATTACCCAGGTTTGCGTACACCCGGAACACCGGCGGCACGGGCTGGCGCGGATGCTGCTGTCAGTGGCCGCGTTTTGCTTTACGCGGCTGGGGGCCAACGAGATTTCACTGACGGTGACCGAAGCCAATGCGGAGGCTATCGAGCTGTATTTTGCCGAGGGCTACACGTGCGCGCACACGTTTGACGCGGCGGTTTGGCAGCGGGAAGGCAGTTGTTAGTTCGCAGCTGTCAGTGTTCAGTGGTCAGTTGTCAGTGGACGGTTTCCGGATTTTAGCTTTCGATTGTTTAATACCGGTGATAGGTTCCCTTTCCCCACGGAACGTCAACGGAGACGGAACAGCCGGTGGTGGCCAAGGAGATTTTGGCTGTACCGGTTTCCTTCCCGGCAACGTATGGAGCGATGGACGCGACACCATGTCCCTGCGCGTCCACGGTCATGATGGGGGTATGCGTTTCCCCCTCGGACACCGCCTGGACGGGGACGTGAGAGAACGGCGTCAGTCCATCGCCATACAACAGCACAAACTGACCCTCGGGCAACCCGAGCCGAGCCTCCAGCCGGCATTTTCCATCTTTGGCCTCGATCGGGTGCAGAACGATGGTGCCTGGGAAAAAGAACCTCCCGTCTGGGCTCGACAACATGTACCGGATGGGCTCGCCGCGAGCGGCGTCCAGGTCGACTTCGATTTCATCGGGTTTCTGCAGCGAATCGTTATTTTCCTGGTCGGGATTGGGCAGGTGCGACATGACAAGGCCCTTTGCATTGACGTAGACCAGGCTGTTGGAAATTTTCACTTTCGCGCCAATTCGCCAAATTGCGAGGTTGTAGCCTTGTTTTTCAGGCGCGCCGGGAATAAGGAGCCGGTAGCGCACAAAGTTCCCGTCGGGCAGTTGAACATCGCCAATTCTGGAGAATTTGATTTTTAGTCCATCGGGGTTCTTCACAGTCGGCGCAGCGGCGTCCAGGCCGATCTGCTGCCGCATCAGCCTGGTGGCTATTTCCATTGGATTTTGGTCAGAGGCTTGCGCGCAACAAACGCCAGCCAGCGATGCCAGGACTGCCAACGCCAGGAGCCGTGTGAGTTGATTGCTGATGAGGGCCCGGAACTCTTTCATCGGGAATCTCTCCTGAAGAACGGTTCGCGAGAATTTTACCTTGGGGAGCCTGGAAAGGCCATCATTGCCAGGTGGAGGGTCAGATTGAAAGGGAAACTTTCTCGCAGGGGCGGAAGAGGTTGCGGAAATACCCCGAATGAAAGGCGAATTGCCGGAAGAACCGCCGGCAGGGGCTAAACGGGCTGCGGAAAAAAGGTCCGTCTTGAGATGAATGCCCCTCGCAACTCTTGCAGGGGCTAAAGCCCAACATTGATTTAACTGGCTTTATCGGCCCGACTGAAGTCAGGCCCTGGTTACAAAACCTTCGAGCGCCGACATCATTGGGTTTTTCTGCAACCTGTAAAGCCCGACATTGATTTAGCTGGCTTTATCGGCCCGACTGAAGTCAGGCCCTGGTTACAAAACCTTCGAGCGCTGACATCATTGGGTTTTTCTGCAACCTGTAAAGCCCGCGCTTTTTTACTGCGCTTTTGGCACGACTGAAGTCGTGCCCTGACACTTCGAATTGTCCACGGATTACCGGGCGATGAGGAACATGACCCAGCTGAGCACGATGGCGGAGCCGACGAAGAGGACGAAACAGTAGACTCCGTAGCGGATCATGCTGCGGGGAGTGTCGCGCTGGGTGATGCCGAAGACGACGGACGCGAAGAGGGCGAAGAGCAGCACTGCCGCGAAATGGGAGGGCTTGAACATTACTGCTTCCTCCCGGTGCGGATGCGGTGCGCGTCGACGGCGGCAATCACGTTGAGCAGGCCGGCCACGACGATGAACCGCGTGCCATAGTCTTGCGTGGTGATCTGCACCTGGTCGGCGCCCAGGCCGAGAACCCGGCTGACAACAAACAGGAGCCCGTTGCCGAGATCGCCGGCGAGGCCGAGCAGGTCGAGAATGTCGTGCGCGCCGCCGTAGAGCTTGCCCTGCATGGCGAGGCCGAGTGCGAACATGGCGACGATGGAGACGGCCAGCAGCGCTCCGCGGCCCCACTTGCGCAGCAGAAAATGCCCCGCTCCGGGGACCAGCCATCCGGCGATAAGAGGGAGATAGACGAACCCTTGGGGTGCGGGCTGTGCCGCGGCGGTCTTGTCTGGTGCGGTTGCCATTCCTTTTTGACTATACCGCAGAGGGGCGGGGGTTAGGGGTCAGCTATCAGCTCTGAGATAAAACGAGACGGGGGCTGGGCACAGTGGACAGTGGACAGTGGACAGTGGACAGTGGACAGTGGACAGTGAACAGTGAACAGTGAACAGTGCGCAGCGGGCGGGGATTTGGGCGGGCGTACGTTGTTTTATCGGCACGGAGAAATCCGTTTCCCCCTCAACATCTTCTCGCGAAGATGCCGACCTCTTAGAGATACAAGGATGACGGATCAATTTTTGGTGCGAGCATTCGATACGAAATGCCGATTCTTCGACTCCCTCCGCTACGCTCCGGCTGGCTGGGACGGCCTGCCATGGGAATGGTCTCTTACGCCCCTACGGGGCTTTGCATCTTTTTGGGAGCTTTCCCAGGACTGCGCTGCGCTTGTCCTGGGCTAACATCCAGCGCCCCTCCGGGGCTGTTAATGGCGACGTTGTTCATGCCAACCGTAACTCGACGCGGCGGGCCAAGCTGCCCAGGATGGCGGGCTATCTTATCTTTTGGTTTTTAGAGACAGGACGCTAGATGCGCACAAGTTCGCGCTGGATTTTGCCGGTGACCCAGGCTTTGCCGGGAGCGGTGAGCATGTTGACTTCGCTGCGGACGCCAAATTCGGGGAGATAGACGCCGGGCTCGACGGAGAAGCAGGTGTGGGGCAGGATGAGGCGCTCGTCGTGGGTTTCTAGATTGTCGAGGTGGGCGCCGGAGCCGTGCAGCTCCTGGGCGATGTTGTGGCCGGTGCGGTGGGTGAAGTAGGGACCGACACCGGCGGCGCGAATGACTTCGCGCGCGGCATCGTCGGCCTCAAAGCCGCGGATGGGCCGGCCTGTGGCAAAGGCCTCTTCGACGAAGGCGATGGCTGCGTCGCGGGCCTTGACCACGGTGGTAAAGACCATTTGCTCGAGTTCAGTGGGTTCGCGGCCCACGACGCCGGTCCAGGTGATGTCGTAAAAGATGCTGCCGGGCTTGTCGAGGCGGCCCCAAATATCGATGAGGATGAAGTCGCCGTCGCGGATGGGCGAACAGAGCTCGGCGGTAGGCTCATAGTGGGAGTCGGAGCTGTTGGCGTTGGCGCTGACGTTGGGGCCGTTCTCCCAGACCAGGCCCTCATTGCGCATGGCGGCGCTGAGCCACTCGACCATTTCGAATTCAGTGAGGGAGCCCGAGCCGCCGTTGACGGGGCGGAGGCTGCGGGCCATTTTCTGCCAGCCTTCGGCCAGAACCGTGTCGATGGCTTTTTGCGCGGCGACGTGACTGGCGACCTGCTCCTCGGTGAGGACGGCTTCAAACTGGCTGACGAGATCGGCGGAGCTGACAATCTGCTTGCCGATGGAGCGAAGGAACTCGACCGTGCCGGCATCGACCATGGAGACATACATGATGGCGTTGTTGGGCGAGTACTGCATGGCCAGGCGGCGGGCGCCGAAGAGCATGGCTTCAAGGCCGGCGGCGAGCTGCTGCCAACTGGAGTAGGGCGCCTTGGAGCCGGGAAGCGAATCGAGGCGGCCCTGCTCAACGCGATGGACGAGCTTGCGGGGCTCGCCCACGGCGGGGACAAAGTAGTACCAGCGGCGAGTGATGTGGGCCTTCTCGTCGAGGCCAAGGATGCGGCCTGCGATGGGGTCGCGGTGATGATGGTCGTAAAACAGCCAGCCGTCTACGCCGGCCTCAACGAGAGCCGCCTGCATTGCCTCGATATTGACTTCGGGATTCACCGTGGAGTTCATTGCGGCGTTTCTAGTTTGCGCAGGGCCCGGCGCGGGGATAAAGTCGTGCCCTGATACAGAGCCGGAGTTTTTCAACAAGCTCCTAAAGCGCCGCGAGCGCCTCTGCCTGGCCGGGAAAGAGGCCAGCGTACTTGGTGATGCCCACCATGGTGAAGACCTTGGTGAAGTGCGGCGAGAGTCCGAAGGCGACAACCTTCTGGCCGGCGTTGGTGGCCTCCATGAGCAACTGGATGACCAGCGCGATGCCGCTGGAGTTGATGTAGTCGACCTTGGTGAAGTCAAGCAGCACCAGTTTGATGCTGCCTTTGGGCAGCGCCTGGTAAGCACCGAGGACAGCGTCTTTTGAAGTGCTGGCGATGTCGCCCTCAAAGCGGAGGACGGTGACCGGTTGTCCGGCCGGGGAAGTGAGCTGGTCAACGTGTGATTTGGTTTCACTCTGCACGATCGATGATCTCCGTATCCTTCAGGTTATTCAGCATCCTTATCCAGGCGGATTACGAGGCGGACATAACTGCTTTTTCCGCCCGAGCCGGCCACCCACTCTGCTTCGTCCACCAGCGCCTGGATGAGAAACATGCCCATCCCGCGCGGATCTTCCTCGCCATGCATCTTGCGGTCAATGTCGGGCGTGGCCTGCTTTTTGCTCATGCCCTTGCCGTCGTCGATGACCTTGACTTCGAGCGAGTCCTCAAGGGCCGAGAGCACCACGCCGACCGAGAGCTTTTCATTAAGCCGGTTGCCGTGCTCGATGGCGTTGATGCAGGCCTCGGCGACTGCCGTCTTGAGGTCTTCGACGCGATCTTCAGGGAAGCCCATGAGTTTGGCCACCGCGGAAGCCGTGCTCATGGCCACCTTCTCGAAGCCCATCCGCGAGGGAAGCCTCACCTCGACGGTGGTACTTTTGACTTCGCTCATGCCGACATCTCCGCGTCGCTCCTCCACCGGCACAGCGCCAGTGCTGTCATATCGTCTGACTGCGGGCCCCCCGCAGAAAACTCAACCAGCGTGGTCCACAATGCATCGAGAATACCATCAGCCTTCTGGGCTGGGCACTTAGAAAATTCATCCAGAAGCCTTTCTGGACCAAATTCTTCATCTCCCCTGAAAACCTCGGTGAGGCCGTCGGTGTAGAAAAGGAGGCGCATTCCGGGGTCGAAGACGTGCTTTTCGCTGACGTAGCTCATGCCCGGCAGCAGTCCCAGGGGGGTTCCGGCGGCAGTGAATTCGTGGAAGTGGCCGCCGGGCAAGACGAGGAAACCGGGGTTGTGACCGGCGTTGACGACCTCAACGCCGCCGGCCTCGGGATGGAGGCGGAGGAAAATGGCGGTGACATAGCGGCGGCGGGCTTCTTCGCCCTCGGCCCAGTGGTGCTGGTTCATGCGCGTGGCCAGCTCGGCCAGCGGCATGCCGGTGACGGCCATGGCGCGGAAGGCGGAACGAAAGCTGGTGGCCATGATGGCCGAGGCGAGGCCTTTGCCGGCCACATCGGCCACGGCAATGAGCAAGCTGCCGTCTGGCTGCTCGACAATATCGAGGTAATCGCCGCCGACCTCATAGCAGGTGTCAGAGCGGAAGCCCACCGAGTAGCCGGGGATGGACGGGAGGCTTTGCGGCAGAAGCGAGCGCTGAATGAGCCGCGCGGCGTCGAGGTCCTGCTGAACGCGGGCAAAGGCGACGTTGCGTTTGTGGTTGCGGGCGTTTTCAAGGGCGACGGCGGCTTGGAGGGCCAGACCCTCGATGAAGTCGGCCTCGTAAAGGGTGAGCTCGCGGCCATCGGGAGCGGCGACCACTAACTCCGTCATCATTCCGCCGGCGCGGTCCTGGAGGGGGTACTTGGCCAGCGAAGAGGCGAGGGTTCCCGCCGCTCCATTGCCGTTCAAGGGCAACTCGTCGCCATAGGCCAGGCCGGTGCCGGGAAACGCCGCACCGGCCATCTCAAGCTCGCGCACCACGATCTTCAAGACCTGCTCGAGAACTTCTTCCTCGTGAATCGTCGAGTGGACCTGGCGTGAGGCCTCGAGGAGCGCCTGCAATCGCGCGACCTGCTGCTGCAAGTCAATGGTCTCGTCGTTTCCGGGGATCCGCACCTCAGCCGCCATTCCGAACTAACCTCCGTGGAATTTCACTCTAGCACGGCGGAGGCGGTGTTGGCGCTTGGGGGGAGACGTAATCGAGCGGAAAGAAAGCGGTTCGCGCCGTCCCGACGGGAGCAATGGGTGGAACCGCGATGATTTATTCTTGGTCCGATGCGCAAGACCTTATCTGTAGCCATGATTGCGATGAACGAAGAGGCGAACCTGCCGCGCACGCTTGAGAGCGTGCGCTGGGCCGACGAGATTATCGTTGTGGATTCGGGCTCGAAGGACCGGACGCTGGAGATTGCGCAAGGGTTCGGGGCAAAGACCAGCTATCACGCCTTCGGCGGGCACGGAGAGCAGAAAAACGTGGCGCTCGACCTGTGCACTTCAGACTGGATATTGCTGCTGGACGCCGACGAGGTGCTGACGCCGGGGTTGCAGGACGAGATTCGCGCGGTGCTGAGCGGCGAGCCGGAGTTTGGCGCTTACTGGATTCCGCGGCTGAACCTGATTTTCGGGCGGTGGATGCGGCACGGCGGGTTTTATCCCGACCACAAGCTGAGGCTGTTCCGGCGGGGGTTGGCGCGGCTGAGCGAGGGGGTGGGGCCGCATTCGACGCCGCAGTTCAAGGGGCCGCGAGGCAAGCTCAGGCATGACATGCTGCACTACGCCTATCCGGATATGAATATTTATCTGGAACACATGAACCGCTATAGCTCAGAGATTGCCGAGCTGCTGAA
>JBEKEQ010000043.1:0-29728 GCA_050013735.1 Occallatibacter sp.
GCCTGAAACGCCGTAGATCCGCTTCACTCCCGCCCCAGCCAGAACATCCACCAGCAGTTCCGCTACTTTCTTTGCCATCGCAACCCCCTCCTGCGAATTTGGATGCAATTCACGTTACTTCGTTCATGGTGCTTCCTTCTCAGGCCATACCCAGGCAAAGATCAGCGTAACCCCGATGCCGATGAAACATTGGCAAAGCGATCACTGCACAGACAGCTACCGCGGGCTGCTCGGAGTAACAAAACTGTACGCGGTGTATTTGATCTCGCTCCATGCGCGTTCGCCCGCGGGATAGCCGGGGAACAATGGCCTATCGACGGGCGTAAATTTTATCCGCACCCAGATGGCCCTCTCTCCGCGCGTCAGGTCGCGCGAAACGAGGAATTCGTCTTCGCGGAAGCGGCGATTCGATGTGTGAACAATGTGCTCCGTCGCGCCCAACTCTTCTTTGGGAAAAGAGGAAACCCATGTGTTCGACCCGGCAAGATACCAGATTCCGGCAAGCTTCCACTCAGGCTTCGATGCGCCTCGGATGTACACCTCCGCCCGCTGGTCAGCAATGGAATAATCGAGCTTGCGGCGCAGAAGAACCCCAGAATTGTCGGGACGCACGCGAAGGCGAAATTCCGAAGTCGTCCTAGTGGTGCGACCGCGATCCTGCGTCTCGGGAAATATTTCCTTACCGTCCAGCGTGTCCACTCCCCATTCGTAGCGTGATGAGATTGCATAAGGCGCGGAGGCCTGGGGCGAGCGGTAATTGTGCGCCCGCTCATCGGCCTCGTCTCCAATCTGCAATCGGTCCGTCTCCACCAGCGATGCCGAAGGCAGCCCATACCAGTACGCGACGGTCTCATAGTGCTCGGTCGATTCATTTGTGCCGCCGTGCTCCAGGCGAATGAGGGCATTTTTCCCGAAGGGCATCAGGTCGGCCAGTAAGAAGCGATAGGCCGACTCGATTTTATCTTCGTCGTTGAGGGCAGTCCGAGAGCTGCGCGCTCCCACCGGATGACCCACAAAGGGCAAGGTCATGTTCAAACCGCCCCAATAGTCGCCGCCGCCGGCCCACTCTTCGGTCCCTGTGCCCTGCGCCTGAGGGGTGAGGCTGTCGTCAAAGAAAAACCGCGGGTCGCCTTCGAGCGTGCTCAGGTGAGCATCGTGAGAAAAGATGAACGATGTGCCCACAAAGCTCCCCGACCAGTCCTCCGCCTGTTCCAGCCCCCGCGTATCCAGCAGCACCATGTCCTGCCCTGGGTCAGGGTGTGGAATGTCGCGGTAGGTGGCGTGGAAGTAAGCAAGTTGATTGGCCGGTTGATGCAGCGGCAGGGTACGAAGCTTCCATTCGACTCCATCTATGGCCTGTCCCGCGCCTGTCAGCTCGATGTGTGCGGAGCGGAAGAACGGCATGGGAAAATAGCACCAGAGCACAATGCGATCGCCAGCAAAGTGAATACTCACCGGAAACGCCTTCACCAGGTATTCGCGATTATCGCGATTGTAGAGAGTTCCCGCCCCGTAAAACAGCGCAATGGGCGCATCGATGGAAGGCTGCTTGCGCCCGTCCCAGGTTATGCGCAGATGAACGGTCTGAAAGGCGCGCGCTTGATCGCGAGGGATGGAAAACTTGAGCGCGCGCAGCGTTGCCTTCCCTTTCAGGTCTGCGACAGTCGCCGAGCCCGCGGCTGGAACCTTCACCGTTCCGCTCTTCTCACTCGCGCCGGTGGCGGGCGCAATGTCGGTCCCGGACCGGGAGATGAGATCGAGCACATCGCTGCCGGGCGCCTGGCTTTCATTCCAGCTCCCGATCGGGTGCGAAAGCGGTGTTCCGGGCACGAAACGGTCGAAGATGTAATAGCCGGTTCCGTAGTGCGTGCGGGTGTAGGCCATTTGAAAGCTGTGCTGGAATTCAATCGGAGTCCATATAAGGTCGGCGCCCTTGGTCGTCGACCAGGTCTCATTCAGCGGGCTTGGGAAGGCCGCGGAGGGCAGGAAAATGGAGTTCGGAACGCGATGCGCCGGATCGGCGCTTGCGCTTTCTGCCACAACATTGTCTTTCCCATCGACAACAAAATGCCAGGGGCTTCCATGCCAGTGGTTAAACCGGCTGAAGACCAGAATCCCCGGGCCCTCGAGATCGAGCGTGGCATTGAAGCTGTCGGAGAGCTGGTAGATAAAGTTCGACGCATCCGCATTGCCTCCGGAGCGGTCGTAGGTGCTGCGCATATAGGCGCGCATCCCGATCCTCTGCTCCGGCCATCGCTCCCACTGCCGATACGCATCGAGCCCCACGGGAATCGGGCGCGTATGCGACTGGGCAGTCGCGCCGCCCGCAAGCGCCAATGCCATGCAGAAGCAGAGGACCGTGGAGCGAAGGTTGAACACTGCGTTCATAGCTGCGCCTCACCATACGTCAGCGGACTGCACATCGGATCCATAGTCATAGAAGAACAGTTTAGGATGGATTCAGCGTGCAAACCATACGAGTCGACACACCTTCAGAAAAATACGACGTGATTGTGGGCAATGGCCTGATTGAAACCCTCGGCGCCCGCATTGAGCGCGTAGTGGGCAAGCTGCCGCGCCGCGTTTTTGTGCTCACTTCGGCCCCCATCTGGGCGCTGTGGGGACATAAAATTCAGCAGTCCTTTCGGGAAGCCCCCGTGGTGCTCTTTTTGCCTCCCGGCGAGAGCCACAAGACGCTGGCCAGCGTGGAAAAGCTGCTGCGCCAGATGGCTGCGGCTGGCGGCGATCGCGGTTCGCTGCTGATTGCCTTTGGCGGCGGCATAGTCGGCGACCTGGGCGGCTTTGTGGCCGCAATTTATATGCGCGGCATTCCCTACATTCAGGTTCCCACCACGCTTTTGGCGCAGGTGGATTCCAGCATAGGCGGCAAGACCGGCGTCAACCTGCCCGAGGGCAAGAATCTGGTCGGCAGCTTTCATCATCCGCTGGCGGTCTATACCGATATCGGCTTGCTGGGCACGCTGTCTGACCGCGAGTTGCGCGCGGGGCTGATGGAAAGCGTAAAGGGCGGCATCATTCGCGACCGGTCGCTGGTGCGCTTTATGGAGGAGCATGCCGACGACATTTTCGCGCGCAACCCCAAGGCTCTGGAAAAGGTGATCGCCTCCTCGGTTCGCGTGAAAGCCGGCGTGGTGAACTCGGACGAGCGCGAGGGCGGCGTGCGCATGATTCTGAACCTGGGCCACACCGTTGGCCACGCGCTGGAGCAGGCCACCGCCTACAAATCCCTGCTCCACGGCGAGGCGGTAGGATGGGGCATGATCGCCGCGCTTTACATTGCGCGCAAACGGGGAACCATTTCAAATAATCAATTTATCCGGGTGGAAAAATTGATTCACCTTTATGGCCCTCTGCCGCCGCTGAAGCTGAGCGCCGGCAAGATTGTTGCTGCTACCCGCTCCGATAAGAAAAACATCGGCGGAGTCAGGCGGTTTGTGCTGCCGGTTGGCATTGGCGATGCGGGCGTGGTGGAAGACGTGACGGACGCGGAGCTGGAAGCGGCAGTAGGGTACATGCTGGCCCGCGCCGGGGAGCAGCGCGCCTGATGCCCGCAACCGGAGCGAGACCACCGGGCGCGGAAGATGAGGCCGCCGCGGCGCAAGCCGTGCGCCAGATGTTTGATTCCATCGCACCGCGCTATGATCTGCTGAACCATGTGCTTTCAGCCAGCGTGGACCGCCTTTGGTGGTGGCAGACGGCGCGTAAGTTCCGCGCGACCCTGGCCGACCCCGAAGCCGCGGTATTGGACATTTGCTGCGGCACCGGACACATGACCATGGCGCTGCTCAAGGGCCGTCCCCGCAATGCGCGGCCAATTCTGGCGGCGGATTTTTCGCGTGAAATGTTGATCCGCGGGGCGCGCCGGTTCGAAGGGAAAAAGGCGCTTGATGCTGCGGCGCCGTGCGCGGTAGCGCTGGAAGCCGATGCGCTGCACCTGCCGCTCAGAGACCGGTCGCTCGATCTAATCGTCACTGCTTTTGGATTCAGGAACCTCGCTAACTACGAGGCAGGCCTGCGCGAGTTTCACCGCGTGCTCAAGCCGGGAGGACGGTTGGGCATTCTCGATTTTGCTGAGCCTGGCGGGCTGATGGGCAAGGCCTACGCGGTGTATTTTTGCCGCGTGCTTCCGGCCATTGGCCGCCTCGTCTCCGGCCCCGCACCCGGAGAGCAGGCCGCTCCGTACAGTTATCTGCCCGCTTCGGTGGGCAATTTCCCCACACCCAGCCAGCTGCTTGAGCTGATGCGGACCACAGGCTATGTGGATTGCGCCTGGCAGCCGTATACCTTTGGGATCGCCGGGTTGTACACGGCCAAGCGCCCCGCTGTAGCCTAAGAGGGCGATGCCTTCCACCGCGCCCATCCCCGTTGTTTCAAGCACGGCCGATTTCTCCGCCGAGAAGCGGCGCGTGGCGTTGCACTCCATGCTGGCCGCGGCGTCGATGACGCTGCTCAAGCTGGCCGCCGGAATCGTATCCGGATCGCTGGGCGTGCTGTCAGACGCTGCCCATTCAGCGCTGGACCTGGTGGGCGTCACCCTCACCTTCTTCTCCGTCCAGGTTAGCGACAAGCCCGCCGACGAGGACCACACTTACGGCCACGGCAAAATCGAGAACCTCTCCGCCTTTGGCGAAGCTATCCTCATGATCATCTCCTGCGCCTGGATTATCTGGGAGGCAATGGCGCGCATCTTCTACCACACGGTAGAGCTGCGCCATTCCGTCTGGCCGGTGCTCGTTCTTCTTATCTCCATCGGCGTGGACTACTGGCGATCGCGCCGTTTGCTGGCTGTTGCATTGCGCACCGGCTCGCCGGCCCTGGCCACTGACGCCTTTCATTTTGCCTCAGACATCTGGTCCACCCTCGCCGTACTTGCAGGGTTGGGCGCAAGCTGGGCGGGCTCCTATTTCAGCATCGGCTGGCTGCGCTACGCCGACCCTTTCGCCGCTGTGGTAGTTTCGCTTATGATTCTGCGTCTCACGTTGCATCTTGGCCGGGAGACAGTGTCCGTGCTGATGGATCAAGTTCCGGTGGAAACCCGTCGCCGCCTGGTGCACGAAGTGGAGCAGGTGGAAGGCGTGCTGGCCGTGGAACAGGCGCGTGTGCGGCGCGCCGGAGCCGGTTATTTTGTCGACCTCACGCTGGCTTTGCCCCGGCGCTACACCTTTGGCCACACTGAAGGATTGGTGCAGGCGGCCACTGAAGCGGCGCACCGCGCGCTGCCCACGGCAGACGTGGTCATTCACACCGTCCCGCGCGAAGCTTCGACGGAGAGCGTCTTTGACCGCGTCAGAGCCGTGGCGGCGCGCAACAACGTCAGCGTGCATGAGCTCAGCGTGCAGTCGCACCGTGGACGCCTGCGCGTGGAGCAGCATGTGGAACTGGACGAGAAGCTGCCGCTCAAGGCCGCGCATGAATTTGTCTGCGCGCTGGAAGCGGAGATCCTGCGGGAAGCGCCGGAGATCGACGCCGTGCTGACACACATTGAAAGCGAACCCGCAACCATTGAGTTGCCCGAAGAGATGGTGGAGGAGGACCGCAAGATCGAGCTCGAGCTGCGCGCCGCCGCCGAGGTTTTCCCGGAGATTGTCGACGTGCACCAGGTCACGGTGGGCCGAGCGGCCGAGCACATCTATCTCTCCTGCCATTGCACCCTGCCCGACGAACTGACCATGCAACGCGTCCACCAGGTCATCACCGCGCTGGAAGACCGCTTCAAGCTCGCCTGCCCTGAGGTCCACCGCGTCACCATCCATCCCGAGCCGGTGACGGACAACCTTCGGTGAGGGAATCGCGACCCGCTGTATACTGGCGCGTGGTTGCAAAGCCGAAGCATTTTCGGCCATTCAAGAACGGCCAGTCAGATAGGCCAGGAGAAATTAACCTGATGATTGCCCACAGCGAATGGAAAGGCTCAACAATCTTCGAAGGGGTTGCCGAAAACGGCAACTCGATCTTCTTCGACGCGGCCCCCGAGCACACACAGGGCCCCAGCCCCATGGAAGCTGTTCTGATGGCCCTTTGCGCGTGCACCAGCGTGGACGTGGTGTCGATCCTTCAGAAGAAGCGGGAGCGGCTCGAAGGGCTGAAGGTGACCGCCGCGGCCGAGCAGGCCGTGGACCCGCCAAGGGTTTTTACGCGCATCAAACTCACCTATACAGTCAGCGGGAACCTGAATCACAAAGCGGTGGAGGACGCGGTGGCGCTCTCGAAAAACAAATACTGCTCGGTCTCGAAGATGCTGGAAAAAGCCGCGCCGGTGGACTACGAGATCGCCTACATTGACGGCGAGCCTGAGCCATGAAGTCGCGTCCGGTGATCAATTTCTTTCAGGTGGCGTCGCTGGTGATGCTGCTGGTGGCCGTGGCCTTGCTCTCGGCCATCGCCACCATGCACTTTGCCATTCACGGCGCGGAGGTGCAGGTGCCGGCGCTGAAAGGAATGACCGTAGCCGAGGCACGCAGCGAAACGGCTGGATTGGGCCTGAATTTGGACGTGGACAACCGTTATTACTCCGCCGACGTCGCTCCCGGACACATTCTCTCCCAGTCGCCGGCTGTCGGAACCGTAGTGCGCCGCGAGTGGCTGGTGCGCGTAGCAGAGAGCCTTGGCCCGCAAAAGGTTGAGGTTCCGGACACGGTGGGCAAAGAGGAACGTGTGGCTGCACTCGAGTTACGGCGCGTGGGACTGGAGGTTGGCACAACTGCGCGCCTGCCCTACGCCAAGGCCGCGGAAGGAACGGTGCTGGCACAGGACCCGCCCGGCCACGCGCAAGGCATCGAGCGGCCCAGCATTAACCTCCTTATAGCCGCGCCAGCCGACGTCGCGCCCGACGGCTTTGTCATGCCCGATCTGGTCGGCCTGCCGGTGGTGAGCGCGCAGCAGGAGTTGACCAGGGTTGGAATCAAGCCTGCCACTCCCGCGTATGTCGATGTGCCGGTGGCGCCGATAGGGGTGGGTGATGCGCCTCTTCGGCCGCCCGTCAAGCCGGGCGCAGTTGTTGCGCAACAGCCCATGGCCGGTTCGCGCGTGGAACAGAGCACGCTGGTAAAGCTAATCGTGGCAAAGTAACCTTGAAAGGGCACTGCCTCACAGCATGGCAGAAAGCTCCCGGAACTCTGTAGTTTTGAAAGGGCGCGGGCTTCACAGCATGACAGAAAGCTCCCGGAAGTCTGGAGTTTTGAAAGGGCACGACTTTAGTCGTGCCGCCAGAACCGCAACAACGGCGCGGGCTTTAGCCCCTGAGGGAATGCCGGAGCAATCAGCCACTCAAATCGGCAGAGGTCGCCGAATCTGCACGTTCGGAAGCGAGGAAAGATGGGATTGGGCGAAGATCTTGATCGTGTAGCGTTGCAGGAGCGGGAACTGCGCCTGCCTGAATTGAATCCGCGGTTGGCGTGGGAGCTGGGCCTGCGCTTAAGAACCTTGGCCGCGGAGCGCGGTCTGCCTGTAGTCATCGACGTACGCCGTTTCGGCCAGCCTTTGTTTTATGCGGCCCTTGAGGGCACCACCCCCGACAATGCGGAGTGGGTGCGCCGCAAAGGCAACGTGGTGGCGCGCTTTCATCGCAGCTCCTATGCCGTGGGCCTGAGCATAAAGGCAAAGAACGACACGCTGCTCGACAAATACGGCCTCGCTCTGGCCGACTACGCTCCGCACGGCGGCTCGTTTCCTCTGAACGTGGAGGGCGCGGGAGTGGTGGGCAGCGTAACCGTCTCCGGCCTGCCGCAGCGCGCCGATCACGAGTTGGTTGTGGAAGCGCTGTGTGCCATGCTCGGACACGAATTTGCGGAACTGAAGCTGGGAGCAGAGTAAGGCCGTTCAGCAAGCCGGCAGCGAGGCGCAAGCCGCATTTCAGCCCGTCCTCTCCATCAGCGCAACAAAAAAACCATCCGTCTTGAACACGCCGGGGAGCAGCCGCAGAGCGCCTTCTTGCGTGAGGCAGCCTTGCAGCCCCCCCGCTCCGGACGCAGTTAAAATTCCTGCGCTGGCCAAAGCTTCTATGCGCGGTCCAAGCGAAGCCGCTCGCGCGTTCGGCGTCTCCGCGAGCACCGCGGTTACCACTTGCTCGTTCTCTTCCGGCTCCAGCGAGCAGGTGGAATAGATCACGCGCCCTCCTGGCCGAACTGCGCGCAGCGCGCTCTTGAGAATCGCCCTTTGCCGCTCGGCCTGCCGCGGCAAATCTTCGAGCCGCAGCCGGTGGCGAATCTCAGGATTGCGCCCCAGCGTGCCCGTCCCGCTGCAAGGAACATCGGCCAGCGCCAGGTCGAAGACCGAGTCTTCCGTAAGCGCGATTGCGTCGGCCAGGCGGCATTCCACGCGATCCGCGTCACCGGCCAGGCGTTTGCGCAACTGCTCAAAACGCTGCGCGCTCGACTCGCAGGCAACGATTCGGGCCCGCGGATTGCATTCCGCCAGGATCAGCGTCTTTCCGCCCGGCGCGGCACAGCAATCGAGGATGCTTTTTGCCCTTTGGCCGAGATTCGCGCCTGAACCGCCGGCCAATTCCGCAATCAACTGCGAGCCTTCATCCTGCAAGCGCACGCGCCCCTCGTTGAAAGCCGAGGTCGAGGTAATGTCGCCGGAAACCACGGTGCGGGCAGCGGTGAGCAGCTCGCCAGGCGAAAGCTCGATCCCGGCCTGGACAAGTTCGGCTTCCATCTCAGGACTCAAAAGCCGCACCGTCAGCACCGGCTGAGCCTGCCCGTGCCGACAGATTGCGCGCGCGCCTTCCAGCCCATAGAAGTTCGCCCACCGCTCGACCATCCAGGCTGGATGCGATTCGGCCAGAGCGAGTTCCGCTGCGGATTCTCTTGGAAGACTTCCCTCGGGGGCTAAAGCCCCCGCCCATTTTTCTGCGTCGGCGGCACGACTAAAGTCGTGCCCTTTCAAAACATCCGAAGTGGCGAGGCGATTCAGGTCGTGCCCTTTCAAAGCCCCCAGTTCCTGCTTCGGCTTCGAAGAGCCCGCAAGCTTGCGTAGAACGGCGTTCACCATGCCGGAGGCGAAGCGATGCCCGGCCTGCTTGGCCAACTCCACGCTTTCGTCAATCGCCGCGCGGGCAGGAATGCGGTCCATGTACAGGAGTTGAAAAGCCCCCAGCCGCAGGGCGATCAGAATCTCCGCGTCCAGTTTTGCATTCGGGCGCGTTAGCAAGGCTTGCAGTTGGTGGTCCAGCCGAATTTGCCAGCGGAGCACGCCCAGCACCAGCGCCGTGGCCAAATTGCGATCGGCTGCCGAAAGAGCGTTCACACCCTTGCCGCGCAGCAGGTCGTCAGAATGCGAATGCCCGCGCTCCACTGCCAGCAAAATCTGGAAGGCTGCTTTGCGAGCTGGAGAGACGCCGGGCATCAGCCGAGCCGCGCGCCGGGCGCAAGTGCAGCTCCGCGCAGAAACTCTGCCGCCGCGAGCCGCCTCTTGCCTTCGAGCTGAACCTCGATTAATTCGAGCCAGGTTTCCTCGGCGCAGCAGGCAAAAAACCGATGGTTCTCGATGCGAATCTCTCCGGGCTTCGCAACGGGCAATCTAGCCCCTACCGGCTCAGCGGCAATCTCCATCCGATAAACGATCAGCTTCTTCCCCTCGAGAGTAGTGAACGCCCCCGGCCAGGGCTGAAACCCGCGCCAACGGTTATAGAGCTCGGCCGCCCCGCGCGCGGCAAAATCCATGCGTCCGTCTTCGCGGTCGAGCAGCGGTGCAAAAGTCGCGAAAGAGTGGTTCTGCTGCCGCGGCTGGATGGCCCCGTTGGCCAGGCCCGCAAGAGTCTCCACCACCAGTGGCGCGCCCGCCCGCGCAAGCACATCGAACAGCTCCGCGGCCGTTTGATGAGGGCCTATTTCGACAGTCTGCTGGAGCAGGATAGGCCCGGTGTCCAGGCCTTCTTCCAGCAGCATCGTGGTATTGCCTGTAAATGCGTCGCCCATGGCCACCGCCCATTGAATGGGCGCCGCACCGCGATATTTTGGCAGCAGCGACCCGTGCAGGTTAATGCAGCCCAGTCGCGGAAGCGCCAGCAGCCATGGCGGAATAATCCGCCCATACGCCACCACCACAATCGCATCCGGCGCGATGCCCTCAAGCTCAGCGCGAAACTCGGCGTTGTTGCGAATCTTCTCCGGCTGAGCCACCGGCAAGCCGGCGGCCACTGCGGCCAGTTTCACCGCGGGCGCGCTTAGCTGCCCTCCGCGCCCCGCCGGCCGGTCCGGCTGCGAAACCACCAGCGCGATTTCGTGCCCTGCCGCGAGCAGCGCCCCAAGCGTGGGCACGGCAAACTGCGGGGTACCGCAGAAGACAAGTTTCACGGCCTCACCACGTGCCCTCGCGCTGCATCTTGCGAATCTTGCGCAGGTTCAGGTCGCGCTTCAGGCCGCTCATGCGGAAGATGAACAACATGCCGTCCAGGTGGTCGATCTCATGCTGCATGCAGCGCGCAAGCAACTCTTCGGCATCCTTCTCGAACCACGTGCCGTGCTCGTCCTGGGCGCGGATGCGCACCTTGGCCGCGCGCGAAACCTTCTCGCGAATCTCAGGAAAGCTCAGGCAGCCTTCCTCCTCGTATTGCTTGCCTTCGCTGACAATAATCTCCGGATTCACCAGCACCAGCTTGTCTTTGGGCTCCTTGCCCATGCTCAGGTCGATCACCGTCACGCGTTTCGACACGCCCACCTGCGGCGCGGCGAGGCCAATGCCCTGGTTGGCATAGGTGGTCTCAAACATGTCCGCAACCAGCTTGCGCAGTTCGCCGTTGAAATCTGAAACCGGTTCGCCCGGCTGCTGCAGTATCGGCTCGGGATATTTAACGATCTTGAGAATCATCTTTTTCTGTCAAAAACTCCGTATCTGTTCGATGTAGCCTTGAAAATTTCGTTGCATTTCGAGCAACGAGTCACCGCCGAACTTCTGCTGGGCCAGTCCGGCGACTGTGAGGGCAACCATTGCCTCCGCCGCCACGCCGGCCGCCGGCACCACGCAAATATCCGACCGCTCGTAGCTGGCGCTCGTCGCCTCGCGGGTATCGAAGCGCACCGATTCCAGTGGCCTTCTCAGCGTCGAAATCGGCTTCAGGTAGCCGCGCACCACAATGTCTTCGCCATTTGAAACTCCGCCCTCGATTCCGCCGGCGTTGTTGTGCGGCCGCGTGAATCGCGTGGGGTTGCCGTTGTCTTGTGCCGCGTAATGGATAGGGTCGTGGACCGCAGACCCGAAGCTCTCGGCAGCTGTCACACCGCGCCCAATCTCGACCGCCTTTACCGCTTGCAGGCTCATCACCGACCATGCCAGCAGTCCGTCCAGCCGCTCGTCCCAGTTGGCGTATGTGCCGAGTCCCGCCGGCGCACCGTGGACCACCACCTCAAAAACGCCGCCCACCGTGTCGCCGGTGCGCGAAACCGTTTCGACCTCTTCTTTCATGCGCGCCTCGGTCGCCTCATCTACGCAGCCCAGCACAATCTCGTCGCGTGTTGCAAGCGCGGCAATCTCTTCCCATCCGGCGGCGCGCTCCAGTTCAACGTGCCCCACGCGGATCACGTGGCTCGCAACCTCAATTCCCAGAGCCCGCAGCAGCAGTTTGGCCAGCGCGCCGGCGGCAACACGTGCAGCCGACTCCCGCGCCGATGCGCGTTCCAGAACGTAGCGCGCATCGGGAAAGTTGTACTTCAGCGCGCCGGCCAGGTCGGCATGGCCCGGCCGCGGCGAAGCCACCGACTGGTGCTTGGCCGGGTCGCCCGCTGTTACAGGCAGCTTCTCTTCCCAGTTTTTCCAGTCGCGGTTTACGATCTCCATCGCAATAGGCGATCCAATGGTCTTGCCGTGCCGCACCCCGCTGAGCACGTGCGCCTTGTCGGTCTCGATCTTCATCCGCCCGCCGCGCCCGTAGCCCTGCTGCCGCCGCCACAGTTCGCGGTTCACAAAATCCAGATCGACGGGTACACCGGACGGCAGTCCAGAGACCAGCGCAACCAGCGCCTCGCCATGCGACTCCCCGGCTGTTGCAAAACGGATCATATTCTTTTGATTGTAACGGAAGGATAGTTGTCAGTGATCAGTGAACAGCGGTCAGTCAAAATGCCCGCTAAGCCACCCCAACCCGTTTGGAGTTCTCGTGTATTCTGCTTGCGTGGTCAAGGGCTTCTCTGTTCCGCGCCCTTCACTGACGACTGACGACTGACGACTGAGAACTGACAATGGCCTACTTCCTCTTCAAATCCGAGCCTGACGTCTACTCCTTCGACGACTTCCTCCGCGACCAGGAAACCGTCTGGGACGGCGTAACCAATCCCACCGCCGTCAAGCACCTGCGCGAAATGAAGCCGGGAAGCAAATGGATCTTCTACCACACCGGCGATGAGCGCACCGCCGTGGGCACGGGCACAGTCCTAATCGTGGACCCCTCCGACCCCAAGGTCCCCATCGTCAAAGTCAAGGCGGGCAAGCGGCTCAAGCATCCCAAAACTCTCGCCGAAATCAAGGCCGAGCCCCTTTTTGCCAAGTCGCCCCTGATCCTCATCGGGCGACTCTCCGTCGTTCCCCTGACCAAAGAGCAATGGGACTGGTTCCTGGCCTAATTATTGATTGAAACGAGGCTTTCAGGCGCCAGCGCCAACTCGGCCTCTGGTTGCCCCGCAAACGCCGCCGCCTCGTTCTCCAGTTGCGCGTCCCAGTGCTTCGGCTGGTAAATGCAACACGGTTCCTGCGCCAGCGGATCGCCTGTGACCGCGTACGCCCGCGCCCGCGAACCGCCGCAGATCTCCTTGTACTCGCACGCCCCGCACTTGCCTTCCAGCTTGCTCGTATCCCGCAGCGATTTGAAGATGGGTGAGTCGCGATAGATTTCCTGTAACGGCGTCTGCCTCACATTGCCGGCGTGGATGGGCAAAAAACCGCTCGGATACACATTTCCCACGTGCGACACAAACAAGAACCCCTTGCCGTCGTTTACCCGCCGCGTGGCCCAGCTTGCGGTGCGGGTTTGCGCGTCCGCGGTCGGCGCGCCCGGCTCGTAGGCCGCCGGTTTGCCTGCCACTGCCCCTTGCGGATGTCCATGCCCCATGCGCTTCTCTTCCAAATTGTGCTGCAAGAGGTAGCGCCGGTAATGCATCGCCTCGGTAGTCTTGATCTGGAAGCTCACCCGGTGTGAAAGCTCGTAAATCTTGCCGAAAACCTGCTCGAATTCCTCGCCGCTCAGCAGGTCGCCCAACTGGCCGCGCCCCACCGGAACCAGGAAGAACACGTTCCACATCACAATGGCCAGCTTCTCGAAAAGCGCGCATAAGTTGTCGAGATCGTGGGCGTTATGCCGGCTGATGGTGGAGTGAACCTGGATCGGGATGCCCGCCTCGTTGGCCCACTCGATGGCCTGGATGGTTCGCGCCCACGCCCCCGGCAGGCCCCGGAACGCATCGTGAATCTCCGGCGTCGATCCGTCCAGCGAAATGCCCAGCCGCACCAGGCCCGCCTCTTTCAGCTTGAAAATCGCCTCGCGTGTCAGCAGCGGTGTTGCGCTCGGCGTGAGCGCCACCATTACGCCTTTCTCCGCGGCGTAGCGGATCAGCTCGAATACGTCCTTTCGTTTCAGCGGGTCGCCGCCGGTGAACACAAAAATTGGCACATGCATGGCGGCGATCTGGTCGATCAGCGCCTTGCCTTCAGCCGTGCTCAACTCGTCCGGGTGGGCGATGGGCTGCGCCGCCGCGCGGCAGTGTTTGCACGCCAGGTCACAGGACTGAGTGACTTCCCAGATGGCCAGAAAAGGCGTCTCGTCGAAGTTCAACCCCCCGCGAGCGGGGATAGTGTGCATCGGTTGCATTGGAACCTCCACCAGAATCGAGGCTGGCGGTCCGCCTTGGCGGAACTTGCGCCGGGGATTGAGCGTCTTCCACGAAAAATGAATGAAATCCGCATATTGCCGATAAAGCAATATGAGTTGGAAAACCGCCCTCGAGCGCCACGATTCCTCTCAAGAACACCACTCAGCGCGGTAAGCACGCTGTGATTGAGATCACATTGCCGAATTCAATGAGCGCCCTCCGCCTTCATTTCAGGACAGCTCAGAATCATCGGAGCAGGAGTTCAGGCACATGAGCCGGCCGAAAGTCACGACCATGCGGGATGGGAATCGGGTTCCGGCAGATTCGCGCCCCTGTGAGTCAAATCACATTCTCACGTGCTGTAGCGCACCGCATTCTGACATTCCCTCTGTCAAACTAACGCCGCAGGTTCGGGAGGTTCCAATGCCTACCGTCATCAAGCCCGGTTGGAGCAAACCCTCCAACATCCTCTTTGCCACCGAATTTCCAGTTAATGAGAAGACTTTCGCCTTTGCCCTCGCGCAAGCCGTCGAGTTCGGCGCCAACCTCATCCTCCTTCATGCCTATGACACCCTGGTCGTAGCCGCATCGGAGACCTCGGGTATCCGCTACTACGATTACGCCGCCGCCGCGCGCGCCGAAATGCGCCAACTTGAGCCTTTGGCGCAGCGCGTCCGCGATGCGGGCGTGCAATGCGAAGTGGCCGTCCGTCCCGGATTGCCCGCCGACCAGATCCTGGGCTTCCTGCGTGAACGGGAAATCGATCGCGTCGTCATGGGCACCCACTCCCCCGGCCCCATCGGCAAGTTGCTGGTGGGCTCGGTGGCCGAGGCCGTCTTGCGCACCGCCAAAGTGCCGGTATGCATCGTTGGCCCCGAGGTCGTCGATGGCGCCTATCGCAATTTTGCTACCCAAGTCATTCTCTGCGCGGTAAGCCTTCATGAGGCCGGCTCTCCAGTGGCCGAATTCGCCGCCGAACTGGCTGCCCGGCACGGCGCGCGCCTCGTACTGCAACACGTCATCCGGGCTCAGGAGCGCGCTGAGGTTCTGGCCGGCCGCACCGTCGAACAGCTTGAGTCCGATCTGCTCGCGCTCGTCCCACCCGGGCTGCAGGACAAAATTCCCGTCCAGGTCATCGTGGTGCCCGGCGACCCGACCCAGGAGTTGCTTTATCAGAGCAGGGCGCAACTGGCCGATCTCATCGTGCTGGGGGCACAGGGCGCATCGGCCTTCGCCGCCATCACCCGTCACGGCGTGGTCTATAAGGTCCTGGCCCACGCGCATTGCCCGGTCATCACGCTTTCACCCGCGGTGCTTGCCTCATGTGGCGCCAAAGCGGAAAAGCCTGATCCCTCCGAGGCCTACACGGCCAGCGTCTTTTAGAGCCGTAAGCTGCCCGGGTTAAATTCGCAGGCGCTTTCGTGCAATGGGCATCGACGCTATCAACAAGTGCCCCCCAAGCCGCAGAGCCGCCTCGCGCATCACCGCCGGGAGAGTTCCGCCGGCGTCAGCATCACGTATGGCACCTCGGTGGCTGAAAACTTCGCTCGCAATCGAGGGGAGCTAAACGGTGGTGCGTGATCGCCGACAAGAAGGAAGACGGTCGGCCTGCCACTAGCACCCAGGGCCATTTGCGCCACAGACTGATGCACCGATCGAACCAGTCGAAACCAGGAGCAAAGCGCCGCTGAATCCTGAAGCTCAGGCTCCCCCTTGCACATCCCATCGTCCGGCAGGTCCGGATTTGCAGGCACAGGGAGATGCGAGTTGAGCGTAACCCAATAAATGAACTTCGGCTTATCCCTGTCTTCGGCCAACAGCGAGCTTTCAATCCAACCGGCGATCGATGCATCGCAGCTTCCGGGGAACGCGCCGCGGCAATTCGGAAGTCCCATTTGTATCAAGTCCGGGTTAAACCACATCCGGTCGAATCCCAGTTTTGGATACCAGTTACTCCGATAGAACATTTGCCCGAGGTAGCCGTGAATGGCAAGGTTCTCGTAGCCGCGGGCATGAAACCACGCCGGCAGGCACTGCCCCGCCTCTTCAGTCGACAGGTGCATGATTCCAAAGCCGGCGGTGGAGTGGCAAAGCTCGCGCGCCTCGCCGGGGACGGTAAGACCGGTGAAGGGCGCGGTGCCGTAGGCAATGTCGTATTTGCGAATCAGGCGCGGATCATCGTATGCCGCAGTTAGTGCCCCAGCTAGATGAGCGTCGAGCGGCATTCCCCAGGACTCCACCAGGATCAGCACCACGTTGGGAGGTTCCGTCCCATTCCGCCGATCGTCGAGAAAAGAAATCGCGCGCGAGGAAGCTGAGGGCATCGGAGCATTGCTCCCGCTGCGCGATGCCGCGTTCGTACGGTAGGCGTGAACTTCACGCGCCAGAAGCGTAAAAGCCGGGCTGTGCGCCAGCCGGAACGAAGAACGCACAACATCCTGGCGCCATAAAAGATTTTGCCCGTCGAATACATCAATCGAGGTGGAAAGGACGAAACAGGCCAGCAGCGCACACGCCAACTGAATGCGTTTCTTGGAACGAGGCCGAACCAGTGCCAGGGCGGCGCATATCAAAAAGCCTGCAGTCAGAACGGCGATCCCCTCCGTCAACCGGCCGCGGGGAAGCAACGGCAGATAGCGCAGCGACGAGAGCAGTTCCCTCATGGAAAACAGATAGGTCGCGCAAATGCTGTCGGCAAAAGCCGCGAGCGTATCCAGGCAAAGCAGCAGGAAAACCGCGCCTCGCGGCAGAAACAAGCCCGCTATGCCAATCAGCAGGCAATCAAGATTGAAATACCCATGCGGAGGCGCCGTAAGCCCGCAAGCCGGCAGAAACAGCGTCAAATCGGAAACCAGCAGATAGAGCGCGACAACCAGGCAGACGGGCATCTGCCAACCCTGGAACGCATGGCGCGGCAACGCCCGCGAACCGGATGCACGTTGCGCCTTCCTGATCCCCATCAACCATCTGCCCACGTGGAAAATCGGGTAGGCGCTTGCACAGTCATTCATCGCATCATCCTTTGCGCGGTTGGCGCAGTCCGCAAAAACAGGTTGTAGAACAATGCGCGAATGGAATCAGGCGCCAGCCGGATAGGGCCGCGCAACATAATATTCAGCAACGACCCAGGAGCGCCCAGCAGGCCCATCTTGCGCAGAAACCTCTGGAATGCGATCTCTGCTTTCAAATAAGCCAAGCCGCCCCTGCGGCGCTGCATTCCGTTGCCGCAGCGAACGTTGACCAGGATGTCTTTCATGTTGTGCAGGCGGTAGCCGAGCGTCAGCATTCTGGCCCACAGGTGGTAGTCTTCGAATCCCTGAAACGATTCGTAGTTTCCCGAGCCGACCACCGACGACTTGCGAAAAAGAACTGTCATGTGGTTCATTGGCGTCCGCGACCTGGCAAATCGCCTGAGCGCCGCGCCTCCAGCAGGCAAAAGCCGCACTGAGTGCGGAGTCGAGCTGTCCTGGTCGAATTCCGCAATCGCGCTGCCCACCACGTCTACATCCCGGTTGCGCTCCATAAAGTCCACCTGCATCTGAAACCTCTCCGGAACGGAGATATCGTCGGAATCCATGCGGGCCACATATTCCCCCCGGCAAAGGTACAGGCCCGCGCGCAGGGCCGCGCCCAGTCCGGACTGGACCGGCAAGCGAAGCGAAACAATAGGCAGGTCCTTGCTGTGCGCCGCAATCACCGCCAGCAATGGCTCGCCAAGCGGCCCGTCTTCCACAATCACCACTTCGTCGGCCGGCAATGTCTGGGCCGCGAGGCTGTTCAAGCTCTGATTGAAGTAAGATGGCGATTCCTTCTGATACACCGACATCAAAACGGATAAAGTCACTTCTGCACCTCGCAATCTGTGGATCGAAAAACTCGCTGAACATCGGGCAAACTCTGATTTGACCAGGGTCCCCCCCCATGGTCTTTCGAGAAGCGTTCGCGGCGCGGCGCGGAAAGAAGCTCCTCGTAAAGATCCCGGTAATGCCCCGACATTGCGCGCGCCGAAACCAGTTCAAGCGACCTTGCGGGCGCAGAAATCGCGGCCCCGGCCTTTGCCGCGGCGGCCTTGCTCAGCGCCTCTGAAATCGCTTCCGGCGTCCCCTCTTCGAAGAGCGTTACCTGCCGGGGGAATATGCGCCGGATATCTTCGTGCGGTCGAATCGCGGTGGCAACCACTTCCATTCCCGCCGCGCATCCCTCCAGTAAAGCCATTGGAAGCCCCTCCGCGCTGGAGTTGGAGAGCAGGATATCGGCCGCCTTCAGCAGATCGGGAATGTCCGTTCGCTTGCCCAGGAAGACGATGTTCGGGGCTCCTGCCGCATGTTGCTCGCAAGCGGCGCGCATGGGGCCGTCGCCGGCAAACGCCAGCATGCCCGTGGCCCCAAGCATCGAAGCGCGAAAGCCGTCAATTGCTCCCAGCGGATTCTTCCTTTCAATCAGGGCCCCGGTATGCAGAATCATCACCTTGTCCTCGGGCCATCCAAACCGGCCCCGCAACCACTTCTTCTGTCCCGCATCTCTCGCCGGAGAAAAAACCTTCAGGTCGATTCCATTGGGGATGACGCAGGCCTGAACTCCAGACTTGAGCGCGGCATCGGCAACGCTTTGAGACACTGCCGCCACGCGGTCAAAGCGCCTCAGCATCGAGTATTCGCAAGCCGCCATCAGCCTGCCGGCTACCCGGCCGTAGGCCAGCCGGTAGTCGCAAATCAAATCGCAATGGAGCGTGGAGACAATCGTGCTTCGAGCCCTGATTCCGGCGGCCAAAACAGTGGCTCGCAAACCGTGGGCATGAACAATGTCCGCATCGAGTTCGCCCGCCAGCATTGCAAGGCGCTGCCGGCCGAAAGCCAGCGAACCGCCGCGTGAGAGGTTCAGCGGCTTTACCAGGATGCCGTTCTTCCGGAAATCTTCCATGCAACTATTGCCGCCCTCCGGTGAAAGAGTGGCCACCACCGGGCAAAATCTTGTGTCGTCCAGGTAGTCGACGATTCCTTTCATGACGTTGACCGGGCCGCACCGGTCCAGCGTCGAAACCAAATGAACAATCGTCCTGGCCATTACTTTCCTTTCATGCGCCGCCGCTCACTTCGCGCGAACGCCGGCTAATTGCCGCCTGCCCGCGCTTTGATGCTTCCCTGCCGGGAACATGCCGCCAGAATGCCGAGCACGGCAAACAGGATGACTCCGACCCGGGTATTCAGCAGCGCCCCCTGGGTAATCCCATAGAGAAATGTCACCGCCAGGGCCATGACGCCAAACGCTGAAAACTTCGGGCAGTAAGGCCTGGCCCTCTTGGCCAGCCTGAGCCCCACCGGATAAACCGCAAGCAACATGCCGATGCCCACCAGGCCAAATCGATGAAATGTCACGATCAGCTCGCTGTCCACAAACCAGGGAAGAAGCGAGCGCGTTCCCACTCCAAAAAGGGGCGCATTTGCCCACGTGTAGGCCACCAGCACCAGGTTGTCGATCCGCGTGCTAATGCTGTATTCGTCCTGGGTATTGCCGGTGGCGATGGAAACGATCATGCTCTGCGTGTACTCGGCGGCCGTCGGGCTGATGATCGGCAGCAGAATCACCGCCATGCCGGCCACTAGGGCAACGAGAATCGCCCTGCAGGCAACGCGCTTGAGCTTTTCCCTTGCCGATCCCCTCCGGGCCAGCGCTTGAAGTATCAGCAGCAGCGGCAAGCTGAAAAGGAGCGTTCGCGTCACCGAAATCAACAACGCGAAGAAGCTCAGCAGCGCAAGAACGCGGCGGCGGCCGGGGGGTTCCAAAGCCTGGCTCAGGAAAAACCCCAGCGCCGCCACGTAGCCCAGATGGGTGGGCGTATTGAAAGTCGCAAAGGGGCGTTGCGCCATAATCGAGACCGGCTCTTCAATCGTCACTTGATCGCAGAACTGAACAAAAAACGCCACCAGCGGACCGCCCGCAAGAATGCGCGCCAGTGTCATCTCCACAACGGCCACGCCCAGTAGAATTGCCATCGAAACGTATACCGTCCCGACAAAGGTGCGCAGCGAGACGGCGCCATCCTGCTCCCTTGCCAGCCAATACACCAGCAGGAACTTGAACGGGCGCAGCAAGTCCAGGTAGTCCTTCGCGGCCATCGTCACGCCGAGTTGCGCGGGAGCAATCAGGGCGGAAAACAGCGTCGTGACCATCAGCAGAGTCAGATATACGCTGGTTGCATCCGGTCGCGGGATCCGGGAACTGAACATGATCCTGGCAGCCAGAACGGCGGCGGCGGAAAACACCAGAAAGTCGTCCAGGCGGACCGGAATTTCGCCCGCGACTCGGAATGTGGGAGTAAAGAAAACCGCGGCCAGAATGAAAACCAGCAACCAGTTGACACTCGAGGTTTTCTCGGCCTCACCGGTCCATTCGAACCCCGGAACGCACAGCAAGCCGGCATGGGAATTGGCATTCACTGCGCCACCCCCGCTGCATCCATCATCGGATTGGCGGCAACTCCCTTGCCGTTCGCGGAGGACGATGAAGGCCGGGGAGCCAGATATTGACGGCGTGCTCGCGCATAAATCCACAGTGCCGCGGGAAGCCCCGCGAATCCGGTCGCCGCCAGGTAGCTCGCCGCGGCCCCGGCAATGCCCAGCCTCGGGGCGCTGATTGAACCCAGCAGCAGAGTGAGCGCCGCCACGGCGAGCGACTGGACAAGAAACGGCTCTCGCTTGAATGAGCGCAGCAAAGTGGCCACGCTCTGAACCACGCAGTTGGCGCCGGCGGCCAGCATCAGGATTGCGAACAGAGGCGGAGAAACCATGCGCGCCGCCAGCCTTGGCGCCAGGCCCGGCAACAGCGCGGCCGCGCCGAAAGCAGCGACGGCAATCACCAGGAAAACCGCCAGAGACTGGCCAAGCGTCCGCCGGAACAGCGTTTCAAGCCCCTGGAACTGGCGCCGCGCCACCATCTCTCCGAAGGGCGTCGCTTTGGGCGAGGTCCAGGCCAGGGCAAGAACCGTCATATAGCCGGTGATGCTGATCGACATCCCCATCTGGCCGGCCTCCACCGGCCCGCGCACCATGAAAAGGATGGGAATGAAGGCCTGGACCGTGAAATAAGAGCACATCCAGCTGACGGCGATTCGCCATTGGAACGGCCATACTTCGCTGGTCCAGCGGATGGCCGCTTTCCCCGCCGGATATGCCAGCAGCCCGGCCAGGATACGGCGTCGCCCGGCCAGAAAAACGAGACCGGTGCAGGTCTGGCCGGCAATCACCAGGGCAGGGGAATAAAGACCATGGCCCAGCAGCATTGCCAGCCACGCCGGCGCCAGGGATGCGAATGCCTGCCCGAGCCGCATTGAAGCCACCGCGCGCACCTGACCGCATCCCTCTAGAAAGGAGTAAAACGGCGTGCACCACAGGCCCGCCGCGGAGGCAGCCACGGCCGCGAGCCACGGCCCCTGCCAGGCAACCGGCGCTGTTGCAGCCGCTGCATGGCGGGCGAAAAAAACCGCCCCCAGGGGCGCCAGGATCAGGCCCATGGCGGCCGCTGCCGCGGTATACCAGCGCAAGCTGAGTCGCAGCGCGGAGGCCAGCCGCGCATGGGCCGCTGCATCTCCGCTCACCCTGCCGTCCTCGTGCAGCTTCAGGTGAACGCACTCGTGCGCCGCCAACTGCTGCACGACAAACGAGAATCCCATCTCGAAGACCAATTGCAGCGAGACCAGGCTGAGCAGCGTGTAGTAATACCCCTGCTCCACCGGGGTGAGGAAGCGCGCAATCAGCAACACCGTTCCCGCGCTTCCCACGATGCACACCCCGCGCGCAAGAAAAGTGTAAGCAACGGCGCCATCCAGCCCTAGTGCTTTCCACGCCCTCATTTCCACGCTCCGGCAATGACCTCTTCGAAAGCGGTGAACCATGAACCGGACTGGCGCCGTGCGCCCTTCAATAGAGCCGTGGCCTCGGCAGCTTCCGCTATCAGCAAGGCCAGGGGGAGTGCCGCCAGCAGAGCCCCAAGCAGAACCCAGATCCGGTATGGCGATGGCCGGTCGGGAGCGACCGCTTCATCGACCACCTGGATCAGCGCTCCCTGCCGGGCTTCGTCCACGCGCGCCCCTTCATACTGACGCATCAGCAGGTCCTGGATTGTCTCCCGATACTTCACCTCGCGCAAGGCGCGCGTATAGTCCAGGCCCGCCTGCGTCATTGTGCCCCTGGGCGCAGCCAAATCGCCTGAGCTTCGGTCACTGGCCGCATCCATCGCCGCCAACTGCCCTTCCAGGGCCGCCAGTTCCTGCTCGGCCCGCTGCAGATCCGGATTCTCTGTGGCGGCAAACTCCCGCATACCCCGGATCTCCACCTGCTTGGCCGCAAGCTGGCCGCGTAGCAACGATGCCGACGCGATCATGGCCCGCGCCTGGCTCTGAATCTCAATAACGCCGGTGCGCTGTTCAGTCTGCTTCATATCCTCTTCGGCTCGTGTCAAATCCTCGTGCGCCGCGTTCAACTGCCGCTCGAAGAAAAGTCTTCGCTGCGATGCTTCGGTGAGGGCCAGTGTCGCGGTGAGGCGCCGGTACTCTTGCACCCAGCCGTTAGCCAACTCAGCCGCCCGGCCCGGATCCCCGTCGGTTACCGAAAGGCGGATCAGGCCGTCCTTCAATCCGCTTTCGATCTTCGAGGCTCTCTCCCAGCGCTTGCGCGTCGTGGACAGGTACTTGCGGTGGTAGGCCGCCTGCAAATGAAAGCGCGCCGCCATCGCGTCCTCCAGTGTGCGACATTTCAATAGCGCGACCTGTTGATCGTTCGGATTCTTGATGCCCATGGCCCCGCCCCCCGCGGCCATCCCGCCCAGGCTGCTCAGCTGCGCCATCAACGCTGCGCCGGAAGAGCCACCCTGTTGCGGCGGCAAAAGAACCGTTGTGGCCGTGTAGCGATTCGGCAGCAGAAGAGAAGCCGCGGTACCCAATAAGGCAATCGCGAGCACGGTCACCCCCACCAGCTGCCTCCGTCTCCACGCCACCTGCAGCAGAGGCTTCAATGAAACATTGCGGGCTGGGGACGCAGGGGCTGCGAGTTCAAGTTCCGATGTTGGCACGCGATCCTTCCTCATCGATGACATGCGGTTCCAGGCTCATCCGCTTTGCGGTGAACAGCCCGGTCGATTGGCTGGTGAACTGCGCCCAGATTAACGGCGTAAGACAGAGCTGAAAACATGGAAATCGCGAAAGACAGGGAGGCCGAGCGATTGTGGGAAGAGACTCATGCAACGGTTCGAATTCGGGACATTGCTTCGCTGCTTCTGTGTTTTCTCCTTCTTACAGCGCGACAACCGTAGAAACAATGAGGACATCTATGAGAAACCATTCATCTGCTCGCCCACGCCATCGTCTCGCTGTGCTCCTCTCGATTGCCGTCGCAGCTTTCCTTATCAACCCGGCGGTTGCTCTGCACGCGCAGTGCTCCGATCAAGAAGACGGAGATTCCCTCGGCTGCGCGGCTCCACTGCCTTCCGCATCCAGCGACACAGGGGATTCCGCTCCGGTCCTGAATGTCACGGAGGCGCAGAAACAGAATTCGCCCAGGGCTGACACCTCCAATGAGGCCTCGGCCACCGGGAGTCTCTCCGCCGGCGCGGCCCATACCGAAGGCGGCATCGGCAACTCCGGTGGACTGCACGGCGGCTTGACTTCACAGCCTGAAAAGCTCACCGAGTTCCAGCAGTTTGTGGCTGCCTCGACAGGGCAAACACTGTCTGTATACGGAGCAAACCTCTTTACCGCGCCGGCATCCTTCGGCCCCCTCGATCATGGGCCCGCGCCAGGCCAGCTGACCATCGGCGTCAACGACGAGCTGCGCATCAGAGTCTGGGGCCAGGTTAACTTCAGCGCCAATCTGCGGGTCAGCCGCGAGGGGGAAATCTACATTCCCAAGGTCGGCAACGTGCACGTGGCCGGTCTCCCGTTCTCCGCCATTCCCGGCCAATTGCGCAGCGCTATCGCGCGGGTCTATCGCAACTTTGAAATGACCGTGGACATGGGTGAAATTCACTCCATTCAGATCTACGTAACCGGTCTCGCTCGCCGGCCCGGGGAGTACACGGTCAGCGCGCTCAGCACATTGGTGGACACCTTATTCTCGAGCGGCGGCCCCTCGACGGCCGGCTCCATGCGCCATGTCCTGCTTAGGCGCGAGGGCCGGGTCATCGCCGACTTCGATCTCTATGCGCTGCTGGTCAAGGGCGACAAAACCGGCGACATTCAATTGCAGCCCGGAGACGTGCTTTACATTCCCGCCACTGGACCGCAGGTCGCGCTGCTCGGCAGCGTGCGCCAGGCCGGAATCTACGAGCTCCGTGGCGAGGAGTCTATCGAACGGCTGCTCGATGCTGCCGGCGGCAAGACGACGGTCGCCTCCGGTGCGCACTTGTCGGTTGAACGAATTGAGGGTCACTCCAGGCGTCGCGCCTTTGAGCTCGCCGCCGACGCTGGGGGCCTCGCAACTCCACTCGTGGACGGCGACATCGTGCGCATCGATCCCATCGTTTCGAGTTTTAAGGAAACAGTCACTCTGCGGGGATCGGTGGCCAATCCAGGGCGCTTTCGCTGGCACGCGGGCATGCGTCTCAGCGAGCTGATGCCCGACCGCGATTCGCTTGTGACGCGAAACTACTGGTGGCTCCGCACGCAACTGGGAATCCCGGCGCCAGAACTCGCCGGCTCGGCAGGCAACGCCGCTTCACAAAGCGTGGTCGAGAAGCCGGAAACCGTCTCCAGTCCAGGGGCCCAGACCGATTGGAATTATGCCGTCATCGAGCGCCTCGACAGTTCCACTATGAAAACCTCGCTGATCCCGTTCAATTTGGGCAAGCTGGTGCTCGATCATGATTCGTCACAGGACGTGGAGCTCGAGCCGGGCGATGTAGTTACCATCTTCTCTCAGCAGGACATCCACCCGTCCGTCGACGAGCAAACAAAGTACGTGCGCCTGGAAGGGGAGTTTGTGCATGGAGGCATCTACAGCGTCTCTCCGGGCGAGACTCTGCGTTCACTGGTCGCGCGCGTTGGAGGGCTGACTCCCAAGGCCTATCTCTATGGATCGGAGTTCACCCGCAAAAGCACGCAGCTGATCGAGCAGCAGCGCTTGAACGAATATACCGACCGTCTGGAGCATGAACTGCAGCGCAACTCTATCGAAATGGCCGGCGCGGCAAGCGCCACCGGCGAGCTGCGCGAGGTCGCATCGGTAAATAGCGCATTGGTTGCGCGGCTTCGCCAAATGCGCGCTTCCGGAAGAGTGGTTCTCGATCTTGGACCTCATAGCTCAGGAGAGAGCGCCTTGCCGGATCTGCCTCTGGAGGACGGTGACCGGCTCGTGGTTCCTTCCATGCCCGCCACCGTCCAGGTCGTCGGCGCCGTCTTTAATCAGAATGCCTTCCTTTATCGCGGAAGCGCCAGGGCAAGCGACTACCTTCATCTGGCGGGAGGTCCCAGCCGAGAGGCCGATCGCGCACGGACCTTTATTCTGCGCGCCGACGGGTCGGTTACTCCGCGCCAGGCCGGCCAGTCGATCTTCGCTTCGTCAGGTTTTGACAGGCAGCGCCTCTATCCCGGCGACACGATTGTCGTGCCTGAGAAAACTGTTCGCCCCTCGGCCGTCAGCGAGATCATGGCTTGGGGGCAATTCGCCTCCGGGGTCTCCCTTAGCGCGCTTGTGGCCAACTCACTCAAATAGGTCCCCATTGCAGGGAAGAACTGTCATCAGATCGAAAGGGCTGGGCCTAAGCATCTCCTCATCTCCGGCGTATTGATAAAACACACGCGCCGGAGATACTCCCTCCCACCGGGCGCCAAAAAACTTGCTCTTACTCGACACCCGCCATAAGGCCACCCACAATATAGTCTTGCGAGACTAACTCGTCGCATCTCCTTACTTAATAACTCCTCATGATAACTTCTTGATCGCAGTTCGAATGCAGGAAGCGTTCTCTTTCAGAATTCTCCCTTCTCCATTTCATCTCGCGACCCGTTCCGGCAAGCCCAATCGAAACGAAGATTCACTTGTAGGCGTCATCGCGGATGAAAACCAGGCTCCCTAGCGATCGAATCTGAATTTCCAGCCCGACTTACTGCTTTTCATGCGCGACGGACCCTGCGGGCATTCCGGATTTCAATCTTTTTGTCGAGGTTCGTTTCCATGCAGTTGTTCAGCCGAGGGTCTCAGTCGAGCACTGTTCCAGTTCCGCCTTCTCTTCTTCCAGCATTCATCCCTCCTGTTTCCATCAATCATGTTCGCGCCGTGCGGCTTCAAAACCCAACCGCAAGCCCCTGGAGCCTCTCTCGATCTAAGCGGCTCATCGATTTTTTCATCGCTCTTCTCGCACTCGCCGTCTTTGCGCTTCCTATGATGGCCATCGCTCTGTGTGTGCGTCTGTGCACCAACGGACCGGCTCTTTTTGTGCAGAGTCGCGTTGGCCGCGGCGGGCGTCTCTTCGGCATTTACAAGTTTCGCAGTATGACAGTAGCCTCCCAACCTGGCCTTGGCCCGGGACTTACGCGAGGCGGCGACCGGCGCATCACCCCGCTGGGCCGCTTGCTGCGCAAGCTCAAGCTCGATGAGCTTCCTCAGCTTTATAACGTGCTGCGCGGAGATATGAGCCTGGTGGGACCTCGGCCTAAGTTGCCACAGTATGAGGTGATCTTTAATATGCCGTATCGTCCCGGCATCACCGGCGCGGCCACCCTCGCATTCCGCCGCGAGGAAGAGATTCTCAGCCACGTTCACCCCGGCAGCCTGGACCAGTTTTATGACCTGCGCATCAAGCCGCTCAAGGCGCGCATCGACGTGCGTTACATGTGCCGCGCCACTCTCTGGTCCGACCTGGGGTTGATCGCCGCTACGTTTGCGGCCTGCGTAGCTCCCCACCGCATTGCTACCGCCAAAATGCGCGCAGCCTCAACCTGGACCGTCGCCTCGCATGAGCAACTGGCGAGCTAGAAATCTCTCGCGCAGTCCGTCAGGTTTCATCCTGGGCTTTCGGTTGGAAGGCCGAGCGCCCTGTGTGCCATCATAAAGAGGGCAGCGAGATTCTGAATGATGGCCACAAGGCGGAGAAGGATCGAATGACCGGGATTGATCGCCAGGAATTGCTCCAGCAATTCGCCAGCGACAACTACGCAGGCATCTGTCCGGAGGCATGGCGCGCCACCGAAGCTGCCAATCACGGGCACGCAACCGCATACGGAGAAGATCCCTGGACGGCAAAGGCATCCGACGCATTTCGTCGGCTCTTCGAAACTGAGTGCGAAGTCTTCTTCGTCTTTAACGGCACCGCCGCAAATTCGCTGGCGCTGGCGTCTCTGTGCCAGTCCTATCACGGCGTCATCTGCTGCGACTCGGCTCACGTCGAGACCGATGAGTGCGGCGCGCCGGAGTTTTTCTCCAACGGTTCCAAGCTGCTGGTGGCGCAATGCCCGGATGGCAAGCTCACGCCGGCGGCCATTCACGACCTCGCCACCAAGCGCCACGATATTCATTACCCCAAGCCGCGCGTCGTTACCATCACGCAATCCACTGAAACCGGCCGCGTTTACACCGCGGCCGAATTGCGCGCCATCTCAGACGAATGCAAAATTCACAACCTTTATCTGCACATGGATGGCGCCCGCTTTGCGAATGCCTGCGCGAGCCTCGACTGTTCGCCCGCGGAGCTCACATGGAAAAGCGGCATCGATGTCCTCTGCTTCGGCGGCACAAAGAATGGCATGGCGGTCGGTGATGCGGTCCTGTTCTTCGACCGCAAGCTTGCGGCCGACTTCGATTATCGCTGCAAGCAGGCCGGCCAGCTTGCATCGAAGATGCGCTTCCTTGCCGCGCCGTGGGTAGGAATGCTTGAGAGCGGAGCGTGGTTGCGCAATGCCGCGCACGCAAACAATTGCGCCAGGCATTTCGCGGCGCAGGTTTCCGCCATTCCCGGTTTTCATTTGGCCGCGCCCGTCGAGGCCAACGCGGTTTTTCTTTCCGCCTCCGACGAAATCCTCCGTCTCGTGCAGGAGCGCGGCTGGAAGTTTTATACCTTCATCGGCGGCGCGGCGCGCTTCATGTTCTCCTGGGATGCGGACCTCGCCCGCATCGATGCTCTCTGCCGCGACCTGAGGGAATGCGCTCTGCAGTCAACACGCTAACAGGATCGGTGCCTTTTTCGCTCTTGCACCCCGCGCTCGTTTCCCAAGCCTGCCGCCGAGTGGTCTATGATGTCTTTTGCTTTGCAATCAGAAGTGCAACTTATGCGTGAAGCTCGAACGCTCGGCGCCGGCCTCGGCGGGGCGCGGAGCACGCCAGGTAGATGAGAGCGGAGAAGGCCCATGAATCAGCCAGCATTCAGAAAGAACGTTCAAGCTTTGTTCAAACAGCAGGAGAAGCTGCTCGCGCGCCGCAACCGCAAGGAGAAAAGCGGCAACGGAATTTTTGACCGTTACGAATTCCCCGTTCTCACCGCCGCGCATGCTCCCATCACCTGGCGCTACGACCTCGACCGGAAGACCAATCCTTTTCTCCTTGAACGGATGGGCATCAACGCAGCCTTCAACGCAGGCGCGTTGCTTCACAAAGGCAAGTATCTGGTGGTCGCACGCGTTGAGGGAGCCGACCGCAAATCTTTCTTTGCCGTTGCCGAAAGCCCCAACGGAATCGATAACTTCCGTTTCTGGAGCCATCCTGTTCTCCTGCCCGAGACCGCCGACCCGGACACCAACGTCTACGATATGCGCCTGGTGAAGCACGAGGACGGCTGGATCTACGGCCTTTTTTGCACGGAGCGCAAAGACCCCAAAACGCCCGCGTGGGACACGTCATCGGCCGTGGCGCAGTGCGGCATTGCACGCACCCATGACCTGAAAATGTGGGAGCGCCTGCCCGACCTCAAATCCGATTCGCCGCAGCAGCGCAACGTCGTTCTGCATCCCGAGTTCGTCGATGGTAAATACGCCTTCTACACACGCCCGCAGGATGACTTCATCAAGGCCGGCAAGGGCGGCGGAATTGGGTGGGCGCTGTCTGCGAGCATCGAGAATGCCGTCATCGGCAGAGAAACCATCATCGACAATCGCGAATATCACACGATTCAGGAAGTTAAGAACGGCCTCGGTCCCGCGCCCATCAAAACGCCGAAGGGCTGGCTGCATCTGGCACACGGTGTGCGCAACACCGCTGCCGGCCTGCGCTATGTACTTTATCTTTTCCTTGCGGAGTTGGAGCGGCCTTGGATCGTCACCCACAAGCCCGCCGGTTACTTCATCGCTCCCCAAGGCGGCGAACGCGTTGGCGATGTCTCCAACGTCGTCTTCAGCAATGGATGGATCGAGCGCGACAATGGCGATGTGCTTATTTATTACGCCTCATCCGACACCCGCCTGCATGTGGCCACCAGCGCGGTGAGCAAACTGCTTGATTATGTGCTCAACACGCCCGCCGATCCCTTGCGCAGCCGCGCCTGCGTCCAACAGCGCTATGCCCTGATCGAGAAGAATCTCGCAGCGCTGAAGACCCTTGAGCTGCCGGACGGCAAACGCGCCGCGAAAAAAACTGCCGAACGCACCAAGGCGAAGATGCGGCAGCGTTGAAGACAGACGGTCACTGGCACATTGCGATGCCCTGGCCTTACTTTGTGTTAGGATCCTGCTTTTGTTGCTGCCGGGCTTGCTTCTCGGCAGCAGCCTGCGCGCGCGCCTCAGCGTCGAGGCCGTGGGTCGGATCTTTATGCAGGAGCTTCCGCGAAATGTCCGGCCAGAACTCATCAAAGACCGAACCAATGCCACCCTCCGCCGTCACGATGAGGCCGTTGCTGATCGCGAGTCCAAAGCCCGAGTCGCTGGGAGGATAGTAGAGGTTAGAGATTGCCCCCCCGATAATGTTGCCTCCGACGTTGGAATAGTTCGG
>JBEKEQ010000044.1:0-29232 GCA_050013735.1 Occallatibacter sp.
CAGACGCCCCAGCACTTCTATTCGCCCGATCCCTTTGAGCGCAATCTGGGGCAGTTCCGCGCCATGCCCAACGAAGGCGAACTTTTTTATGGAGTCGTGCAGGACGGAAACGACTTCTGGAACGCGACCTTCTTCTGCGGTTCCTGCGCCGTGCTGCGCCGCCGCGCGCTTGACCAGGCCGGCGGCATCGCCGTGGAAACCGTCACCGAGGACGCGCACACCTCGCTGCGCATGCAGATGCAAGGCTGGAGCACCGCCTACATCAACATTCCCCAGGCGGCCGGCCTGGCCACCGGCAGCCTCGCTGCTCACGTTGAGCAGCGCATTCGCTGGGCGCGCGGCATGATCCAGATTCTGCGCACCGAAAATCCGCTCTTCGCGCCCGGCCTCAAATTCGGGCAGCGGCTGTGCTACTTCAACGCCATGTGCCACTTTCTCTATGCCGTTCCGCGCCTCATCTTTCTCACCGCGCCGTTGATTTTTCTGCTTCTCCATCGCACCAACTTTCCAGGCTACTGGGCCGCCATCCTGGCCTTTGCGCTGCCTCATTTAACGCTGGCCACCGTCACCAATTCGCGCATCCAGGGTGAACACCGGTACTCGTTCTGGAACGAAATCTACGAAACCGTGCTTTCGCCCTACATCCTCATCCCCACCGTCATGGCGTTCTTCCGTCCCCGGCAAGGCAGGTTCAACGTCACTCCCAAGAGCGCGATGGTGAAGTACACGTTCTTCGATTCCAGAATCGCGCTGCCGTTTGTCATCCTGTTGCTGCTCAACCTCGCCGGGCTTGCTCTCGCCGTCCCGCGATTTTTCATCTGGGATCACGATCGCCCCGGCACGGTGCTCATGAATGCCGCCTGGTGCTGCTTCAACGTCATTATTCTGGGCGTTTGCATCGCGGTAGCGCGCGAAATGAGGCAGATGCGCTCCAATGTCCGCATCGATCTGGTCACGCCGCTCATGGCCAGGCTGCCCGACGGCCGGCTCATCGCCGGCGAAACCATTGACATGTCCTCGGGCGGCGCCAGCATCCGCTTTGCCGAGGATTTGGATTGCTTCCCGCAGACCCAGGTGCGGCTCATCTTTCCACTGCCGGCCCTCGATTCGGAACTGCGCGCTACGGTCGTCTCTTCAGAGGGCTCGGTGTTGCGCGTGCATTTTGAGGACTTGACCATCCCGGAACAGGAAGCTCTGACCATGGTGCTTTACTCCCCGGCAGACTCATGGCTGGGCTGGAGTGAATCTCGCAAGAGCGACAATGTGCTCGGCAGCCTGGCCCGCATTCTGCGCATCTCCCTGCGCGGCCTGCTGTCGGTCTCGTTCAGCCTGCTCACCGGCAAAGACAGAAAGGCCAGAAGGGCCGGCTCTGTCTCCATTTTGCGTTCCGCGGTTTTCATTTTCCTCGCCGCGCTTCTGGCCGGCTCCGCGCAGCACATTCAAGCGCAAGGCCCTGGCGTTTCCGGGGTCGGGGCTGGCGTCGCCAGCGCCATCCCTGGCCTTCCCCCCGGTCAATTTCGCGATTCGTTCACTCTCAGTGATCTCGGCTTGCCGCCGATCGAGTTGCGCGGAACCGACAACAAACACGAGATCGACTTCCCGCTGTCTCGAAATCGCGTTGTCCGGTACGCCAGGCTCCATCTCTTTTACGCATTCTCACCCAGCCTGCTGCCCCAGCTCAGCCACATCAAGTTGCTCATGAACGGAACGCTCTTCGCCACCGTTCAACCCTTGCCGGGCCAGGCAGGCGGCTCCGACAGCAGGGAAGCCGAGGCGGATTTCACCATCCCTCCGGAACTGCTGGCGCGCGCCAACACTCTCACCATCCAGTTCATCGGGCATTGCTCCATGGTTTGCGACGACCCCGCGAACAGCTCACTGTGGGCACGCGTCCAGCCCACCACATTCCTCGACATCCGCGGCGATCTGACGCCGCTGCCAGACGACGTCAAGCAGTTGCCCGCGCCGTTCCTCGACCCGCCGGTTACCGGGCCGCTCAGCATTCCCATCGTCTTCCTTGGGCCACCGTCCTTCAAAGCCATTCAGGCTGCCGGCGTCATCGCCAGCTATTTAGGTCAGCTCTCTGAGAACAGGCCGGTTCGCTTTCCGGTGCATGTCGGCGTCATCCCGCGCGGCAATGCCATCGTCATCTCCGATACGCCCGGCAAACTGCCCCCGGGCTTGATTCTGCCCAATCTGGGCGGACCCACGGTGGCCATGCGCGCCAATCCCAACGATCCCTACAGCAAGATTCTGCTGTTGGCCGGGGGCGACGCAGACCAGGCGCTGATCGCCGCCCAGGCCGCAGCCCTGCACAGCACGGTGCTTGCCGGGCCGCGGACCACTATCGATGGGCTTCAGTTGCCCGGCACTCAGCAACTCGATGCCGCGCCGCGCTGGTCGCACACTGACCAGACCATCGCCCTGGGAGACCAAGCCGCAACCGCGCAATTCGAAACCGACGGCTCAGCGCCATTGAAGGTCTACTTCCGCATCCCGCCCGATCTGTTCTACGCCGCCCGGCGCCCCAGCGCTCTCCTCAGGCTCCATTACAGCTACAATCCGGCGCCCATTGCTTCCGGCTCCAGCATGCAGGTCCACCTCAACGGCGCATTTCTAGGCTCCGTTCCCCTCAGCCCCGGCCAGGAACCATCGCGCCAGCTGCAATTCGATCTCGCTGTCCCGGTAGCCGATCTGCGCCCGTTCTCAAACACCCTTTCGTTCGACTTCGCCTTCAGGCTGCCCCGCCAGGGCGGCTGCCCCGGCTCGGCGCCTGTCAACACGCAGGGCGCCATCCTGCCTGACTCATTCCTCGATCTGCGCGGCTATCCCCACTACGCCCCGCTGCCCAACCTTGAAATCTTCGCCAACGCCGGCTTCCCCTTTACCGCCCTTGCCGATTTGAGCCAGTCCACGGTGGTGCTGCCTGCCGTCCCCACCGCGCAGGAGATCGAAACCTTTCTTACCTTGATGGGGCACTTCAGCCGTCAAACCGGCTACCCGGCGTTGCAGGTCACCGTGGCCGGCCCAGACGCGGCGCAGCAGGGCGCCGCTACAGACCTCCTCATTCTCGGTACGGGCGACGACCAGCCGGCCTTCGACAAGCTGGCCAACAATCTGCCTGTCACCGTTCACGCAGGCAAGATCCAGCTGCGCGACGTTCCTGACGAATTCCAGACCACGCTCCAACGCGCCTGGCTCAAGCTCAACTCTGACGAGCGCCCCGGCTTAGGCGCGCTCACCGCCGCCGACGAGCCCGACGCCGTAGTGGAGGCGATCGAATCTCCATTCGACCCCGAAGGCGGCCGCAGCATCGTCGCCATCCGCCTCAAGGACGCTGCCGCGTTCGAGCCTTTCATGGATTCGTTTCTAAAAGTCCAGCAATCAGGCGATATTTCCGGTACAGTTTCAATTCTTCGCGGAACCCGGTTCCAGTCCTTCCGGGTCGGCGCAGAGGTCTACCACGTCGGCGAACTTCCGCTGTGGACCCGCGTGACTCTCTGGCTCACTGAAGCACCCTGGCTCTTCGTCGCCGCTATCCTTTTTCTAGTCCTTCTGATGGCCATCGTCATGAGGGGATGGTTGCGCAAAAAAGCGCGTGCCCGTCTGACGGCCACTGAAAGTTGAGGATGCTTCAGATAAATATCAAGAATCTTAATTTAGTATATTGACATTATGAATTTTATTGACTATAGTTCCTTTTGTACTGAAGAAACGGAAACTATTCTTAAATGGCTGCCAACCCCAAACCCGCTTCCGACTGGCAAGACCTGCCGGCCATGGCCCAGGGCTGCACGCTGGTAGTCGAACGCGTCCGGCTCACGGAGAAGCAGATCTCCATTGAGGGCGAGTTTGCCCTGCCTCCCCTGGCCCGGCTCACCCTGGAAGACCAGGTGTTCACGATCGCCTTTCTCCGCTCCCATGGCTCCATCAAGGAGATGGAGCAGACCTTCGGCGTCAGCTACCCCACCATCAAGGCCCGTCTCAACCGCATTGCCGGCCAACTCCAATTTGTCGAAACCAATCCCTCTCCGTCCCGCGCGGAGGTGCTGGAGCGGCTCAAGGCCGGCGAAATTACCGCCGAAGAAGCCATCCGCGCACTGGAGGCTCTCAAGTGACCCCGAATTTCGCCGTGATCGGCATTCAGACTGCTCATTGGCAAGGGCCCCGGCTCTGGCTTCCAATCTTCCTGTTGTGGATTCCAGTCATCCTTCTCTCGCCGTTCATCTTCCTGGCTCTGGTAGCAGTTGCAATTGCCGCTCGAACCCATATTTGACGTGTCATCGCCATTTTCTGGGGCATCCTGTCCGCATTGCCCGGAACTCACATCCACGTTCACAGCCAGGGGAACCACGTCCTGGTTCGAATTCTGTAGAGGACGCCGCAAAAAAATCGCCGCCTCTCATACCGTCTCGCACCTCAGGTGCAGATCGCTTGAGCCACTCTTCGATCGGAGGAAGTTCCATGAACGAGAATCGCCGTCAAATTCTGGAAATGCTGTCCGCGGGTAAAGTGACCGCGGACGAAGCTGAGCGGCTCATTGCCGCGCTTGAAGGCCCGCCGTCTTCGATAAATGGATTCGGAACCGATGAAGCGCCGGTAAAGGTGAAGACAAAGGTCAAGTATCTCCGCGTGCTGGTTGAGGCCACGGAGAAGGAAGGCCCAACCACGGTCAACGTCCGCGTGCCCATGCAGTTGTTGCGGGCCGGCGTGCGTCTCGCCAGCCTCATTCCCGCGCAGGCACACGAGCACCTGGATGAGGCCCTCAGCCGCCATGGCGTTCCGCTCACGCTCTCCCAGATCAAGCCGGAGAATCTTGAAGAGTTGATCGATCACCTCGAAGACCTGACGGTGGACGTCGACGCCAGCCAGAATCAGGCCAAGGTGCGGGTCTTCTGCGAATAAGGCCTCACGCCCGCCTGATCGGCTTATGCATCGGCACCACCTGCACGGTCACGTCGCGCACCTCAGAGAGAAACCGGTTCAACACCGATCCGTGCAGAAAAATGTCCCAGCGCGATCGGACTGACTGGCCAAACACCACGTGGGAAATATTCTCCTGCTGCGCAAACCGGATCAGCGCGTCAGAAACGTTTCGGTCGGTGAGCGAAACCACCTGCGCGCCCAGGTCGCGCGCCATGCGCTGATACTCCTCTAACCGGTGGTAGGCTTCGGGATCGCTATGGCCTTTGTCGTCCGGCCGGGTCACGTAAACCGCATACCAGTTGCTTGACAGTCGTCCGGCCACGCGGGCGCCAATGCGCAACAGCCGCTCGGTGCCGGGCCGCGTGCTCAGGCACACCATCACCTTCTCCGGCATAGGCGCCTGTTCCAGCCCCTGGGTGCGGCGGTACTCCGACTCGCGGTTGCCCACTTGCTCGGCTGTGGTGCGCAGCGCCAGCTCGCGCAGCATGTTCAGGTTGCCCTTGCGGAAGAAATTGGCCAGCGACTGCTCCACTTTCTCCGCTGCGTAAATCTTGCCCTGGCGGAGCCGCCCGCGAAGCTCGTCCACGGTGACGTCCACGTTTACCACTTCGTTGGCCCGCTTCAAAAAATTGTCCGGAACGGTTTCGCGGATGGTGGTGTTGGCCGAGCGGCTCACCACATCGTTCAGCGTCTCCAAATGCTGGATGTTCACCGCCGTCAGTACGTTGATACCCGCGTCCAGCAGCTCCAGCACATCTTCGTAGCGCTTGCGATTCTTGCTTCCAGGCACGTTGGTGTGGGCCAGCTCGTCTACCACCACGGTGTTCGGATGGCGGGCCAGAATGGCGTCCACGTCCATCTCTTTCAAATTGACGCCGCGGTAGGGAATCAGCCGCTGGGGCACCACCTCCAAATCGCGAATCCGTGCCTCGGTATCCGCGCGTCCATGTGTCTCCACCAGGCCGATCACGATGTCCACGTTCTGCTGATGCTTCATCAGGTAAGCGTCGTTAAGCATGTGGTAGGTCTTGCCCACCCCGGGCGCAGCCCCGATATAAATGCGGAGCTTGGCCGGTTCCTGCTGTTTTTCGAGGACGATCTCAGCCATCGCTCAGCCCACCTCTACCGGATGGCGCACTGCTTCCACAGCCGCAATCGGAACCGTAAATCGGAAGGTGGTGCCGTGGCCCAGCCGACTCTCCACGGCGATCTGCCCACCCAGCGACTCCACCAGCCGCCGCACCAGGGCAAGCCCCAAACCAGAACCACTCTCTGAGAAGGCATTGAAGCGGTCGAAGAGAGTGCTCAGCCTTTCGGCCTCAATGCCGCGGCCGCTGTCGCGCACCGTGAACTGCACAAACTCCTTAATCTCCTCGGCCGCCAGCAGAATTTCGCCCTCCGGTGGCGTATAGCGCAGCGCATTTGAAAGCAGATTGTCCAAAATCGATCGCAGAGCCCTGCGGTCGGCCTTCACCACGGCCAGGTCCGCATAGGCGCGAATCTCAACCCGAATGCGTTTGTGCGCAGCCTCATCGCAAAACCGGTCGCGCGCCTCGGCCAGAGCCCGCAAAGGACGCAGCCGTTCATACTTGAGCTCGCGCTTGCCGGTGTCCAGCTCCGCCACTTCAATCAGGTCGCCCATCAGGTCGTCCAGCTTCTCTGATTCCTGGCTGGCCGCGGCCACAAGTTCCGCTTGCAGCGGTCTCAACTCTCCGCCAAATCCCTGCCCCAGAGAATAAAGCCCGCGCCGCAACTGCAACAGCGGGTCGCGCAGCTTGCGGCTGGCGACGGTAATGAACTGCGTTTTGAATCGGTCGGTGTCCTGCAGGCTGGTGACGTCTTCGAGCGTAGTCACGGTACCCAGCAGCCGCCCCTCGGAGTCGCGCATGGGCGTGGTGCGCAGCCTGAAGCTCCGCTCCTGCTTGCCAATGCGCATCGGCAGCATGGCCGCCTCGTCCTCTGCCGCTACCGCCTTCTGCATTTGCACGGCGTCGCGGATGGCGCTCAAAATCTTGTCTCCGCCCGGTGTATTGGTCAGCGCCATGCGGTCGTTGGCCGCATCGCCCAGCAGTTCTGCCGCGGCCTGGTTCACTTTCAAAATGTGTCCCTTGCCGTCGGTGACAATAATGGGCTCGAAGATCGATTGCAGCACGGCATCGGAAAGTTGAAACTCCATCTGCCGCCGTCCCGCTTCAGAGTCGCGCAGTTCGCGCAGCCTTACCGCCAGCCGGTTCAGCTCTGCCGCAATCAGCCCGAAGGCGTCGCGGGTGTGCCAATCCACCCGGTGTTCCAGGTTGCCCTGCGCAATGCGCCTGGCGTCCCGGGCCACCCTGTTGATGGGCGCAAGCACAAAGTAGATAGTCCCCGCCGCAACCAGCAGAGTCGCCGCCACAAAGGCCCACGCCAAACGGTACTGTCCCGCGGCTTGCAGCGCGCGGTGAGTGGCAACCACCAGCCCCACCATCAGGCCTGAAAGCAGCACGCAACCGGCAATCAATCGCTGCGAAAGGTTCAGCATGGCGGAGTCTCCAAACCGGTAAAGCTAATTGACCCATTCTCGCGGATGCAGCGTGAATGTGCAAAGGGAACAAAAGCAGGGAACAGGGAACAGGGGACAGGGATCAGGGAACAGGCACTCGCCCTGACCACTGACAACTGACCACTGACAACTGGGAACTGACAACTGCGAACCGTGAACCAAGAACTGCTTCTAAGGTATCCTGCACACCGCCAGCGCATCGTTGTGCCAGCGGCAGTCCAGTCCCGCCGGGTGGGGATAAGAGACGAGCACCCAGTCCACGCCAAACTCCGCCTTCAGCCGCTCAAAATCCGCAAACTGGAACACGCTCCAGCCTTTCCGGGCCTGCACCTGTTGCTTCCACGCCGGGCCCAGGTCGGGCTGCTTGGTTACCGTGGTCGTGTCCTTGTTTGAGTCAGCCATCATGCTGCGCTCGGCCAGAGCCCTGAATCCATGACAATCCTCGCGGGGCGCGTTGGTGTAATTCGGGTCCAGCGCGAAGTAGGCATCCGCGGGCGTATTCACCCTGATCCACTCGAATGCCTGCAGCCAGGGGTTGGCCGTGGCCACTGAGGGCAATTCAATGTGCGGCGATCCGGGAAACAGTTGCCGCTGGGCCAGCAACATCCCGCCATTCGCAATCAGCAGAAAGGCCGCCCACCGCCAGATGCGCGCCTTCAGAACATATTGGCCCAGATAGGCGCCGCCGATAAGCGCCAAGAAGAAATAAACCAGTTGCAGATAGCGCATCGGCTCCAGCGTAGTCATGCCAATCGGCGCCAATGGGCTCAGAATCGCGAGCGCCACGGCCTGTTGAAAGACGCCATAGATCAGCACCGCCGTCGCAAAGAGGCACAGCCTCGTTTCGCCGCGCTTGCGGGCAACGTGAGCCACCAGCCAGAACAGCAGCAGCGGTCCGATCGCTCCCAGCCATTCATACCACTCCCATTGATAAAGAAAATACAGATGCCGGGTTCGCATCGCTTCCATCCAGGGCTCTGTGGGCTTTCCGAAGATCCATCCAAACGGAATCAACGCGGCCGTGGCCCCGGCGGGGCCGGTCCGACCGCGAAAAATCGAGCCCAGGCGTGCGCGCAACGGCAAATCCAGCGTGAGCGCCAGCACGCAGCAAAACGAAAAGCCAAATGCCCCCATCAACGGGTGCAAACAGAACGCCATAGCGGTCAGCGGCACCGCCTGCCAGCGTTTACCGGCCAGAATCCGTGAAATCCCAAGCAAAATCAGCGCCGTTGCCGGATTGCGCGGGTGCAGGTGCTGGTCCATCAGGTAAAGCCCGGTCCCGGCCACCGGAATGGTAAGCAAGGCGGCAACCATGGCCACCCCGCCCCAGTGCGCGGCGGTCTCCTTAAACAGCCACCGGGCAATGCTCCAGCAGGACCATAGCACCAGAAAAATTGAGATCAGTTGCCACAGCAGCACCGCCCAGGCCAACGGAATACCCGTTCCCGACACAAAGTGTGCCATCCAGGTATCGAAGACGCTGGTTCGCATTTGCAGCCGGAAGAAATTTGCGTCGTGAGGGAAAAGGGAGGGATTGAGATCGGCTTTGATGGCCGCCAGATAGAGGCTGTCATCTTCTGCGCCGGGATGATAGCCCATGGTCAAAAAGCTAACCAAAGTGAAGAAAAGAACAGGCCACCACACACCCAAAAACCCGCGAAGCCTCAAAGGAAAATCTTCCTCCCGTGTCAGGCCAGAATAGCACCGCGCAGACAGTTGTTCTTGCAGGAATTACGCTTCTTCGCCTGACCCCGTGCGCGGGTGCGGCGAGACTTTGTGCCGTTTCGGCTTCTGAAGAAAATACTTTGTCGTCAGCGCGTCTATTCATGCGCCTGCCTTACCGGCCGGATGTTAAAGTGGGGGTATGAACGTGACCAGACGTTTGGCCATGCCTCCTGTGATTCGTTGCGCCGCAGTATTGGCGGGAATTTTCCTCACCGCCGCCTCTCCGCTCAAAGCGGAGCAGCCTGAAGCGCTTGCAGCGTCTCCCGGCGGAGGGCAGATTGGCCTCGACCCCAGCCGTCCTGAGTCCGTTTGCCAGCCTTCCAAACTTGGCTCACCCTTCATCCCGGTCGATAGTTGGGTCTATCCGGCGGTGTGGCGGCTTTACTCGCTGGGCTTCGTAGATACCGTTTACCTTGGCATGCGCCCATGGACCAGGGCAAGCGTGGAGCACATGCTTGAGGACGCCGGCGGCCGCATCGACGACGCGGATGCCGGACCGGCCACGGACGAGGCGCAGGGAATTCACGAAGCGCTGATGCAAGAGCTGTACAACAACATCCAGGGGCCCTGCCTCTCGCATCAGGGCAACTCACGCATTGAGTCGGTCTATTCCGTCGAGCGCGCCATTAGTGGCACGCCGCTTCGCGACAGCTTTCATCTCGGATCCACCATCGTTAACGACTACGGCCGCCCTTACCAAAGCGGATTTAACGATTACTCCGGCGCCAGCGGCTACGCGGCCGCCGGCCGCTTTCTGTTCTACGCGCGCGGCGAGTTTCAGGCCGCGCCCTCCGGCACAGGCTACTCCACCGCGCTGGCCCAATTTCTCTCTGAAAATGTGGATGAGATTTCCCCCTTCATCAACCCCATCACCAACGCTCCTTACAGTCAGCCGACCATCCCCCTGGGTTCTATTGCCGATGCCACCAACGGACGCGTGGTCGAAGCCTACGTCTCCGCCCAGTATCTCAACCACATCTTCTCTTTCGGCAAGCAGGACGAATGGATGGGGCCGGCCCAGGGCGGCGCCATGGCCTACTCAAACAATGCTGAAAACATCTACGCCTTCCACATCAACCGCATTGAGCCGCTGCACGTTCCCGGTCTCTCGCGCATCACTGGCCCTTTCCGCTACGAGTTTCTCGTCGGAGCTCTCCAGGGACATACCTACATCCCCGATCCGGCTTATGAAGCCGACCCCTCTTCGTCAGTTCCCAACGTTATCAACCCCGGCAACCCCTGGGTACACGTCGAAAAAGTCAGCTTCCGGCCTACGGAGAACCTCGAGTTCGGCTTTGAGCGCACCGTAATCTGGGGAGGCAAGGGACACGAGCCCATTAACATCAAGTCCTTTCTGAGGAGTTTCTTCAGCGTTGCCGCCCCCGACGCGGCCATCAAGTACGGTCCCACCGACCCCGGCGCTCGCTTTGGAGCCTTCGACTTTAACTATCGCCTTCCCGGTGTTCGCAAATGGCTCACCCTCTATTTGGACTCCGAGGTGCACGACGACGTCTCCCCCATCGATAATCCGCACGGCGCATCCTGGCGGCCCGGGCTTTATCTCTCTCATGTGCCCGGCGTTCCCAAGCTCGATTTGCGTGTGGAAGCCGCGTCCACCGATCCGCCGGTCTCGAAAAGCCAGGGTGGTCGCTTCATGTACTGGGAGACCATCCAAAAGCAGGGCTACACCAACCAGGGCCAGCTCTTCGGAGACTGGATAGGGCGCGAAGACAAGGGTGGCCAGGCCTGGATCACCTGGCACTTCAGCGGCAATGAGTGGATCCAGGTGAGCGCGCGCAACCAGAAAGCCGCCAAGGATTTCATTCCCGGCGGCACCACGCTCAACGACATCGGCTTTCAGGTGGTCAAGCGCATCGGAAAGCAGTTTGAGATCAACGGCAACTACACTTATGAGCGTTGGCAGGCCCCCATTTATCCAACCGGCACGCCCGTCTATCCCGCCGGCCAGCAAACTGTGAACGCAACCACCATCCGGCTCACCTGGTTCCCCGAACGGAAGATCAGCTTCTAAAAGGATGCCCGCAAAGCTAAATCGCCGGCAAAATCACTCGCAGCAGCAGAAACGCTCCCACCCCCGCAAAGAAAACCAGCGCCATGCGAATGCCGGGCTCTCGATTCACCTCCGGCACAAGGTCCGTTGCCGCAACATACAGCGCGACTCCCGCTGAAATGGGCAACCCATAGGCCAACCAACTGGGAATCAGTTCGATCACCAGCACCCCGGCCAGCGTTGCCGCCGCCAGAGCCACGGCGGAGTAGAAGGCCGCGGCCCGGCTTCGTCCGCTGGCCAGCATCACACTCGCCATGGTGAATCCCTCCGGCGCCTTGTGCAGCAGAATCGCCAGAAAAATCAGCCATCCCAGCCAGCCTGAAACCAGAAATCCCGAGCCGATGGCGACGCCGTCAAAAAGCGCGTGCAGGCTCAGCCCCGCCATCACCGAATTGCCCGTATGACGGGAGACAAATTCGCCGTGATGCGTCTCCTCGCCAAAGTGAAAGTGCGAGTTGATGGTGTGTTCCAGCAGGTGAACCACGCAATAGCCGGCCATGATCAGCACCGGCCCCAGGCGCGGACTGAGCTTGAGGCTCTCAGGCGTCATCTCAAGCAACGCCGTGGCCATCAGGAAGCCGGCGCCCAGCGCCACAAAATAGCGCAGGTAGCGTTCCACGCCCTTGGCCCGCACCAGCACCAGCCCGCCGGCCACGTCTGCCAGCGCCGCAATCGCGCCGAGGATGAGTGAAAGCTTCAGCATTGGCCCTTACCCGCTGTGCCGGATGTGCATCACGTCTCCGTCCTGAACCACATATTCCTTGCCTTCCAGCCGCAGCGTGCCCTTGCTCTTCGCGGCTGCCTCTGAACCGGCCTCAAGCAGCGTGTCCCAGCGGATGGTCTCTGCCCGTATAAAGTGGTGCTCCAGGTCAGAGTGGATTGCGCCCGCCGCCTGTGGCGCTTTTGAGCCCACCGGAACGGTCCACGCACGGCACTCGTCCTCGCCGGCGGTAAAAAAGCTGATCAGCCCCAGCAGCTCATAGCTCTTGCGGATGAGCCGCACCAGCCCGCTCTCGCGCAGCCCGTAGCTGCCCAGAAACTCCGCCGCTTCTTCATCGTCCATCTCCGCCAGTTCGGCTTCCACCTTGCCGCAGATGGCAGTCGCTCCGGCGTTTGGCCGGGCGGCAACTTCGTCCAGCTTGAAGCGGGTCACCGCGCTCTCAAGGTCGTCGCCCAGCGTAGTGCTTTCGCCAATGTTAAGTGCATATAAGATAGGTTTTTGCGACAGGAACATGAAGCCCCTGATCAGCTTCTTTTCGTCTGCCGTCATCTCCAGCTCGCGCAGCGGCTGCTCCTTTTCCAGGGCCTCTTTCGAGCGCAGCAGCAGATCCTGTTCCCGCTCCAGCTCGCTGGTCTTGCCTTTCTTCAGATCTTTTTCCAGCCTCTCAAGGCGCTTTTCCACCTGCGTCAGGTCGCTGATCATCAGGTCGAACTCCACATTCCTGATATCGCGCAGCGGATCGATCGGCCCCACGTGCGCAATCGCGTCGTCCTCAAAAGCGCGCAGCACATGAATCAGCGCGTCCACCTGGCGCAGGCTGGTCAGGAACGCGGTCTCTTTCAGCGCCTCCTGCCCGATGGCCGCCACGTCGACAAAATCAACCGACGCGAAGGTGGTTTTCTTCGGCGAGTAAAGCGCTGAGAGCTTGTCAAGCCTTTCGTCGGGAACCTTGGCCACGCCAATGTGCTCTTCGCGCGCGCGGCCACGGTCTTCGAGTTTCGCCTTGGTCAGTATCTTGAACAGCGACGTTTTGCCCACCTGCGGCAGGCCAATAATCCCAGTCTTCATGCACATCCCATCTTGAACCGCTCACTGCGCGTAGCGCGCCACGCGACCTCTTCGATGATACAAGAGCAGGGAACAGAGATCAGAGATCAGAGATCAGATGTCAGAGATCAGAGATCAGAGATCAGAGATCAGAGATCAGAGATCAGAGATCAGATGTCAGAGATCAGATGTCAGAGATCAGGGATCAGGGATCAGGGATCAGGGATCAGGGATCAGCTTACAAGGCAAAAAGGCGCAAACTCAAACGCATGCGGCGAATCGTTGGAGTTGGGGCGATCAGATATGCTGGCCAGCTCGAACGGGCCCGGGCGGAAACCTGATCTCTGACATCTGATCTCTGACCCTGCTCCCTAGCTCCGGTTTGTTTCCGCAAGCGCCACCAGCACCACCGTTGCCAATCCCATCAGCAGAATCGCGCCTTCCACATTTTCGCTGCGGTTGTGCAGCCTGTTGAAATCCGCGGTGACCGGGTTGCTTTGGTCTAGTGTGTTGATCGCTCCGCCGGCTGCAGCGCGATCGCGCTCCATGGCCGGAATAATTCCAAACTGCGCGTAGACGGTCAAGCCGATCATCAGCACCACCAGCACCATCGGCGCCAGCACCAGGCGCGGCTTGTAAATTCCCCAAGCCGGCGCCAGCGCCAGCAGCGCCATCGCCACCATCCCTGAAACCAGTCCCATCCCATGCAGGATGCGCAGGAGCTGACCCACAATCGTTCCCGCCGTGTGCGTATTCGGCTGAAGCGTAGTGAAAGTGACGGCCGCCACGATGGGAAAGAAGATCTCCGCGCCCAGCCAAACGATCAGCGCGAGGTAAAGGAGCGTTCGAAGTAGCGTCTTCATAGCAGAAGAATACAAGAGCAGAGAGGTGGGATCGGGAACAGTGATCAGGGAAAGGGGAGTGATGCGGAATCGGGATCGAACCAAACAGCTCAGTGCCCCATCCATCGAGCGTGCCGGGGTGCCTGGCGACTCGGGGTCCCCAGCGACGGGTCATCGTCTCTGGGGATGAGGCTTGATGGGTGGGAGACCATCGAAGCCAACCGTCGGCCATCGGGACGTTCCGCCTTCCATTCGCTGCAGATTCCTGTTCCCCAAAAGAGCAACTTTAGTGCTGCCGGCCTCTTGAAAACCCCAATTCTGTCGATAAAAGGCACAGAATCCAGCGCGGCAGCGCGCAAAGAAGCAGGGCCCATGGCAAACCATAACCAGGTTGTTCCCTTACACCTCTCCGGAAATACAACCGATCAACAGAACAAGCTGCTCCAGGAGTTTCTCGGCGCGGCGGTGCAGGAAGCCTACCAGACCGCCATCGAGCAGCTTGACCGGCAGAGCGCACAGGTAGTGCTGGATATGGAGAGAAAGCTCAAGCCCGAGGTTGCCGGCCTCGTCGTGGAGATCATTCAGCGCCACACTGTCAGCGACAAATACCGCGACGAGCAAGTGAGTTCCGATCGCGTTTATCCGCCCACCTACCGCGTCAAGCCGGTGGAAGCGCAGGTCACGGAGCTGCGCAAAATCTTCCCCAGCCTGGGCAGTTGCATGGAAAAGCTGGGGCGCAGGCCGCTGCCCGAGGGCGCGGAGGCCTGGTTCGCTGTTCCGCGCTGGCAGGCGCTGGCGCCTACCTACAACGAAGCCGTGGAGATGGTGATCGGGGTTCTGGCCACCAGGCGGCGCTTCCAAAACCGCATCGCGGGCCGCCTGGGCCCCACCTACCTGCGTCAAAGCGAGCGCTCCATTCTGGCGTCTAAAATCCTGGCCGATCAGCAGCAGGGAAACGACATCGTGGTGGTGGCCGCGCAGGCCGGCATGCTTCATCGCGGGTGCTCTGCCCGCCGCGTCCGAGCTTCCATGGCCGGCAACGAGTTTGGCGCGGGAGTCTTCGCCGTCGCCTGCATCCTCCTGACCCATCCCGAGCGTCTTTCCGCCGCTGACACGCTGATGATCGACTGCGGCGGCGACGAATACTCCGTGCGCGGCGACTACACCTTCGACCGCGTCCCGCTCTTCGATTACGACCTCAGCGGCATCGAGTTCAGCATCTTCTACGAAGACCGCGCCCGCAACCTGTGGGGAACGCCCACCGGCTTCCTCTACAAAATGGTGTGAGAAAGGCAGGGAACAGGGAGCAGGGAATAGGACAGCGTTCGAACGGAAGACCTCTAGCCGTCTAACAAATCCGTCCACCTCCGGCCCGGCAAATCACTATTTCACTTCTCCACTGACGTCTGCTGACTGCCCGCTGTTCACTGTTGGCTGCACTGCCCCGTCTAACCGTGAGGCGGTATTCTTCTTAGCGTGATCGAAGTGCAAGTTCTCCCCTTTGGCGTGTTGAACCATCGCATCGGCGTGTCCGTGGCCGCATGGGCGCTGCTGGCTCTTGCGCCTCTCCTGCTGGGAGCCCAGGAAACCACGCTCCACATGGATGTGAAGCTGGTCAGCGTCTTTGTCAACGTGACCGACCGCAACGGGGCCATTGTGGGCGGCCTTGCGCGGGAAGATTTTGCCGTCAGCGAAGACGGCCGTCCGCAGCAAATCGCCGTCTTCGAGCGCCAGTCCGAGCTGCCCTTGAACATTACCCTGGCCATCGACACCAGCGGCAGCGTGAAGAAAGACATGGTCGAGGAAGCCGGCGCGGCCCGCCGCTTTGTCCATGCCATCCTGCGCCCGCAGGACCAGATGAGCGTCCTGCAGTTCGCCACTTACGTCAGTGAGCTCACCCCCTTCACCAGCAAGGAAAGCCAGATCGACCGCGGCCTTGACCGCCTGCACAACGACCACGCCACGGCGCTCTACGACGCCGTTCTTCTCGGCTCCGAAGGCCTGGGCAAAAAGCAGGGACGCAAGGTGCTGGTGGTGGTCTCTGACGGCGAGGACACGGTGAAAAACACCACCTACGCCCAGGCGCTTGAAGCGGCTTTGCGCAATGACGTGATGATCTACACCATCATCGACGTGCCCATTGAAGCCAGCGCCGGCCGCGCCCTGGGCGGCGAGCACGCCCTCATCACTCTCGCCGAGCAAACCGGCGGCAAAAGCTTTTACGAGAGCGCCGGCGGGCTCGACAAAGCCTTTACGCAAGTGAGCGACGACCTGCGCACCCAATATCTGCTCGGCTACTACCCAAAAAATCAAGAGCCCGGCCGCTCCTTCCATCGCGTCCAGGTCACCGTCCCCCGCGCCGCCATGCAAGACTTCAACATCCGCCACAAGACCGGCTACTACATGGATTCAGCGGCCAAGGGAAATTGATCCGGAAAGAGTTCGGCACAGCTCCCCAGCCGCCATTGGCGTTTACGAGGTCTAAACGGGCACATTCATGATCCTGTTGCGACTGGATGGCAATTGGTCCAAGGCTTTGAAAGTTTCCACCAGTCGATTTCCAACCCGCGTGAAGATTCTGTACGCTGACAAGCCCATCTCTTACTTAATTTTGGGCACAAATCAACGGTTCTTCAGCGGCGCATTTCTTCGGCGAATCCCGCTGTGGGGAGGAAATGGCGATCTAGATAAAGTCCCGGAACAGCTCTTCAGACGGTGCGGCAATTACGCCTTTGCCCACCAGCATTCCGTCTTCGCCGGCCACCTTGGCTCCGGCCGCAACGGCTGCCTGCACGCTCGATACATCGCCGGCCATCAGCACGAATCCCTTGCCGCCAAGAGCCATGGCCAGGTGAACGCGCAGCAGCGTCACGTCGGCCGACTTCACGCAGGCGTCGGCAACTTCAATGATGCTGGCCGCGGAAAACGTCTCCACTACGCCGATGGAGCGCAACTGCTTGGGATCGATATCGACCGCGTTGGAGATGGCCGCGAGAACCGATGGATGCACCCGCGCAATCTGCCGCCTCTCAATCAGAGACGCTCCTGCGGCTGCACCGCCTGCCAGACATGCGGCCTGCACAGAAGTCACGTCGCCTGCGACCACGATCAGGAACTTCCCCGAGCAGATGCTGCGCGCCATCAGCAGTTGAACGGACGCGGCCTTGAGCATCACGTCTTCAACGGCGAAGCCCGTAGCCACGCTGGAAAGCTCGACAATTCCAATAGAGCTGATATCAGCCACGATTTGAACTCCTTCTTCGCTGCGCGTTTTCCGGGGCTAAAGCCCACGTTGATTCTTATCGACTTGCGGCACGACTAAAGTGGCGCCCTGACACGAGGCCTCCGCGATTCGCCGCCCGAACGATTACGCCTCAATCACCACCGCATCGCCGGTCACCTTAACCACGCCGTCGATGCTGGCGTGGACTCGTGCGCCCAGCTTCCCTTGCGGCGGCACCGCCAGCAGATCGCCTTCCCGAACCCGATCGCCGCACTTGACCACCGTAACCGCCGGAACGCCTGCATGCTGCTTGAGCAACACCTTCACCTTGCGCGGTGAAAAGGCATGCTCCACAAGCGGCCCCTCATTTTTGAACTCGCTCAGGCCCAGCTTGGCAATCAGCCTGCGCATGGGCACGCGGCGAAACTCGGCCATGGGATGCGGCGTGATGGATGCGGGATCTCCCTTGAAGGTGAGATCGCGCTCGCGCGCCAGCGGCTTGTTTTGCACGCACACCGTTTTGGGATCGAGATCTTCAGGGCAGGCGAACATGGTGCACAAGTTGCATTCGCAACAGTAGAGCGTGGCGGCCATGGAGTCGCCGCCAAGGGCAAAGCCCAGCGACTGCATGGCCCGATGCGGCTGGATGGGATGGCCGAGCAGAAACCGTGGGCAGAACTCGGTGCAGAAGCGGCACTGGTCGCAAGCAGAGCGGCCGATCTTGGCCACGTGCAGCCAGGGCGCGTTGTGGCGCTGGATGAGGCTGTGCGAGGCAGGCAGCACCACGATGCCGCCGGTGGTCTTGGTCACCGGAACATCCAGGCTGGCAGCGGGCCTGGCCATCATGACCCCGCCGATCAGTACGCCGAAGTCCTCTACGGTTGCGCCGCCAGCGGCTTCGATCACTTCGCCGATGGTGATGCCGACGGGAACCCGCAGCGTGACCGGCGTCTCCACCGATCCGGCAACGGTGAGGTACTTGTGCGTGACCGGACGGTCGAGAGCGATGTTGATGAGGGTCTCGACGTTCGCGACCACCGCGTCCACATCCTTGGGCAAGCCGCCGGGTGGAATCACGCGCCCGGTGACCATGTGCACCAGGATGAACTCGTCGCCCGCCGGGTACACATCCGGCAACGGCACCACTTTCACTCCTGCCGGCGCCTGGCGCTCCAGCGCCTCAATGATCTCGTGATACTTCTCCTTGATGCCGACGACGCCTTCAGGTGCGCCAACCATCTCCATGGCCATCTTCAGGCCGCGCAGGAACGGTTCTGCGTGGTGGTGGAGCAACTCCTTGTCCTTATGCAGCAGGGGTTCGCATTCGGCTGCGTTGGCAATGACCAGCGAGACCCTGGTCCGGAACTTGACCGCAGCGGGAAACCCACCCCCGCCCGCGCCCACAATCCCGAGCTCCTCCAGCCGATCAGCGGACGGGGGATTACCCACCCCCCCCGCCAGTTCCACGCGCGATCTTCCCGCCATTTCTTCAAAACCTCAAAAATCTCTAGAATCTGTCAAGATTGCGATTGACTCTGATCGATACTGTATCATATCATTCAACTTCAATCAAGAACATTCAAAATGAAATGCTTGATCCCAAATATCGGTAGCACTTCGTTCAAGTTTCGCGTGCTGGACACGCCGGACGGGACCGTTCTGGCAGAAGGACGCGTGGAGCGCATTGGCCAGCCGGGCGGCGAGTGCCCGGATTACCCTGCGGCGATCGCCAAATGTCTGGCGGCGGTTGCGGGCGAGGGGAAGGCCCTAAGGAGCCTGTCTGAGATTGAGGCGGTGGGGTTCAAGGTGGTTCATGGCGGGCCGATCAGCGAGCCGCGGATCATTGACGAAGAACTGCTGGCGGTGATGGAGGAGTTTTCGTTCATTGCGCCGGCGCACAATCCTCCTTATATTGCGGCGATCAAGGCGTTTCGCCAGGTGCTGCCCGGCGTTCCGCTGGTCGCGGTGATTGAAACCTATCCCTATAGATTTTTGAGCGAAGCGACGAACACCTACGCCGTGCCCTATGAGTGGAGCCGGGATTTTGGCATGCACCGCTATGGATTTCATGGGGCCACGCATCGCTCCGCGAGCGAGCGGACGCAGGCGCTGCTTGGCCGGCAGAATCTGCGCCACATCTGCTGCCACCTGGGGGGAAGTTCGAGCGTAGCTGCTTTTCGCGATGGTGTGGCAATCGGGACCAGCATGGGGGCGTCTCCGCAGTCCGGCCTGCCGCAGAATAACCGGGTTGGAGACGTGGACGTCTTTGCCGTGCTGCACATGATGAAGAAGTTGAAGCTCGATCCGGACCAGATGGCCGTGGAGCTGAGCAGCCGCTCGGGGTTGGCGGGGATCAGCGGAAGCTGCGGAGATATTCGCGATCTGAGCCAGGGTGCGGCCAAGGGCGACAAGCGATGCCAACTGGCGCTGGATGTGTATGTGCGCGCGATCCGCCACTATGTTGGAGCGCTGATGCTGGAGCTGGGCGGGATTGACGTGATTACGTTTTCAGGCGGCATTGGAGAAAACAGCGCGGAGATTCGCAGCGCGGTTTTGAAGAATCTCGCCGGCTTTGGAGTTGAGATCGACGAGGACAGGAACCGGACAATCAAAGGCGAGGGCACGATTTCGACGAAAAGTTCGCCTGTGAAGGTGCTGGTGGTTCCGGCGAACGAGGAAATGATTGTGGCCCGGGATACGGTGACGGTAGTCGAAGAGGCGGGTAAGGGGATGGTCGTATCCCACGCCGGCACGGCGGCAGTGTGAATTGAAGCTTCCCCGGTTTCAAGTTCGAGACCGGGGGCACCCACGGGTAAGTGAGGCGGGGCAGGAATTCTTATGGGAAGTGGAAGCGCGGCAGTGGCGAACTCGGTTGGCTCGGTCGACAGATCGATGGTGGAGCGGATCGTCCGTCAGGTCGCTCTGGAATACCTGGGCCGGGATAAAGGCGGGACGGCGCCGGAGTTGAAGGTGCAGACATCGTCGCGGCATATGCACGTTTGCCGCGAAGATATGGACGTTTTGTTCGGGCCGGGCACTGAGCTTACGTTTGACCGCGCGCTTTATCAAGAAGGGAACTTTGCGGCCAAGGAGACGGTGACCATTGTTGGCCCGCGCAGCCGGTTGATTTCAAACCTCAGGATTCTGGGGCCGATGCGCAAGCAGTCGCAGGTGGAGCTTGCGTTCACTGACGCCATTATGCTGGGCTTCTCAGATCTTCCCGTGCGGCTTTCGGGTGACATTGCAGGCACGCCGGGGGCGATCATCATTGGGCCCAAGGGCGTGGTGGAACTGAAGGAAGGCGTGATTCGGGCCGCGATTCACGTGCACATGAACCCTGCGGAGGCCGCGCATTTCGGCGTAGCCAAGGGCGACCGCATGAAGCTGCGCATCGGCGGCAATGCGGGGCTCACCTTTAACAACGTTGTTGTTCGCATCGATCCCACGTCGCGCCTGAACGTGCACATGGATACGGACGAGGCGAACGCGTGCGGCTTGCATTTGACCAAGGACATTGAGCTTTTTAAGTAACGCTACGAAAAGAGAGGAAGCGATGAAACAAGCGCTTGGAATGATTGAGACAAAAGGGCTGGTCGCGCTGTTTGAGGCGACTGACGCCATGCTCAAATCCGCAAACGTGTCGTTTGCCGGCTGGCAGACTGTTGGTTCCGGCCTGGTGACGGCCTTTGTGGAGGGGGATGTGGCCGCGGTGAAAGCAGCCACGGACGCGGGCGCGGAAGCGGCAGCGCGGATTGGCGAGGTGGTCAGCGTACAGGTGATCAGCCGCCCACACGACGAACTGCCGTCCTTTGTGCAGCAGAGCAACAAGACGGCGCCGAAAAAGGCCGCCGGGGCCCAGTAGGCAGAGGAGAGCAGATGAGCGAAGCAATCGGATTGATTGAAACCAGGGGCCTCGTCGGACTTGTCGAGGCATGCGACGCGATGGTGAAAGCCGCCAGCGTAGAACTTGTAAAAACCGTGCAGATCGGCGGCGGATACGTTACGGCCATTGTTCGCGGCGATGTAGGCAGCGTGCGGGCAGCGGTGGACGCGGGCTCGGCAGCCGCCAAGGTTGTGGGTGAACTCGTCTCCTCGCACGTGATTGCGCGTCCGCACGATGCGCTTGTTGAAAGCTTGTTGAAGTAAGACAGAATCAGGAGAAAGCAAATGGCCAATGAAGCGATTGGAATGATCGAGACGAAGGGCCTGGTGGCACTGGTGCAGGCTACAGACGCAATGCTGAAGGCTGCCAGCGTGAAATTTGTCGGCTGGAACAAGGTCGGCAGCGGCCTGTGCTCGGTTTATGTTTCCGGGGACGTGGGCTCGGTGCGCGCCGCGGTGGATGCCGGAGCCAGCGCTGCCCGCGCCGCGGGCGAAGTGCAGAGCGTGCATGTGATCGCGCGTCCGAATAGCAATCTCGGAAGCGTACTGCCGAAATAACCGCAAGCGGCTGAGATGTGTCTGCCGCGGCCAACGAGGTGAGCCGGCATGTTCATAGCCAAAGTTATCGGCAATGTTGTTGCAACCCAGAAGAACGCGAAGTTCCTGGGCATGAAGCTGCTTTTGATCCAGCCCTACATCAGCAGGGACGGCAAGCTGCAGATATCGGGCAGTTCCGTGGTTGCGGTGGATAGCGTTGGAGCGGGAGCGGGGGAGTGCGTGCTGTTTACCCAGGGAAGCTCGGCTCGATTGACGCCGGCAACCAAGGATGCGCCCGTGGATGCAGTCATTGTGGGCATTGTGGATGTGGTTGAAGTCGAAGGCAAGGTATTGGAGAAGCCATAAATGCAGATTCAGGAGCAGGTGATCGCGGAGATCGCAAAGGAGGTTGTGGCGCGGCTTCGCGTGCAGTTGCAGCAGCCGCAATCGTTCAGCACCTCCGCAACGAACGGCGCCGGTCAAGTAGCTTCACGCGACGGGGTTTTCTCGACCGTGGATGACGCGGTGAACGCGGCTTTTGAGGCGCAAAAAAAGGTCGCGGCAATGACCCTGGAAGACCGCGATCGCATTGTCAAGATTATTTGCCGCATCTGCAACGACCGGCGCGAGGAACTGGGCCGCATGGAGATGGAAGAGACCAAGGTCGGCCGGCTCGATCACAAGATTGTGAAGCTGACCAACATGCGCCTGGTGCTGGGCGTGGAAGCATTGAGCACCGAGGCGCGCAGCAATCAGAGCGGCATGTGCATCATTGAGCACGCCCCGTGGGGAGTGATCGGCATGATGCTTCCGGTAACTCACTCGGTGCCGACCATGGCCTCCAACGCCATCAATATTGTTGCTGCCGGCAACACGGCGGTCTTCGGGCCGCATCCGTCCGGCGCCAAAGTGGCGCAGTACGCACTGCAATTGTGGAATCGGGAGATCGAGAAAGAGCTTGGCGTGGCCAATGTGTTCACCACCACGACCCATGCCACCATCGAAGCTGCCGAGCAAATCTTCAATCATCCCAAAATCGCATTGATCTGCGTTACGGGCGGGGCAGCGGTGGCCAAAGCCGCCGCTAAATCGGGCAAACGCGTGATTGCGGGCGGTCCCGGCAATCCCCCCGTAGTGGTGGACGAGACCGCCGAACTGGACCGGGCCGCGGCGGGCATCATCGAGGGTGCAGGGTTCGATAACAACCTGCTGTGCATCGGCGAAAAAGAAATCTTCGTCGTGGCGTCGGTCGCCAATGCATTCAAAGATGCCATGCGCCGCGCCGGAGCCTACGAGCTGGATGGGGCGGCGATTGAACGGCTCGCGCAGGCTGCGTTTACCTTTGAGGGCGGCGGCAAGGGCTGTGCAAGGGCACATGTCAACAAGGCATTCGTCGGAAAAGATGTTGCAGTTTTGGCGGCGTCAGCGGGCGTCAGCGTACCGGCCAATACGAAGCTTCTGTTTGGGGAAACCAATGAGGACCATCCCTTTGTCGTGGAAGAGCAGATGATGCCTTTCATTCCCATGGTTCGTGTGAGGGATGTGGATGCTGCCATTGCGGCAGCGCTGAAGGCGGAGCACGGATACCGGCACACGGCGATCATTCACACGCAAAATCTTGAGACGGCAACGCGCATGGCGCGGGTCATGAATACGACGCTCTTCATCGTCAACGCCCCGTCTTCCAAATCGCTGAGCCATCCGGGTTATTTCAGCCATACCATTGCGACTCCGACCGGCGAGGGCGTTACGACCCCGCTCACTTTTACGCGTCAGCGGCAACTGATGGTTGGCGACGCGCTGCGGATCATATAGCCATGTTTCTGGCGCGCATCGAGGGCACGGTGGTTGCGGTGGTGAAGCATCCGACTCTGGATGGCTGCCGGTTTCTGCTGGCGCAGCGACTAGAGGCGGATGGCAGTGCGGGAGTAGAGCCGATTGTAGTGGTGGATTGGCTGGGCGCAGGGAAGGGATCCACGGTGCTGGTTTCGACAGACGGCGACATTGCCCGCGCGAAGCTTGGCAACACAACGCCGGCTCGCATGGTTGTGGCGGGAATTGTGGATCGGCCGCTGGGAAGCGCGGGGCAGGGATAACGCATGAGACTGGGAATTGTTCGTGGCCATGTGACCGTCAATTCGGCCATTGCGGCATTCCGGGGCAAGACGCTGGTTGTGCTGGAGCCGGTGACGATGGAAAATCTTCGCGCCGGGAACGGACTGGGCGGGGGCAAGGCCTTGGTCGCAGTCGATCAGCTGGGAGCAGCCGAAGGGCAGATGGTGGCGTTTACAGAGGGACGTGAAGCGGCGAATCCTTTTTGGCCCGATGCTGTACCGGTAGATGCGTATTGTTCCCTGATCGTGGATTCAATCGGCATTGAACGATAGACAGATTTTGAACATTTGAGGTGGGGAATTGAAAAGCGAAGCGAAGAGCATCGATATTTCTAGTCAAAAAGTGGTGACGATGCGCGATGCCCAGAGCGCCCTTGCGGCAGGGGCAACGCGCGTGCTGATTGCAGAGAACTGCGTTGTGACGCCTTCGGCTCGCGACTTTCTGATCCAGCACAATATCGTTCTGGCAACGGAAGGCAAAGGCAAAGTCGCGACGCCGGCTGCTTACCAGCCGCCTGCGGAGGTGGCTCCAGCGGGCCAGAAGACCGGCAATCGTCCTGCTCCCAATTCGCGGCTGTTCACGACGCCCGAGGCGGAAGCGATCAAGAAAGAGATTTGCGCGGTTGGGCGCAAGCTTTGGATGCGTCAATTTGTCGACGGCAACGGGGGAAATATCTCGTACCGGATCGGGCCCAACGAGGTGATCTGCACGCCAACGCTGGTGAGCAAGTACGACCTGACGCCCGAAGACCTGAGCATGGTGGATTTGGAAGGAAATCAAATTGCGGGGACCAAGCCGCGCACCAGCGAGATTTTTCTGCATCTTGAAATCTATAAGGAAGTACCGGAAGCGAAATCGTGCGTTCATTGCCATCCGCCGCATGCAACCGCCTACGCGATCACCGGACGGGTGCCTCCGAACCTGGTTATCCCGGAGTTTGAAGTGTTTATCGGCAAGGTAGCGATCTCACCGTATGAAACTCCCGGCACTGCCGCTTTTGCTCAAACTGTTCTGCCATTTGTGAAGCAGCACAATACGATCCTTTTGGCCAATCACGGAATCATCTGCTGGGCGGATACAGTGACACACGCCGAGTGGTACGCCGAGGTGTTGGAGACGTACTGCTGGACGTTGATGCTGGCGGCGCAACTAGGCGTGCCCATCTCCTACATTTCCGAGCAGAAGGGCGCTGATTTGTTGGCCATCAAGAAGCGCCTCGGATTGCCCGACAGGCGGTTCGACACTTCAAACATGAAAGAGTGCCAGCTGTCAGACCTTGAAGTGCCGGGTTCAATCGCATTGGTTCCGGAGCCCTGCGATGGCGACACCGGCAAACCCGCGCAGACTGACCTGGACAAGCTGGTAAAGTCGGTAACCGATGCGGTGATGGAAGCAATTGCCGCGAAGTGAGGGCGACTCGGCGCGAAACTTTGCATTCAGAAGGCAGCAGATGGACTCACAGTTCGTAGCGCCAACCTGGTTGACATGAAGGGTACCGAGCGGCAACTTAGAATTCGACAGATGCTGGAGGGCCGGGACTTCATTGACCTGGAAACTCTTTGCCGCGAGTTGGACGCTTCAGAGTCCAGCATCCGCCGCGATCTGGACTTTCTTGAAAACGAGAAGGTATTGAGGCGCGTGTACGGTGGCGCCGTTCCCGTGCAGCCCTCTGAAAACAGCGCCTTCGACTACGCGGAAGAGAGCGCGCGGCTCAGCGACGAAAAGAGCCGCATTGCCCGGCTCACAGCAGGCCTCATTGAAGATGGCCAGACGGTGATTCTGGATGGCGGCTCGACGGTTGCCGCCGTAGCGCGCGAACTCGCGGCCAAATCCCTGCACATCGTAACTAACTCCCTTCCCATTGCGGAAGGGCTGGAGTCGAATCGCAACATCGAGTTGACTTTGACCGGGGGTTATCTTGATCCACGGCTTCGCGTCATGCTTGGGCCTTTCTGCGAGCAGATGTTGAGCGCTATCCGGGCCGATGTCGTAATCATGGGAATAGGAAGCATCTCCGAAGCCGGATTCAGCAATAACAACACGCTTGTCGTGGGCTCTGAAAAGAAGATGGTCGAGATCGCCGACAAGGTGATCATCGTTGCCGACCGTACCAAGTTCGGTCGAGGCGGCATGTTTTCGGTGGCCCCGCTCAACGCTGCCGATCTGGTGATTTCCGATCGGGAGCTTGCACCGGGATACGTAGACCTGCTGCGGCGCAGTGGAGTTGAGGTGCTGCTGGCCTGACACGGGAGTCGTTCTCATCGAGGAAGAATCGATGCGCCTATATAGAAACAAGCCCTCTAATGGATTCGAGCAGTAACGGCAGACATGCACCGCAGTACCGATCTGTCCTTTTAAAAAAGCTTTTGCAGTCCCAATCGCCCATGCTATTGTGTAAGCAGTCTAGTTCTATGCCCACACTGTTTGTTCGTGGAGCATGAAGGCACTCCCTTACAACTGGTAACCCAGAATATTGTTGATTGAGTTCACTCGGCTGCGCAAAGACTTTGTGGCAAAGTCGCAGCCAAGTGAGGATGGCGAAGCCTTGCGCAAAAATCGCGCAATGAGATTTTCACCGTAATCATAGGCGCTGTGAGACCAACTGTTTGCCGGCAGGTCACGCCGAGATTTTTCGAAATTCAGAGATTCCTTCACGATATGAATTCCTGTGAGCCGGTGCCTGTCGATGCCGCGCTTTGGCGTACGCTCACCCGTGAGCAACTGCACAGTTCATGTGAAGTCCCCCGGAACTCCCAGAGATGCATTCCCGAAATTTTGTCATTCCCGTCCCCGGCCAGTAAGCACATCTCTTAGAAATGATTGAAGTTAATGGCTAGGTGTCACAGGCGGGAAGCATCGGTTAGAACAGCACCCTTGGGCCTGGGCGCGGGCGCATCTTTAACCGATTTGTTGCGGGGCTGGAGCCAGCAGCGCTCGTGCTGGCAGCCGGATCGGCGGCTCGGATTCAATCCCCATCCAGTGCCGCGACCAAGGAGATGACGGTGCAAAGGAAAGACGCCTTCGGCGGAGTTTTCAGGTTGGAAATCGAAATGCGGATCCTTGCGGATGAAGCTGCCAGAGACGAACAGAAGTCAATGGATTTCGGGACCTTTTCCTATGCCTAAAGCCACGAGTCAAGCGCCGGCGGTTTCCTGGGGGCAGGGCCGCGCGCCCCTCCCGAGCGGCCCCAGGGGACGCGGGGCAGGTGTGCGCATACTTACAACTGCGACAGATCTCTTTGCCCGATTTGGGTATAACGGCGTCAGCACGCGTGACATCGCTACTGCGGCTCAAGTGAACGAAGTTACGGTTTATCGGCATTATCCTCGCAAGCACGACCTCTATGTTGCGGTGCTGGAATCGGAGTTGCAACAGGTGCATTTCCGCGGTGATTTGCTGGCCAGGATCGCCGAGGCAACCGACGCGCGCGCGGCCCTGGAGCGAACCTTCGAATTGCTGGCCAAGACGCTCATGCAGAAACCGGAGATTCTGCGGCTGCTGCAATACAGCGCTCTTGAGCTGAATGAGGACTTCGATCCTCTCGTTCGCAGACATCTTGGCGAATTGGTCGAAGTGCTCGCCCGCTATCTTGAGCCCTGGGTTCAGAAGGGCGAATTGCGGTGCGCCAGTGCAAAAACGGTTATTCTAACCCTGATTGGAATTGTGATCAGCCATCGATCTCTACAGAGGGTGTTCCTGGGAGAAGGGCTGAGCCCTGACCGGATGTTCGAAGCGTATGCGGGTTTTAAAATGGAGCAGGCAGCCCCGTATGACCCGGCGATTAACCACAGAGCGCCCGGCTCGCCCCCCCGGGAAACAACCGCAGAGTGATCACCGGTAGTCTTACCTGCCTTCTTTTCGTCGCGCAGCTAACCAACCAATTTCCTGGATCTGAGCATCACAACATTACTAACCGAATTCCCGGAGAAGAATATGCCCCCCATATCACTTCCCACTAGACGACTCTATGCGAAGCGCCTCCGCCATCGCCTTGTAGCGTACGTGCTGGACTGGTGTGCATTTGCAATATCCGGATTGCTTGCATTTGAGCTAAGATTCGATGGCGCGCTTCCGCCGCACTTTCTCAAGCCGATGGAGGCAGCCATTTGTGTTTGGGTGGTCGTCAAATCGGCTGTTTTCATGCTTGCAAAGCTGGACCGGGGAAATTGGCGGTATACGTCCGCGTACGACGCCGTTCGCCTTCTTCTTGCCAACTCGGTGGGATCAATCCTGGGTGGAGTGCTGCTGCTGCTTTTCTTACCCCCAAAGTGGGGTCTTCCGCGTTCAGTATATGTTCTTGATTGGCTGGTTGCCTGCCTTTTGACCTTAGGGGGCAGGCTGGTGGTTCGCGTCTTCGCCACCAACCGAGTGGCGCATCGAGCCCAGGGTGAGCGAGCAAGAACGCTCATCTATGGAGCGGGAACAGCGGGACTGGCGCTGCTTTGGGAGATTCGCCAAAACCAGTCATTGATGTGCGATGTCATCGGCTTTATCGATGATGATCCATCCAAGGCGCACCTGATCTTGCAGGGAAAGCCGGTTTTGGGCGCCGGCGAATCCCTGGCAGCGCTCGTCCGCCTGAACGCCATCAAGAGAGTGCTCATTGCGACGCCGTCCGCGACGGGGCCGCAGATGGTGCGCATTTTAAAGCTAGCTCTTGAAGCCGGTGTGGAGTACAAAATGGTACCGGGTTTGGGAGATCTCATCCAAGGTACAGAATTAGGGAAGCAAATCCGCGACGTTGCGGTTGAAGACTTGTTGGGCAGAAGGCCCGTTCATCTTGACCAAGCAAGCATTCGGGAGCGCATTCGCGGAAAGGTGGTCATGGTGACCGGGGCCGCGGGCTCGATCGGCTCAGAACTTTGCCGGCAGATCGCTCAATTCACTCCACTAGCCCTGGTTGGTTTCGACGAAGCTGAAACACCGCTCTTCCAACTGGAGCGGGAGTTGAATAAGAACTTTCCCAATCTGGTGTTTCATCCGGAGATCGGGAGCGTTACGCGGCCTGATGTTCTTCGCCGGGTCATGGAGCTGCATGAGCCATCGATTCTCTATCACGCAGCCGCCTACAAACATGTTCCGATGATGGAGAGGCACGTTTTTGCGGCTATCGAAAATAACGTTTTCGGTACCTGGCAGGTTGCTCTTGCCGCGGCCAAGCACGGGGTGGAAGATTTTGTGATGATTTCCACCGATAAAGCAGTTCGGCCGACCAGCATGATGGGCGCCACCAAGCGCACGGCGGAATTGGTGATTCGAGCACTGCAGAAGGAGCGGGGCACCAAGTTTGTCGCAGTGCGCTTTGGAAACGTGCTGGGAAGCAACGGAAGCGTAGTGCCCATCTTCAAGGACCAGATCGCGGCCGGCGGGCCAGTGACGATCACTCACCCGGAGATGCGCCGCTTCTTTATGACCATTCCCGAGGCGGCGCAGCTGGTGTTGCAGGCATTTTCAATCGGCAAGGGCGGGGAAGTCTTTGTCCTCGATATGGGCGAGCCTGTGAAGATCATGGACCTGGCCCGAAATCTTATACTTCTGTCTGGATTGCAGCCGGAGCGGGACATTAAGATCGAGATCACCGGGGTGCGTCCGGGGGAGAAATTA
>JBEKEQ010000045.1:0-29148 GCA_050013735.1 Occallatibacter sp.
TATCCATGCGCGAGGCTTGGACTCGTGCTTCGCCGTGATTGCGGGAACAACCGAGCCGCAAAAGTATTACCGGGCAATGAGCATATACGTATGCGCATCGGAAGTAGAGGGGATGTCGAACTCAATCATGGAGGCCATGGCCTCCGGGTTACCGGTGATCGCGACCACCGTCGGCGGCAATGCTGAACTCGTAATCGACAGCAGCACAGGATTTCTGGTGCCTCCCTATGCCCCTGAAGAGATTGCCGCCTGCGCCTCCACGCTGATTGCGATGAATGGAGCGCGGCTCAGGATGGGCGCTCGCGCGCGAGAGCTTGTCATAAGTCGATTCTCAATGAGCGCCATGGTTCGGGCTCATGAGAAGCTCTACACGGAGCTGCTGGCCAGGAGCTTGCATGGATAGCTGGGCTATGTTGCCGAGATTCACCCAGGCCGTTGAAGATAAGACAGGAACAAGGAGGCACGTGTGGGAAACATCCTTGTAACTGGCGTCGCTGGATTTATCGGCTTTCACGTCGCAGGAAGGCTAAGTGCCGAGGGAGAGAAAGTCACGGGAGTCGATAGTCTCAACGATTATTACGATGTGAACCTGAAGCGCGCCCGGTTGACGAGACTGCAGCAGAGTTCGAACTTCAGCTTTATCCAAGCCGACATAAGCGACCGTGTCACGATGAGGCAGTTATTTGCATCGGGGAGTTACACATCGGTCATCAACCTCGCCGCACAAGTCGGCGTTCGCTACTCCGTTACCAACCCTGCTGCCTACATTGATGCAAACCTGGTTGGATTTGCCAACATCCTTGAAGGCTGCCGCCATTCCGGTGTAGCGCATCTCGTCTACGCATCTTCGAGTTCAGTCTATGGCTCCAACACGCACATGCCTTATTCGGTCCACGACAATGTGGATCATCCCATCAGCCTTTACGCGGCGACGAAAAAATCCAATGAGCTAATGGCGCATTCCTACGCGCACCTTTACGAGTTACCGTGCACCGGTTTGCGTTTTTTCACTGTCTATGGCCCCTGGGGCCGGCCGGACATGGCTCTTTGGAAATTTACCCAGGCGATTCTTGAGGGCAAGCCGATCGATGTGTACAACCGGGGCAACATGCGCCGGGACTTCACCTACATCGACGACATTGTCGAGGGCGTAGTCGGAACCATGCGCAACCCTCCCAAGTCAATCCCGAGTTGGGATAGCGATCATCCCGACCCAGGCGCGAGCCGAGCTCCGTATCGCTTGTATAACATTGGGAATCACACTCCGGTTGAGCTTATGCACGTGATTCATCTTCTTGAGCAGGAAATTGGCCGCAAGGCCGAAATGAGTCTTCTGCCCATGCAGCCGGGAGACGTGCCGGCAACCTATGCCGATGTGGATGACTTGAAGCGCGACATCGGCTTTTCGCCGGCCACGCCTATCGAAGTCGGCATACATCGCTTCGTGGAGTGGTACAAAGGATACTACGGGAAGACCTGTTAACCCCCGGCAGTGAATCGCTTCTGAGTTCTTTAGAGTCACCGGAAGCAAACCGAAAGCGAGTTATGCAAGGGCATTCCGCGGAATGCATGGTTGGGGGGTCATGCGAGTCCTCTATGTGGTCACACGAGCGGGCGCAGCCGGCGCGCAAGTGCATATTTGCTCCCTCATCCAGGGCCTGCCCAAAGCTTGCGAACTTGCGGTCGCGGTGGGAGAAGAGGGATATATTACAGAAGCTTTCCGCCGCAAGGGGGGAAGCGTTTTTATCGTGCCCGGACTTGCACGCTCCATCAGGCCGGACTTGACTCTGCGCGCGATTCTCGGAATTAAAAAGATCATTGCTGACTGGTGTCCCGATCTGGTTCATGCACATTGCCTCAATGGCGGTTTTGCCGGGCGACTAGCTGCCCGTTGGGCCGGATGTCCATCGGTGTACACGGTCCATGGCTGGCAATTTGCAAAAGGCACGCCGGCGTTGCGGCGCCCTGCTGCTTTCCTGGTGGAATGGTTGGGAGCCAGGCTGGGCAATGCCATCATTACCGTGTGCGACTACGACCGGCGCGACGCGGTGGCCTGGATGATGGTGAACGAGTCCAGGCTCTATATGATCTATAACGGCGTGGTTGACCGCAGCACGCAATCGCAGCCGGCTCGAAGGCCGATAGAAGTGAATCTTGTGATGGTAGCGAGATTTATGCCGCAGAAAGACCAAGTATCTCTCATCAGGGCGTGCGAGCAGTTGCCCGGCGCATGGAAACTGCGCTTCGTCGGCGACGGGCCCACAATGGACCGCGCGCATGCTGAAGTGGAGAGACTTGGATTGCGCGACCGCATCGAGTTTATGGGGCATCGAGCGGATGTTACCGGAATCCTTGAATCTTCCGACATTTTTGTCCTCGCCTCGCATTACGAGGGGTTGCCGATAAGCATCCTTGAGGCTATGCGGGCCGGCCTGCCGGTTGTGGCGACAGGCATCGGCGGCGTCTCTGAGTGTGTTCACAACGGCAGCAACGGACTGGTCGTGCCGCCTGGCGATCCAGGCGCTCTGCGCGATGCTCTGGCCACTCTGATTCAATCTCCTCAACTGCGGAGCGCAATGGGAGCGGCCGGCCGGCAACTGTATGAAGACGCGTTTACAGTCCGTCCAATGGTGGAGAAAACCGCAAAAGTTTACGAAACAGTATCATTGCGAGCCGGCGCCCGGTCGCAGAAGTAACGAAAATTGAGCTAAGCCGATCAAACTGGCCGCTGACGTTCATCGTGAATTAATCTCGCGAGTAACAGCCGCCACAGGTCGCGTCGCGTATGTGCAACCCTGTACACTTGCCTTGGATACATCCCCGCCGTCTTCGTAAAGGTTCTTCCGCAGGTTTGCGACGTGTACAAGCTCGCGGAAGGTTTGATTTGACCTGTATTTGTTCAATAGGCCAGCGCCTTGGCGCGCTCAGGAATGATCGGAAATGAACTCGATCTCCCCCCCGTTCCGCAGCCCTGCTCGTGCCTTTGCCGGGTCCTGGCCTTCCAGGCGCTTCCCGCACTGTCGCATAGGCCTGCTCGGTGGCGCCGCTGTTTTGGCTTTCTTCATGTGTGGCGCGTGGAGTTGCGGGCAGGCACAGCCATCGCGTCAGACTCTGCACCGTCACGTCCCAGCCGTGGTCTATAACGGAAAAGCAGCATTGGTCAGTTCGCTTCCTCCCACGAATCGCCTTAACCTTTCCATTGTTCTTCCGCTCCGCAACCAGGCTGAACTCACTGGCTTGTTGGGCCGGCTCTATGACCCATCCAGCGCTGATTACCGCCATTTTCTAAGTGTCAGGCAGTTCACCGATGAGTTCGGCCCAACAGTCAGCGATTACCAGGCCGTCGTCCGGTTTGCCCAGGCCAACGGCCTCACCGTGACTTCCAAGCCCGTAAATCGCCTCATCGTTCCTGTCAGTGGCTCGGTGGAGCAAATCGAAAAGGCATTTAACCTGACGATGAATGTTTACCGGCATCCCACGGAAGACCGCACCTTTTTCTCGCCCGATCGAGAGCCTTCGCTGAATTTGAGCGTTGCTGTGGCCCACATTGCCGGCCTGAACAATTTTTCCATCCCGCGGCCCATGTCGATGAGGGCGCCCAATGGAAAAGCAATTGCAAACATCACCGGCTCCGGGCCAGGTGGTTCCTATGTTGCCAGCGACATGCGGGCGGCTTATTACGGCGGCACGGCTCTCACCGGCGCGGGCCAGGTCGTCGGCCTTATGGAGTTTGGCGGCTACGACCTCAGCGATGTAAATTCGACCTTCAGCAATGCCAATCAAACCTACAGCGTTCCCATCAACAATGTCTTGATCGACGGCGCCACCGCGGGTCCGGTCGGCGGATACGATGCCGAACAGGTCCTGGACATTGTCCAGGCCATTGGCATGGCTCCGGGCTTGAGCCAGGTCCGCGTCTACATTGGGGTCGCGACTGACACCGCGCAGGACGACGCCAACGTCTTCAATGCCATGGCCACGGAGAACATTGCCAAACAGATCAGCGTTTCCTGGGGTTGGAATCCCGATGACCCTCAGACTGACGACTTCATCTTCCAGGAGTTTGCCGCCCAGGGCCAGACTCTCTTTGTTGCTTCTGGAGATTACGGACAATACGATCCGCTCTTCGATTTTTTCTATCCCGGCGAAGATGCCTATGTAACCGCTGTCGGCGGCACTCATTTGGATACGAATGGAGCGGGCGGGACATGGGCCGCGGAGTATGCGTGGAATAACGATGGATATGCCAGTGGAGGCGGCATAAGTCCCGACGGCATTTCGATTCCGAGCTGGCAGGCGGGGGTTGCAAACGCCTCCAACGGCGGCTCCACAACCCTGCGCAACGTTCCCGACGTTGCTGCTGAGGCCGACTTCGACAACTACAACTGCAATGTGGGCTCATGTGGCGGAGGCTGGGCCGGCACCAGCTTTGCCGCGCCGCGCTGGGCCGGCTTCATGGCGCTCATCAATCAGCAAGCTGTGGCCGCGGGCAATTCAACCGTCGGCTTCATTGACCCGGCTATATACGCCATCGGCGAAAGCTCCAGTTACGGCAACGACTTTCACGACACTGTTGGCGGGAATAACGGCACTGAAGGCGGATGCTGCGGGCAACAGTTCTTCTACGCTGTTCCCGGCTACGATCTTGTCACTGGATGGGGAAGCCCAAATGGGCAAAGTTTGATCAATGCTCTCGCTCCCGCCGCATCGTCGGGCTTTCAACTTTCCGCATCAGTCAGCAGTTTGGTCATCAACCCCGGCGGCTCCGCTCCGACAACCGTCACGGTAACTGATCTGGCCGGCTTCACGGGCAGTGTGACTCTCGCCGTCACCTCTGTTCTTCCCAGCGGCGTAACGGCATCGTTTGGCGCGAACCCAACAAACGGCAGCAGTGTGCTCACGCTAACTGTCAGCAGCGCCGTCCTGCGCGGATCGTATCTCGTTACCGTCGCCGGAACCTCCGGGGCCTATTCCGCAACAACTTACGTGGCTCTGCAAGTCAATGCGCCTGGTTTCAGCATCGCCCCCTTGAACAGTACGATTGAAATCAACCCCGGCCTCTCCGGAACGAATATCGTCGCCGTCACCGGCTATGCCGGCTTCACCGGCAGCGTAAGCCTCGCGGTAACCGGGGGCCTGCCTTACGGCGTAACTGCCTCCTGGGTTTCCAATCCCACCACCGGAAGCAGTTTGCTCACCCTCACCGCCGGCGACTTCGCTACTGTCGGACGCAGCATGGTCACCGTTACCGGCACTTCAGGGGATGAAAGCGAAATCACCACCATTGCTCTCATCATTAATACTGCGGACTTCTTCCTCAACCTCTCGCCGGTTCCTTTTATCCTCGTGCCGGGCAGCCCTGTCTCTTCCACTGTGACTGTGGTTCCTAATGGAAACTTCTCCGGACCGGTAACTCTGGCTACGAATGTTCTGCCCACAGGTGTCACCGCGAGTTTCAATCCCAATCCCACCACTTCAACCAGCGTGCTCACATTCACGGCAGACAACACAGCAACCCTGCAACAAGCGTCTACAATCAACATCACCGGCACCGCTTCCAACAATGTGGCGAACACCTCCTTTCAACAAACGGTAGCCGCCGCGGGTTCACCAACCTATGCTCTCGGCATCTTGACTTCGTTACTCACCTTGGCCCAGGGCGCATCTGTCACTGACACCGTCACAGTCACCCCTCAGTACGGAATCACCGGCAACGTGGACCTCGCCATCTCTGGCCTGCCCACCGGCGTAACCGCATCCTTCCGTTCCAACCCCACGTCGGGAAACACTTTGCTCACCTTGACCGCGAGTAGCTCCGCTGCCGTCGGGTGGGGCAACTTTATGGAAATCACCAGTGTCAGCGGCAACGCAACGCCCGTCTACTTTTTTCTGAACGTGAATCCCGCGCCTGCCTTCAGCCTCACTGCCTCCAAGGAACTTATGAGCGTGGAACAAGGCGCTTCCAGCCAGTCCACAATCACGGTGGTTTCTCAAACTGGATTTTCAGGCAACGTAAGTCTCGCCGTTACCTCTGCTCTGCCCAGCGGCGTGACGGCATCGTTTTCTTCCAATCCAACCACCGGGTCAAGTGTGCTGACGTTCACAGCGAGCGGTTCCGCGGTCCCAGCAACGTCCATGGTAATTCTCAGCGGCACTTCCGGCGGCGTTACCGCAACCACCAACTTTGCCCTCACTGTCCAGCCCGCCACAACCGCCTCCACGCCCACCTTCAGCGTAGCCGGCGGCACATACACCTCGGCGCAATCCGTCACCATCTCCGACGCCGCGTCCGGTGCAACCATCTACTACACCACTAACGGAACCACGCCCACCACATCGTCCACGGTCTACAACAACACTCCCATCGCCGTTTCTGCAACCGAGACTCTCGAAGCCATGGCCACGGCCCCTGGCTACACACAGTCCGCAGTTGCATCGGCAACCTACACCATCACGCAGTTCGTTCCCACCGTTGTCGCCGGCTCCTCTGCGTTTTACCTTGAAGCTGGACAGGCGTCCTATGCCGCCCAGGGTTGCGCCTGGACCACAGCATCCAACGACTTCACGTTGTCCGACAGCCGATTGAGCATTACCGACACCGCAACCGCGTGGATCACCTGGAAGCCGACGAGTGGAAGCTGCGACACCCCGCTTGCAAACTCCATCGTCGCCTATCTCAGCACCGACTCCACCGTCGGTCTCCGCTGCTACTTCGCAAGCCCGCGCTGCACCATTGCCACCACCGATACCGCAGGCTCCTCAGGCGCCAACGTGCTGCCCGGCGTCTCCGACACGTCGCTGCCCCAGGCCGTTCTCACCGCCATCAACGGCGCCGCGGTCAACGTGGCCGCAACCGACATCCGCCCCGAAGACGCCAAGTTCGCCAACCTTCGCGTCCTTGCTCCCTGCGGAACCTCGATCGCCGGATCACAGTATCTGGGCCTGGGCTATCGCAACGGCAACTCCATCCTGGGCAGCTCCATGGCGGGCGGCGGCGGCTTCAATGTAGCCGATTTCAACCTGATGGGCGTCGACCCCATTACCGGCAACACGCTGCCCGGCACTTACACCGTCACTCCGGTGGGTGCTGTTCCCATCGTGGTCTTTGTCAACCCCGCAGATGAAAGCGGCTTCGGCAGCCTGCTCGTGTCCAACGTCGACCGCGCCACCCTTGCCGGATTCCTCGACGGCTCTTACGGCAGAACAGCCGACATTTACCCCGCCTCTGTCGGCGCTGGACTGGCGGGCATCGGCTCAACCGTCTTCATCCCCGAGCCCCTCTCGGGCGCCTATAACGCCATGGAGTATGCAATTCCCAACAGTCTCGAACTCCAGACCTCGCAGGATCTTGGACTCGCCGCGGTTGCGGCCAATTCCGGCGCCGCCGGCACAATCGTTCCCGCCGACTATTGCAGCGGAACGGCATGGAATAACTCAATGAATCCCCTGGTTGAGACACCCGACAGTGTCAGCCGGCGCGTGAATAGCTCCAACCCCACTCCTGGCCGCTTCCGCGCCATCGGCACAGCCAATGAAGTCGATGCGGTCTTCACCAATCAAGACAGCTTGGGTTATGCATTCTGGAGCGCGGCCAACTTTGCCGGCGCCAACGCGGTCAACGCCAAATACCTGATGGTTGACGGCGTCGACCCGCTTCAACAGAACTGGGTTGACGGTCTCGTCCCCACCGCCGGCAACGACTTGCTGGGTAACGTCTCCCTGGCCCATATCAAAGATGGCAGCTATCCCATCTGGTCCATCCTGCGTCTGGTTTCCGACCCCAGCCTGTCCGGCCCCGGCTCGCCCGTCGCCAATTTGGCCAATGCGGCAATGGCACAGCTATCTCCCACCCAACCCAACTTCATCGCTGCCACTCAGCTTCAAGTCGTCCGCTCTCACTTTGCGCCTCCCGCCGTCACCTTCCCCTGTTTTGGAAGCGGCGTCGGCACGGCCAACAATCAGCCCGCCAACGGAACAGGAACCATCCAGGAATGCGGCGGCGACGTAGCCGGTCAGGTCTACAGCGTCGGAACCGACATCGACTACAACTTTGACACCGCCAGCGAATTCGGAAACATCGGCCAGCGCCGCTAGCTCCCCTTCAAAGTTGACTGCCATGGGCAGCAGGAAAACAGCGGATAACTTCACCGCGCGCTGTCTCCTTCCTGTTTTTATTTGCAGCCGAATGTGCCACTTCGTTCAGCCCAGGAACGGCGACCCGTGCAGCGGCCTTGACAAACATGGCCTTTAATGCATTAGGATTCGTGGGTCAATTTCGAGGGCGAGAACATTCGCTCACGAAGTTGGCGCCTCCGGCATCGGCCGAAGGGTTTCCCCCAATTGCAGTAACGGACAACCCGGAATGAGATGTTGGCATCTCCACGGGTGCCGTTGTTTCGATTCAACCTTTCACCCGAACTGCGTTTCGACCAAGAGTCCGCCTTTCGTAATTGATTCACGAGCGAGAGACGGCGATAGGAGCCGGAGATGAAACTGACCTATGCGTCAGCCAGCCGTAGGTGCGTCAACTCGAGCAAAATTGCATTCACCCCTTTAGCATTCTTTCTGCTGGTGGCATTGGCCACCTGCTCAACCCTTTGGAGCCAGACTTATCCCACCCAGATTGGTGCTGAGTCCTCTGACCGGCCCACCGGCTTCATTGACGCTTTCAAAGATCAGGGCAGACTCACCACGAATAGCAGCGGCGACGCCGTGCCCACCGACGAATACGGCAACCCGCTCTCTGACGGAGTTGTGGTGGTCTTCGACGACCGCCCCGTTCCCGCGTGGGCGCCTCCAATCGACGACCCAGCGCAATACCAGCCGAACATGAGCGGCACTTACACCATGTCGTTCACGGGTCAGGCCACATTGTCCAGCGTCTCCGGCAATCCAACGCTCACCTTCAGCAACCAAAGCTACAACTCGTCGACCAACACGACGACGGTGAATGTGTATCTGCCCGGAGGCGCCACCTATGCAGACGGCCCCGCGCTCATGGTCATCAGCTTCACCAACACGCAATTGACGAGCACCAGCGGCACCAACACCGGCATCGCCAATCTCCAGGTCATCCGGCCGGGCTGGACTCTCGCCGAAGCAGCCAATCCCGCAGACGTTTTCGATCCTGCCTTCGTCAGCGCCTTTGCACCGTTCGGCTACATGCGCTACATGGGCTGGCTGGGAACCAACACCAATCCTTTTACCGTTAGCGGTTGCGCTTCTCCGGCGCCGGCCTGCAACTCGGTAAACACGCCCACAATGGGCTGGTCGCAGCGCAGCCTTCCCCAGGACTTTTATCAAGGTGTCGGCGCCAGCATCGCTACAAGCTTTCCAAGCCGCTCCGGCGGTTGGGGCATCTCCTGGGAATACGTCATCCTGCTGGCCAACGCCGCCAACAAAGACGTCTGGGTCAACGTTCCCATCAATGCCACCGGCTCTCCCGATCAATACGATCCAAACTACGTTGCCTCGCCCGATACTTCCAGCTACGTTTACAACCTGGCCATGCTGTTCAAGAACGGCGACACGTTCACCGGCAACAAGGGTCTGAATTCCGGCTTGCACATCTATCTCGAAGACAGCAACGAAGTCTGGAACTCCGGCTTCCTGCAATACGGATGGAACGAGGAAGCAGCCGAGGCTGAGGTCAATGCTGCGCCCGGCGGCGTGTCGGTGCTCAACAACGACGGCAACACCAGCTCGCTGACGTGGGCCTATCGCCGCCACATCAAGCGGGTCTATGAGATCGGCAAAATTTTCGAGGGGGTCTACGGATCAGGCTCCTTCGGCACCATCATCCGTCCCATCTATGCATGGTGGCAGCTCGACGAAGGCTCGGGCTCCAACGCCGCCGCGGCTTTGGCGTGGTTCAAGACCAACTACGGCGCGCCGGCTAGTTATATCTACGCCATGGCCCTGGCGGATTACTTCTCTCCGACCAACTGGCAAAACGACACCACCGTCCCCGAGGTGTTGTCTGACATGTCGGCCAACATCTCCTCCAACGTGCAATACACCACAGGATCGTTGGCCACAGCTCAGGCTTACGGGCTGCCACTCTTCTCCTATGAAGGCGGACCGGGCAACACCAACGGCGGCGCTAACTCCACCACCAACGTGGGTGTGCAAATCCTGGCCAATCGCGATCCAGGGATGGACACCCTCGTGCAAACCCTCATCCGCAATGACTGGTTTGAAGAGGGCGCCAGCATGTTCGGGTATTTTGTCTTGTCGTCAGCCTATGACCGGTACGGAGATTGGGGCATGACGGACGACTATCGAAATCTGACCACGTCAAAATACAACGCCCTTGTGAACCTGACCGGATATGAACCGGGAGGCAAGCCATTTTCTCCCGGCGATCTCATCGCCACTCCCGGCAGCAGCTCGGTAGCCCTCGCCTGGCTCACAGTGCCCGGTGTGACGAGTTACAACGTGCTGCGCGGCACCACTTCGGGCGGTGAAACACTTCTGACCAGCGTCTCATCTTCCGCTTCCACCTACACCGATGACTCGGTGACCAACGGAACAACTTACTACTACGAAATCACCGGCACAAACTCCACAGGCACAGGCGCGCCATCCAATGAAGCCAGCGCGGAGCCTGCGGCCTCGGCCCCGCCGGCCCCGACGAACTTGACGGCCACGCCCGGCAACGCCCAGATCGTGTTGAATTGGACGGCGGCCGCCGGAGCCACTTCGTACGACATCTATGAGGGTACGAGCTCGGGCGGAGAAAGCGGAACCCCGATCGCAACCGGCGTCACGACCACCGCCTACACCGTCACTGGCCTGACCAACGGAACCACGTACTACTTTGAAGTTGCGGGCGTGAACAGCGTAGGCACGGGCGCAGACTCCAACCAGGCCTCGGCCACACCCATCGCCGCTCCCGCCGCTCCAACCGGTTTGGCAGCATCCCCCGGCAATGCGCAGGTCGCACTCTCATGGACCGGATCTTCCGGAGCAACCAGTTACAACGTCTACCAGGGAACCTCATCGGGCGGCGAAAGCGGCACCCCGGTCGCGACCGGCATCACGTCCACCACCTACACCGTCACCGGCCTGACCAACGGAACGGAGTATTACTTCGAGGTTGCCGCGGTCAACTCTGCAGGCACGAGCGGTTACTCCAATCAAGCCTCCGCCACGCCTGTAGCCGCCAGCGCATTGCTGGCCTATGAGCCATTCGGTGAGTCGGGAACAACGCCGTTCGCGCTCAGTGGCGCCAGCGGTGGCGGAGATTCCGGCTGGGCCGCTGCATGGGACGAGCAGTCCGGCGAGACCGCGGTACCCGGCTATAACATTGCCTCGGCCACCCCGCTCACTTACACCGGCCTTTCGACCACCTCGCACTACGCAGTCGGCGGGTATGAGTATCAGACCTCGGGCAGGGCATTGAACGTAGCCAGCGGCGGGCCGTTCAACTCGTATCTCTCAGGTGGGCTCATCGGCGCTTCCGGCCAAACCATCTGGATCAGCTTCATGATGCGCGTAGATGGAAACACCGGAGACATCGCCGCCATCATCCCCACCGCCCAATCCGGCAGCAACGTTTGGGATGTGAACCCCAACAACGTTGCCGTGGGCTACTTCGGCTCCCTGTCTGAAACCGGCAGCACCGGCTACTGGAGCTTGCAGGAAAATACCAACCAGAACAATCTTGGATCGGCGACCGTGATAAAAACCAGTGTGCCGGTGGTTATCGGCACGCCGGCCCTGCTGGTCATGTCCATCACCTTCGGCTCCACGAACACCGTAAACCTCTACGTGAATCCCACCACGCTTGGCGGTTCTGCGCCGTCCACTCCGAGCGCGACCTACTCGACCACCAGCAGCCTTGCTTTCCAGGGCCTTGCCTACTACGGCGGCATCGGCACCGGCGAAAGCTCGCTGGGCGATCTTCGCGTCGGCGCTACTTATGCCGCGGTCACTCCAGTGTCCTCGCCGCCCGCAGCCCCGACAGGCCTGACGGCCTCACCCGGCAACGCCCAGGTTGGGCTCTCCTGGACGGCGGCCACCGGAGCTACTTCCTACAACGTGTATGAAGGAACTTCATCGGGCGGCGAAAGCGGAACACCGATCGCCACCGGTGTCACTTCAACCTCGTACACCGCAACCGGCCTGTCCAACGGAACAACTTACTACTTTGAGGTCGCAGGCGTGAACAGCGCAGGCACGGGCCCCGATTCCAACCAGGCCTCGGCCACGCCAATTGCGCCGCCCGCTGCTCCCACTGGCCTGGGGGCGACCGCCGGAAATGCTCAGGTTGCGCTCGCCTGGACTGCCTCTTCAGGAGCTACCGGCTATAACGTCTACCAAGGCACTTCGTCGGGCGGCGAAAGCGGAACCCCCGTCGCCACGGGCATCACTTCCACCACCTATACCGTCACCGGCCTCACCAACGGAACCGAATACTTCTTCAAGGTCGCGGCGGTCAACTCCTCCGGAACCAGCGGCTACTCGAACGAAGCCAATGCCACGCCTACATCCGGCGGCGGCGGAACGCTTCTGGCCTACGAGCCCTTCGGAGAATCGGGAACCACACCGTTCGCGTTGAGTGGCGCCAGCGGAGGCGGCGATTCCGGCTGGGCAGCCGGATGGGATGAGCAATCCGGCTCAACCGCCGTGCCCGGCTATAACATTGCTTCCACCACTCCGCTCACCTACACCGGCCTCACGACGACTTCGCACTATGCCGTCGGCGGTTATGAGTATCAAACCTCGGGCAGGGCATTGAATGTAGCCAGCGGGGGCCCCTTCAACTCCTATCTCTCCGGCGGCCTCATCGGCGCTTCCGGCCAAACCATCTGGATCAGCTTCCTGATGCGCGTGGATGGAAACACCGGAGATATCGCCGCGGTAATGCCCACAGCCCAGTCCGGCAGCAATGTGTGGGACGTCAATCCCAACAACGTTGCGGTAGGCTACTTCGGCTCCCTGTCTGAAACCGGCAGCACCGGCTACTGGAGCTTGCAGGAAAACACCAACCAGAACAACCTTGGATCGGCAACCGTAGTCAAAACCAGCGTGCCAGTGGTGGTAGGCACTCCTGCCCTGCTGGTCATGTCCATCACCTTCGGTTCTACGAACACCGTGAACCTCTACGTGAATCCCACCACGCTTGGCGGTTCGGCCCCGTCAACGCCGAGCGCCACTTACTCAACCACCAGCAGCCTTGCCTTCCAGGGCCTTGCTTACTACGCCGGCAACAGCACCGGCGAAAGTTCGCTTGGCGATATCCGCGTAGGCACAACCTATGCCGCCGTCACCCCATAAGGTCACAGCGGACTTTCAATGGCTGGACAGGCGGCCGGATCGTTCAGATCCGGCCGCCCTTTTTAGTAAGATAAGCGAATTGATCCCCTCAAAGTCCTGCGACTTTGACAACCGCAAATGAATCGAAGGCTCATCCGGGATGGCCAAACCTTACATTCTCGCTCTCGACGATGACCCTTCCGTGCTGCGCGCCGTGGAGCGCGACCTGAAGTCCCAGTACGGCTCGGAATACCGGGTTCTCGCTTCCGACGCGCCCGACAAGGCGATCGACTTCGTCCGCCAACTCACCGCCAGGGGCGATCGCATCGCCCTCTTTGTCGTGGATCAGCGGATGCCGGGGATGAGCGGCACGGAGTTTCTGCGCGCTGTCTTGCCGCTCCAGCCCGATGCCCGTCGCGTCCTTCTCACCGCCTACGCTGATTCCAATGCGGCCATCGAAGCCATCAACAAAGTGCGGCTCAACCATTACCTGATGAAGCCCTGGGACCCGCCGGAGCAAAATCTGTTTCCCGTACTCACTGACTTGCTGGGCGACTGGACCGCCGGAAATGCGGCAACCTTCGAGGGCATCTATATTGTGGGCGACCGCTGGAGTCCGGGCACCCATCAGCTCAAGGACTTCCTGGCCAAGAGCCAAATCCCTTACCGCTGGATCGAGCCGGGTGCGGCAGCGGACCCGCGGATCATGACCGCGCTGGGAGAAGCGCAACGCCCGCTCCCTGTCGTGATTTTCCCCGATGGAACCGTGCTCGAGAAGCCCGAGATTTCCGCGCTTGCCGCCAAGCTTGGCCTCACCACTGCGCCGGCTCGCGACTTCTACGATGTAATTGTCATTGGCGCGGGACCTGCCGGTTTAGCCTGCGCGCTCTATTGCAGCACCGAGGGATTGAAGACCGTGCTTGTTGAGCGGGAAGCTCCCGGCGGCCAGGCCGGCCTCAGCTCGCGCATCGAAAATTATCTCGGATTTCCCTCCGGATTGAGCGGAGCCGATCTCGCGCGCCGCGGCGTGGCGCAGGTCAAGCGCTTTGGAACTGAGCTTCTGTCGCCGGCGCGCGCCGTCAAGCTCACGGCCGACGGCGAATATCGCATCGTGGCGCTGGAAAGCGGCAGAGAACTAACCGCGCACAGTGTTGTCATCGCATCGGGCGTGCAGTGGCGCCGGCTCGATGTGCCGGGTATGGACCGGCTCACAGGCGCCGGCATCTACTATGGCGCAGCCATTACCGAGGCCGCCTCCTGCGAAGGCGAAGACGTTTTTTGCGTGGGCGGGGCAAACTCCGCCGGCCAGGCCGCCGTGCACTTTGCCGAGTACGCAAAGTCCGTAACCATGCTGGTGCGCGCCGGCGGGCTTTCGAAGTCCATGTCGCACTATCTGGTTGAGCGCATCAAGGAAATCCCCAACATTCAAGTCATCGCCAATGCCGAGCTGGCTCGCGTTGAAGGCGAAGACCGCCTTAGCAAAATCTACGTTCAACGGCACGATCTTGGCATCATCGAAGAGCGCGACGCCAGCGCGCTTTTCGTCTTCATCGGCGCCGAGCCGCACACGCAGTGGCTTGAGGGAACGCTGATTCGCGACGAACGGGGCTTCCTGATCACCGGCGCCAACCTCTTGAAAGACGGCAAAAGGCCCGCGAGTTGGAATCTTAAGCGCGACCCTTACTTGCTCGAAACCAACATCCCCGGGGTCTTTGCCGTGGGAGACGCGCGCGATGGAGCCGTGCGCCGCGTAGCAAACAGCGTGGGCGAAGGGTCGATTGTGCTTTACTTCATTCGTCAACATCTTGCCAACAGGTGACAGCAGATGACCGAACACTGCAAGACCATCACTCCAGACGAACTCGCGCAGTTCGATCTCTTCAAAGACGACTCGCACGAGGCGCTGCAGTGGCTCGCTGAGCGCTTCGAGGTTCGCTGCATCGAGGCCGGTGAGCAATATCTGAAGAGCGGGCAACCGGCGCGTGAGTTCATTTTTCTGTTGGAGGGCGAGCTCCACTTTCAAAGCGATGGCAACCGCTACGGAGAAGCGTTTGTGCTGCTCCCGGGGTCGGCAGGCGGCGTCCTGCCATTCTCTCGAATGACCGTGTACGGCGGGACCGGCGTAGCCGTTAAGTGGTCGCGGTTTCTGTGGATGGACTCGTCCAACTTGCGCGAATTGGTCTATCGAGCGCCCTGCCTGGCTGAAAAGCTGGTGTACCGCATGATTGACCGCGTGCGCGACACCGAGCAGCGCAGCGAACGCGCCAACAAGATGCTGGCCCTGGGCAAGCTCTCTGCCGGCCTGGCGCATGAGCTCAATAATCCTGCGTCCGCAATGGTGCGCTCTTCTGCGCGTTTGCGTGAGCTTCTCGCCCTGCGCAGGCAACATGCAATTGCTCTGCGTGGTGAGGTCGCGACGCCGGAAGCGCAAAGAATTCTGTTGAATGTGAGCGAGGCTGTTGCCGATGCGGCTCGCAAGCCGAGGCAGCTTGACGATCTTGAACGCGCAGACCGCGCCGACCAGATGGCTCAATGGTTGGAAGCGCACCAATTGCCGGGCGAGGTGGCCTCGGCACTTTCTGAAGCGGGCATCGAAGCCGCACAAATTGCGCCCCTCTTGACGCTGGTGAGCCGCGAGGCGCTCACCCACAGCATTCACATCCTGGCCTGCGATTTTGAAGAGGGAAATCTCACCCGGGAGATCGAGGAAGCCTCGCATCGCATCGCGGCCCTCATCAAGGCCGTCAAATCCTACTCCTATATGGATCGCATACCAACGGCGGATGTCGATGTGGAGGAGGGCATTGATGTCACGCTGCGCATGTTCCAGCACCAGTTGAAGCATGACATTCAGGTCAAGCGCCTATTTGACGGCAACCTGCCGAAAATCAAGGCCAACGGCGGCGAGCTCAATCAGATTTGGACCAACCTCATTGACAATGCGATCGACGCCATGTGCGACGCGCCCACGAAAATCCTCGAAATCCGGACGTGCAAAGAAGCGACCAACGTTCTCGTGGAAATCGCCGACAGCGGTTCAGGAATTCCGCCCGAAGCGCACGGCCGCATCTTCGACGCCTTCTTCACCACCAAGCCGGTGGGGAAGGGAACTGGCCTTGGGCTCGACATTGTTTATCGCATCGTCCGCAACCATCACGGAACCATCTCGTTCAAATCCTCGCCCGGACGAACCGTCTTCCAGGTGCGTTTGCCCTTGACCGCGCCAGTCCTGCCGGCGTCGGCCCAGGAACCGGACGCCGCATAATGTGGAAGGCTGACGCTACTGTTTCGTGTCGATCGGGTGCTGCGAATCCTCGAAAAATTGGTTTTGAAGCTTCAAACTTTCCTCGTCGGCCTTGATGGCCTTCAGCGCTTCCGCAATCTGGCGCGACCACTCTTTCTGGTCAAACGCTCCCAGTTCTTTATTCCCCGCCGCGCCCTCGCCCGCGTAATGATTCGGATAACGCGCATACCACCAGATGCCCGTATAAACGCTGTTCGGTAGTGACGACAACCGGTGCTGGTCGGCGCCCGATTCCTGATCGGCTCGGTCCATGTGTACCAGGTCGGGCCGCGAAATCAGCATCAGCGACGTCTCCGCCTCGCCGGCATGCCCGTCATTCTCGGTCTTCTTCGCCGGCGCTCCCGGCACGTTTGTCTTAGGCAGGCCGAATACGTACACCACGTAGTCGCGCGGGGTGGCAAGCTGCGCCTGGGCAAACAGCGGAAGCAGAAAATTGTTTCCGCCGTGGCCGTTCACAATCACCACCTTCTTGCATCCATTGCGCGCCATCTCTTTCACCGTTTCCTGCAGCAAAGTCAGTTGCGTTGAGAGGCTATAGGCCACGGTTCCCGGCTGCTGTTGCGCCTCGAAAATCTGACCGAAGTAATATTCGGGGAACACAACCGCATACTCCTGCTTCACCGCGTTCATCACCGCAAAGCGAGCGTCCAGCAGGTCGGTGCCTATCGGCAAGTGCGGTCCGTGCTTCTCGAGGATGCCGAACGGCAGCACGCAAACCCCTTGCGACTGATGAATTGCCTTGATAAAGTCCGGCCCGGTCAGTTCTTCCCATTTGGCTGGAAGGCTCGCCTGCGCACGGCAGAGCTCAACGGAGCCCAGCAGAGAAGACAGCAAGAAAAGAATTCCCCATTTGGTTTTCATTGTCGACTTTCCTCCTTTTGCGATTGATCAGGCGATTTTAGCACCTGAATTCTGGCCCTGGCGCCGGACCGAAAACCCCGCCGATCCCTTTCCAGCCAGCCTTTCCTTCCGCTTTTTCAAGATCTTGCAGCCGCATCCAAATGGTTTGCTTTTCAAGGTGCCAATCGTGCGCGTGTACGTGTATGATTTCGCCACCGCGTCCCCTTGCGAAAGCACCCCACGCGGCATTCCCTGGAGGAGATTTCGATGGCGACAGCTACGGCAGTGCATCCGGGCAAGCTCAGCGAAAACGTGAGCTTTCGCCCCCGCTATGGCAACTACATTGGCGGCAAATGGGTCGAGCCCGTTTCCGGCCAGTATTTTGAAAACATTACCCCGATTACCGGCAAGGTATTTTGCGAGATTCCCCGCTCCACCGCGCAGGACATCGAGTTGGCGCTGGATGCGGCCCATGCGGCGCGCGAAAGCTGGGGGCACACCAGTCCCACGCATCGCGCCATCATCCTCAACCAGATTGCCCAGCGCACCGAAGACAATCTTGACTTGCTGGCCCTGGCCGAGACCTGGGATAACGGCAAGCCGATCCGCGAGTCCACGGCTGCCGACCTGCCCCTTGCCGTCGATCACTGGCGCTACTTTGCCAGTTGCATTCGCGCCCAGGAAGGCACCATTTCCGAGATCGACCACGACACGGTGGCCTACCACTTTCATGAGCCGCTGGGCGTAGTCGGCCAGATCATTCCCTGGAACTTCCCCATTCTCATGGCCACCTGGAAGCTGGCCCCGGCGCTGGCCGCGGGCAACTGCGTGGTGCTCAAGCCGGCCGAGCAAACCCCGGCCAGCATTCTGGTATGGGCCGAGCTCATCGGCGACCTTCTGCCTCCCGGCGTGCTCAACATTGTCAACGGCTACGGCCTCGAGGCCGGCAAGCCCCTGGCCTCCAGCTCGCGCGTGGCCAAAATCGCCTTCACCGGCGAAACCACCACTGGCCGCCTCATCATGCAATATGCCAGCCAGAACCTGATTCCAGTAACTCTGGAGCTAGGCGGCAAATCGCCCAACATCTTCTTCGCCGATGTTCTTCAAGAAGACGACGATTTCTTCGACAAGGCCATCGAAGGCTTTGTGATGTTCGCGCTCAACCAGGGCGAGGTATGCACCTGTCCCAGCCGCGCGCTTATTCAGGAAAGCATTTACGATCGCTTTATGGAGCGCGCCCTCAAGCGCGTCGCGGCCATCAAGCAAGGCAACCCGCTCGATAGCTCCACCATGCTCGGCGCACAGGTTTCCAGCGAGCAATTGGAAAAGATCCTGAGTTACATCGACATCGGCCGCCAGGAAGGCGCGGAGGTGCTCACCGGAGGCGGCCGCGCAAACCTGGGCGGCGAGCTGGAGGGCGGCTATTACGTGCAGCCCACCGTCTTCCACGGCCACAACCGCATGCGCATCTTCCAGGAAGAAATTTTCGGGCCGGTGGTTTCCGTCACCACCTTCAAGACCGAAGAAGATGCCCTGAAGATCGCCAACGATACGCTCTATGGCCTTGGAGCGGGCGTGTGGACCCGCGACGTCAATCGCTGCCATCGCATGGGACGCAGCATCCAGGCCGGGCGCGTGTGGATCAACTGCTATCACGCCTATCCTGCGCACGCGGCCTTCGGCGGCTACAAGCAATCGGGCATCGGACGCGAAACCCACGCCATGATGCTTGACCATTATCAGCAGACCAAAAACCTGCTGGTAAGCTACAGCCCCAAAAAGCTCGGCTTCTTCTAGGAACCAGATGAAAACTCTGGTTTTGTATCAGGGCACGACGTCTGCAAGGCGGAGCTCCACTCGTGCCCTGAGGCGGAGCGAGTTTCACGTTGAAAGGTCACCGGTTTTGTATCAGGGCACGACTTTAGCCGTGCCGAAAAGGACCGCATAATCAATGGGGCTTTAGCCCCTGAGGAAATGCTGATTTCATCGTGAAGGCCTTGTTCCGGTCTTCCCAACAACACGATGGGTGTCCCAGGTTCCGATCTTTGGGGCTTGGGACCTCCCAGTTTGACCACGAATCACTGATCGCTGACCGTTGGCCATGAAACCTAACCCCTAACCACCGACCACTGGACATGATGCCTGACCTGCCGTCTCAAGTCCTCGCTACCGATCTCGCCATCCACCTGATCCGCGTCCTGCGGCAGAAGCATGGCCCGCTGATGTTTCACCAGTCGGGGGGCTGCTGCGACGGCAGCTCTCCGATGTGTTATCCGCGTGGCGAACTTCTGGTTGGCGACTCGGATGTGCAGTTAGGCGAGGTCGACGGCGAGCCCTTTTACATCAGCCGCAGCCAGTTCGAGTATTGGAAGCACACGCAACTCATTCTCGATGTTGTGCCCGGCCGCGGCGGTATGTTCTCGCTCGACGGGCCGGAGGGCTTTCGCTTTCTCACTCGCTCGCGAACCTTTGACGGCGGAGAAATGTGCGATTTGCGCGACGCCGGCCGCATCTAATCAACGGATGCGGAACACATTGAAACTTACGGAGCGTCATCCATGATAGAAGCCGTGATTGTCGCGGCAGCGCGTACACCCGTAGGCAAATTTCAGGGCTCGCTGCAATCTTTTTCCGCACCGCAACTGGGAGCGCTGGCTGTGCGTGAAGCAGTACGCCGCGCCGCCGTTGAATCTTCACTGCTCGACGAATGCATCATGGGATGCGTCCTCCAGGCCGGCCTCGGCCAGAATCCCGCGCGCCAGGCCGCCCTCCACGGTGGGCTGTTGCCGCAGGCGAGCGCTTTCACTGTGAATCAAGTGTGCGGCTCGGGGCTCAAGGCCGTGGCGCTTGCCGCCCAGGCCATCCAAACTGAGAATGCCGAGATTGTTGTCGCCGGCGGCATGGAATCCATGACCAACGCGCCCTATCTTCTTCCTCAGGCGCGCGCCGGTTATCGCATGGGCAACGGCACATTGGTCGATGCGATGGTCTACGACGGTCTGTGGGAGGTTTACCGCGGCTATCACATGGGCGTGGCTGCGGAGATGATCGCCGCAAAATATGGCATCAGCCGCGAGGAGCAAGACACCTTTGCCGCCGAGTCGCACCGGCGCGCAGCCGCGGCGACTGCGGCCGGCCTGTTCAAAAACGAGATTCTTCCCGTCGAAATTCCCGCCGCCAGGAAAGCTGCGCCCCCAACACGCTTCGACGCCGATGAAACCATCCGTCCCGGCACCACGGTAGAAATTCTCTCGCGTCTCAAGCCCGCCTTTCAAGAGGGCGGCTCGGTCACCGCGGGCAATTCTCCCGGCGTCAGTGACGGCGCAGCCGCGGTTGTGGTTACCAGCGCGGAACGCGCGCAATTGCTTGGCCTCAAGCCGTTGGCTGTGATTCGCGCCGAGGCCACTGGCGGTCGTGAGCCGGAGTGGTTCGGCCTTGCGCCCATTGACGCTGTTCGCAAAGTGGCCGTCCGCGCCGGATGGGCGCTCGATGATGTGGACCTGTTCGAATTAAACGAAGCCTTCAGCGTCCAGGCCCTGGCCGTGAATCGCGAACTCGGGCTCGATCCCGCGAGGGTCAACGTCCATGGCGGAGCCGTAGCCATCGGCCACCCCATCGGCGCCAGCGGAGCCCGCGTGCTGGTCACACTGCTCTACGCGCTCGAGCACTACGGCAAAAGCAAGGGCATTGCCGCGTTGTGTCTCGGCGGCGGCAATGCCGTGGCGCTTGCAGTCGAGCGCTGCTCCTAAATCGTGTCTCAAAAAATCCGCTCGCCGCGTCGAGCTGAAGCAATCGCCTCAATGGCGGCTGACGAAGGCCTTGTCTTCAGTCATGCCGATAATGCCAATGGAATGATCGGGCTTTAGCCACTGAGGAACAATTGTGGTTCGCCAATAAATCAAAAGTCCGCTTTAGAACTGAGCCACCCAAATCAATCGTCGAGCCGCGAACCCCGATTGACCCGCGCTTCCAGCGTGTGCATCGCCTCGTAAATCTCATCGAAGCTCTCAATGGCGAACAGCAGATGGTGCATCTCATCCACCTTGACCGGCGTGCGAAGCACCTCGTCAAGGTTGAACGGCCGCACCGCGCATCCGCACGCAATCACGTTAGTGCATTCGCCGTCCGAGCTGATCAGCCCGCTGCCATACACTTTCACCTCACGATCCTGGCGAATCAACCCGAACTCCACCGTGTACCAGAACACGCGCCCGATGCGTTCCAGAATCGCCTCGTCGTGAATGCGCGAGCACACCTGGCCGTAGTGCGCCAGAAAATCGGCAAACACCGGATGCGCATGCATCGGCACGTGGCCAAAGACATCGTGAAAAATGTCCGGCTCGGGGGTGTAGTCGAGCGACTCATGGCTGCGCAGCCACGTGGTGGTGGGGAAGCGGCGCGCCGCCAGCATCTCAAAAAAAGCCGGCGCCGGCATAAAGCCGCTCACCGGCGTTGCATTCCAGCCGGTGCGCCGCTGCAATTTGGCTGAGACAGCCGCCAGATTCGGCAGCCGGTCAAACGGCAGGCAGAGTGACTCAAATCCGTCAAGATATTCCTGCGCCGCGTGCTGTTCAAGCTGCGGCATGCGGCGGCGAACCAGCTCCGCCCACACCGCGTGTTGATCCGTGGTGTACGCCGCATAATTCTGTTCGATCAGGTACGGCGCGGCCTTGGGCACTTCCAACACGGCGGGCGTCACAGGTTCCCCCTCAGCGCCTGCTCGCGCTCAATGGCCTCAAACAGCGCCTTGAAGTTTCCTTTGCCAAAGCTGCGGCTGCCCTTGCGTTGGATGATCTCGTAAAACAGCGTGGGCCGGTCTTCAACGGGACGCGTGAAAATCTGCAGCATGTAGCCCTCGTCGTCGCGATCCACCAGGATGCCCAGCCGCTCCAATTCTTCAATCGGCTCGTCGATGCGTCCCACGCGCCCGGCCAGTTCCGTGTAGTAGCTGTGCGGCACGTTCAGGAATTCCACCCCCTGCGCCTGCATCCGTGAAACGGTGGAAAGAATGTCGTCTGTTGCCAGCGCAATGTGCTGCACCCCGGGCCCCTGATAGAAGTCCAGGTACTCTTCGATCTGCGACTTCCTGCGTCCCTCGGCCGGCTCGTTTATGGGGAACTTCACATACCCGTTGCCGTTCGACATCACCTTTGACATCAGCGCCGAGTATTCGGTGGAGATGTCCTTGTCGTCGAAGTGTTGATAGAGTTTGAAGCCCATCACGTTGGCGTAGAAATCAACCCATTCGTTCATGGCGTTCCAGCCCACGTTGCCCACCATGTGATCCACATGCTTCAGGCCGGTAGGCCGCGCCACTGCATCCTCGGGTTCGGCACGAAATCCGGGCAGAAACGCGCCGTTGTAATGGCCGCGCTCAACAAACGTGTGAATGGTGTCGCCATACGCTGCGATCGAAGCGGTAGTCACGCGGCCAAAGTCATCGGCCATTCCCGCGGGCTCGGCCACGCTGCGCGCGCCGCGAGCCGTCGTCTCGAGCCACGCCTGCCGCGCGTCGTCCACTTTCAGCGCAATCACCCGTACGCCGTCGCCGTGCATCGCCACGTGCTCTGCAATCGGCGAGCCGGACCTGAGCGCGGTGGTCAGCACAAACCGGATCTTGCCTTGCTCTACCACGTAGGAGGCGTGGTCGCGCAGCCCGGTCTCGGGGCCGGCATAGGCCGCCAGCTTCATGCCAAATGCGGTGCGATAGTAGTAAGCCGCCTGGCGCGCATTGCCCACGTAAAACTCCACGTGGTCAGTGCCTTTCAATGGGAGAAAATCCTTACCGGCCTTCACCGTGCTGGGAGCAAAGGTTGCCATCCGGACCTCCGGCTACAGGGCGCGGATCGAACTCAGGGGAAATCCGCGTCCCACCTTAGGGATGAGCATAGGCCGCTGAAAGGATGCCCTTGAATACCGATTGGATGGTATATAGAATGATTTGCTTGCATTTCGGATGGTTAAACCCGAATGCCACTTAACAATCGAAAGCAGCCATCAAATTGCCGCCAGTACCCCCCCGCGGCATTCGCCCAGCGAAATAACTGGGTAGCCCTCACGCCGGCAAGAGCCCCGCAAAATCACCTCGTCGCCATCTTCAAGCGCCGCGCGCCTCTCGCCATTGGGCAGCAAGACGGGCTCCGCGCCGCCGCGCGTCAATTCCAGCAGGCAGCCTGCTGAATCGTCGGCTGCACCGGAAACTGTGCCCGTGGCAATCAAATCACCGGGCAGCAGGTTGCATCCGTTGCTGGTGTGATGGGCGATCATCTGCGCCAGTGTCCAATAAAGGTCGCGAAGATTGGCCCGGCTCAGCCGATGAGGCGCGTCTCCCGCGGCGCGCATCGCGGGCGTAAGCAGGAAAGCTTCCAGCGTGAGGTCGATCGCGCCGCTCGACCGATCGTCTACGTCGTTGAGGTATTCAAGCGGTAGCGGGTCCTCCGCCGCGCGCGGCGAAGCCGGAACCCAAAACGGCGCCAGCGCAGCCATCGGCACCACCCACGGAGAAACGCTGGTGGCGAAACTCTTGGCCAGGAACGGCCCCAGCGGCTGATACTCCCACGATTGCAGGTCGCGCGCCGACCAGTCGTTGACCAAACAAAGCCCAAAAATGCGCTCCCCGGCGCGGCCAATCGCAACCGGCTCGCCCAGCGGATTGCCCTCCGTTATATAAGCGCCAACCTCGACCTCGTAATCCAGAAACCGTGTCGGGCCGAAGCCGGGAATCCCATCCGCACCAGGCTTCGTCTGGCCCCATGGCCGCCTCACCTCTGCGCCGCTCACCACCAACGACGAAGCGCGGCTGTGATAGCCGATGGGCACATATTTGTAATTCGGCAGCAAAGGCTGGTCGGGACGAAACAGCCGCCCCACCCGCGTGGCGTGGTGGATCGATGCGTAAAAGTCCGTGTAGTTGGCCGCGTCCACCGGCTTCAGCAGCGTCGCTTCGTCCATCGGCATCAGCGCGGCTCCCACTGCAACCTGCGTGGCCGCATCCGCACCCTCGTCGAGCAGGTCCATCAGCCACCCGCGCAACAAATGTTGCGCCGCCCGCCCGCAACCGATCAGCGCATTCAGAGTCCGCGCCGAACATGCCGCCTGAATCGCCGCCGGCAGCCCCTCGAAGAGACCACTTCTGCTGCATCGCTCCAAATCGAGCACCAATGCGCCGATGCCCACCCCCGGCCGCGCCCGCCCGCTATCGTCCGCGAAGATGCAGTAGGGAAGGCTTTGCAGCGGGAAGCCGCGATCCGGATCGCGCGCCGACTCCACCCAGCTTGCGCGATTCCACTCGGCGCTCAGAACCCGATCAGTCAAGTTCTCTCCTGTTTCCGCTATCCAGCGCCGGGAAAGTTCTTCTTCAGGCTCTGCCAGCACTCGTAATATTCATGCTGAAGAATCTTCGCTTCCAGCGCGTAGAAGGTGGGCCGCACCGGTAGCCGCGTCTCAAACATGAAGGCCAGCGTGCCCTCGATCGATTGCGGTTTCAATTCCGCGTTGCTTGCGCGCTCAAAGGTCTCCGCATCCGGCCCGTGCCCTGACATGCAATTGTGCAGGCTCGCGCCTCCAGGTAAAAATCCCTCCGCCTTGGCGTCGTATTGGCCCAGGATCAGCCCCATGAACTCGTTCATCATGTTGCGGTGAAACCACGGCGGCCTGAAGGTGTGCTCGGCCACCATCCAGCGCGGCGGAAAAATCGCAAAGTCCACATTCGCCGTGCCAGCCAATCCTGAGGGCGCAGTCAGCACCGTAAAAATGGAAGGATCGGGATGGTCGAAGCTCACCGTGTTGATGCAGTTGAAGCGCGCCATGTCGTACTTGCACGGCGCGTAATTCCCGTGCCATGCCACCACGTCCAGCGGGGAGTGGTCAATCTCCGCCCGCCACAGCCTGCCCAGAAACTTGGCAATCACCTCAAATGCGCCTTCGCGATCCTCGTGCGCCGCCACAGGCGTCAAAAAGTCGCGCGTGTTCGCCAGCCCGTTGGCTCCAATCGGCCCCAGGTCCGGCAGCCGGAACGTCTGCCCATAGTTCTCGCAAATGTACCCGCGCCCCTTGCCATCCGCCAGCTCCACGCAAAACTTGATGCCCCGTGGAATCAGCGCCAGCTCGCCCGGCCCAACCTCCACAATCCCCAGCTCCGTGCGCAGCAGCAGCCTGCCCTGTTGCGGCAAAATCAACATCTCCCCGTCGGCGTTGTAAAAGAAGCGGTCGCGCATCGGCGCGTTCGCAACGTACAAATGAATGGCCACTCCATCCTGCAAGGCCGGGTCGCCATTGCCGCCCAGCGTCACCAGCCCCTCAACAAAATCCGTCTTCTCCTCCGGGATGGGCAGCGGATCCCAGCGCATCTGGTTGGGCGGCGTGGGCGCTTCGTCAAAAGGCCCGCTGCGCAGCAACGTGGATTGCGCAAATTCCGCGTACGGCTCGTGCATCACCGAAGGCCGTATGCGGTAGCTCCACGTCCTGCGGTTCAAGTGCCGAGGCGCAGTAAAGGCCGTTCCGCTGATCTGCTCGGTATACAGTCCAAGCGGCGCACGCTGCGGCGAGTTCTGTCCCTGCGGCAGCGCGCCCACCTCGGCCTCGGTGGCAAACTCGTTGCCAAACCCGCTTTGGTATTTAAGATCCATGGGGAAGCTCCATCCTGCTTCAATGCCCGGCAGTATCGCACTCCTTCGCAACCGCTGACAATTCAATTCGATAGCCAATCTGCCAAATTGGTTTTACTTTCTAAAGAAGAAAATGCTATCGTCCTTCCAATCGAAGGGAAGGATCGCTTGAAGAGGAGCCCTCCCGTGCCCCCACCCTGTCATCCTGAGCGAGCAGAGCGAGTCGAAGGACCTGCGGTTCCTGGCCCGGGCGAAAGGGTGGGATACCACGAATCTCAAGGCACGAATTTATACGGTCGAAGAATCCATTGACTACGAGCCGCTACGCCCGCCAATACGAGGCCGCCGAACTGGATCGCATCGCCTGGAAGATCGTCGAAGAACTCCAGCAGGACGCGCGCCTCTCCTGGGCCGAGCTGGGCCGCCGCGTTGGCCTCACCACTCCTGCCGTCGCCGAGCGCGTCCACCGGCTTGAGAAACTAGGCGTCATCCGCGGCTTTCACGCCGACATCAGCCTGGAGCGCCTCGGCATGCCCATCCAGATCTTCGTGCGCCTCTCCATGGCCGGCCCGGAATCTCTGGTGCGCACCTTTCAGCAACAGGTCAAGACCTGGGAAGAGGTGCTGGAGTGCCACCGCGTCACCGGCTCCGACTCCTTCATCGTCAAAGCGCGCGTGGTGTCCGTCGAACACCTTGAAAGCTTTCTCGATAAGATGGGCCACTACGGCACCACCTCCACCGCAACCGTGCTCTCCTCGCCCGTGCTGCAACGAACCATCACCGAAAAAATCGTCGACCGCTTTCATCGCGGCAAGTGAACGGCTGGGGCGCCTGCGAAAGACTCGCCGCAGCTAAATTCTCGCGGGCTCTCAAACGACGCACGAATTCAGCAGCCAGCTCGCAGTGCAGCCTAAATGCGCCGTAATTGGCCGGTCTTCACGGGCTGCGGAAATACTCGTTCGCCCAGCAATTCCCGAGCGCTTTGTATGAGGGCACGACTTCAGTCGTGCCGAGAAAGCCAAAAAGCTTTGAGCTTTAGTCCCTGCGGAGTGCACTCTGTTCCGCCAAAGGCCTCGCTGCAGGTGAATTCTCGCGGACTCTCAATCCAGCCACGAATTCAGCGGCCCGCCTGCAGCGCAGCCGACGCGTGCCGCAAACCGCCCGCCTCAAGATGCAACGAACGCCGGTGCTCTCGAAAAGACAACGAATTAGTAACTTCCGTATTGCCGGTGATGCGACAGCAGGTCCCTTGAATGCGGGTCTCAGTTGTCCTTTGGGAAGCTCGGAGAGCGGTTTAGTTGCGGCCGAACAGCTGGCTCGACTCGTTTAAGGTCAATTGGCCTATAGCTTCCCGCTTCTTTCGAAGCTTGCTCGCACGAAACCTGCTCGATCTGGCTGTCAACATACATAACAGGCACGAGTACTGTAGCACCGACATATTTCGCGTATAAGCGGACACAGTAATTGCCCTCTGATTCCACTTTGAGATGCAATACAGTCTTTCCGGGGCGGTTGGAGTGATATGGAACTGTAAATTGGTGTTCGCCTGCCGTAACACGGAAAGTCATAACGCGCCCACCTTGAGCGTGCGCCAACCGCTGGTCGCCATCAAAGAGCCACCCGGTAAAAGGTACTGTGCCGACAGGAACGATAAAATCTTTCAACTCCCCTTTGGCTGAAAGCTCGATTGAATAGAAAGTCACGGTACCCGTTTGGGCAAAACACGGCATGGTATCGGCAATAAGCGCGAGGGGTAACAAAAACAAAATGCAGAGTTTCATTGTTCAAGAAATTCTACAACCAACGCTAGCCGATGGTCCGGGGTGCATTGTCGCCAATTGGGAACTAACCCAATTTTGGGCTACTTCAGGATTGCCGGTGATCCAGGAGTTGCTTTGCGCGTCGATCGGATGAGAGAATGACTGCCATGAAGCCCGTTCCGTTTGAAATGCTCCTGATCATCTATGTCTTTGCAGTGCTGATCGGTTATGGGAGGTGGCGCTACTGGCTCAAGGGCGCAGGCTGGAGCATTAAAGAGAAGCGACTCGCACTAGGTCTTATTATTGGAGTTTTCCTCTGCCTTTCCGCGCTCAATGCCTTCTACGATCGCCGCCTTGGACTTCCGCAGTTCTAATCCGCAGCGTACCTCGGTTGTCCAAGCATCTTCTAGTCATATGAAGACCAGATATTCTGCAGCTCCTGTATCGTCGGCTACACTTTCCCGACTCGGTTTAGCACCAAATTTGGGTCATTGACGGATTGGCGGTCGTTCGTCCGGAACGCAACTCGTCAGCGATCCGCAATCAGGGCCCTGCGCCTTTCTCTGAATAGCAGGATGGCGCAAATGTCGGCGAGTAGGGTCAAGGTTAACGCCGCCGTGTACAGGCCGTAGGGCGGTCTCATAATGAGCGGATCGGCTAGGTCACGGACCATGGAGACGATTAGATAGCCGACCTCAACTGAAAGAATTGAGCATCCCACCAACAACAGCAACGAGGAGAACAGTCTGAACTTCGGAACGGCGTAGAGAATCGGCGCGACGACAAAGAACACGGGACCGATGAACATCCATCCTAACCAAATCAGAGCTTTCCCGATGTAAGCCCAGTGAAACATTTCCAGACCGCCCATCATGAGCGATAGCCAAGATACGCATGCCAGCCATAGCAAGCCGAAAAGCGTAAGGAAAGCACCCATTACGCGAATCCAGAATGGCTGGTTCATCCCATAAAGTATCCACCATAGAGGCAGGAACCGCCGGCAAGTCTGATCTTTGTTGACAGTTGCGAACGTGTGGTCGCCTACTCGTCAGTTACCTTCTAGCCAACCAGCCCCAGCGGCGAAAAATCAGACGCACCTGTAGAATTCCGTCTCCCACCCAGAAACGCCCCGTCCCGCCCAGTCCTGGCCCCGTGCAGGCCTTCTCTCGCAGCCCATAAACCCCGCCCCCAGCGTGGGTTTAACTGTCCGAAAACGAACACTCCACTTCGCATCCGGTCACCCCCGCCCAGTGATCCCGCGCACCGCCCCTATCCAACCCCTTTCTTTTCAGCCAACTCCGGCGCCACCCCTTTGGCACGGCAACTGCTACCTACACAGCGTGATGGATATTGCTCGCCCGGATTTGAAGAAAAAGAG
>JBEKEQ010000046.1:0-28143 GCA_050013735.1 Occallatibacter sp.
ATCTTGTGGGCTGTCGCCGGAGTTGTCGTTTTAGCGGTCGCCGCGTTTGCCGTTTCGCGTCTCAAGCCCGCCGCGCCCACGGTCGATCGCTCCACCATCTGGCCGGATACGGTCAAGCGAGGCCCCATGATCCGCCAGGTGCGCGGATCCACCGGCTCTCTAGTCCCGCGCGAAGACTCCATTGAGCTCATTCCCGCGCAAACTGACGCCACCGTGGTTCGCATCATCGCCCTGCCCGGCGCCAAGGTCACGCCAGACACGGTGGTGATGGACCTGACCGATCCGCAGCTTGAGCAGGAACTGCTCAGCGCCCAGTCCGCGCTCAAAGGCGCGCAGGCCGACTACAAGAGCCTCCGCGCAACCCTGAACAGCACGCTCATGGACAAGAAGATCGCCGCCGCGCAGGTCAACGCCTCCTACACCCAGGACCAGCGCCAGGCGCAGACCGACGAAGCTCTCTACAAGCTGGGCGTGGTCTCCGGCCTCGTTTCCAGCGCTTCGAAGAATGCGGCCGACCAGTTGACCACCCAGAAAAAACTCACTGAAGAGCAGCTCGATGTAAACGCGAAAGCCATCGAGGTTCAGCTGGCCTCCGCGCAGACCAAGGTCGACCAGGCCAAGGCCCAGCTCGATCTCTACGAGAAGCAATCGGAGGCGCTTCACGTCAGGGCCGGCATCTCCGGTGTGCTGGCTCAGCTTCCAATCCCGTTGCAGGTAGGCCAGCACGTCACCGCGGGCACTTCGGTGGCCAAGGTCATTCAACTTGACAAGCTCAAAGCCGCTCTCCAGATTGCCGAGACCCAGGCGCGCGACATCCAGATCGGCCAGCCCGCCTCCATTGACACTCACAACGGCATCATTCCGGGCCATGTTTCCAGAATCGATCCTTCCGTATTGAACGGAACGGTCACCGTTGACGTAGCACTGGATGGGCCATTGCCGCCCGGAGCGCGTCCCGACCTCAGCGTCGACGGCACCATCGATCTGGAACGCATGACCGATGTGCTTTACGTGGGCAGGCCGGCTCTGGGCAACGAGAACTCCACGCTCAGTCTGTTCAAGATCGATCCCGACGGCAAAGGCGCCACCCGCGTGCCCGTGAAGGTGGGCCGCGAATCGGTCAACTACATTCAGGTGCTCGAAGGATTGAAGGAAGGCGACACGGTAATTCTCTCTGACATGTCCCGCTGGGACAGCGCCGACCGCATACGACTGGAGTAAGAGGGATCAGAGGTCAGGGGTCAGAGATCAGATACCACCCGCGACCCCTGATCACTGACGACTGACCACTGATCTCTGACCACTGATTTCTGATCTCTAACCACTAACAAGGGGGACAGCAATGGCATCGAACGATAAGCTGATCGAAATCGAGGACCTCACCAAGGTCTTTTACACCGACGAAGTAGAAACCCACGCGCTCTCCGGCATCCACCTCACCATCTCGCGCGGCGAGTATGTGGCCATGTCCGGTCCGTCGGGCTGCGGCAAGTCAACGCTGCTCTCCATCCTCGGCCTGCTCGACACGCCCACCGGCGGCCGCTATCTGCTCAACAACAATCCTGTCGAAAACCTGAGCTTCGGCGACCGCTCGCGCATTCGCAACCAGGAAATCGGCTTCATCTTCCAGAGCTTCAACCTCATCGGCGATCTCACGGTGGAAGAGAACGTGGAGCTGCCCTTGACCTATCGCGCGGGCATGCCCTCGGTAGAGCGCAAAGGCCGCGTGAAAGACGCCCTGGAGCGCGTGAACATGGCGCACCGCATGAAGCATTATCCTGCCCAGCTCTCCGGCGGCCAGCAGCAGCGCGTGGCCGTGGCCCGCGCACTCGCTGGCTCTCCGTCCATTTTGCTGGCTGATGAGCCCACCGGCAACCTGGACTCGAAAAACGGCGAAGCTGTCATGCACCTGCTCGCCGATCTGCACCGCGAGGGTTCCACCATCTGCATGGTCACGCACGATCCCCGCTTTGCCAAGCACGCGCAGCGCGAAGTTCATCTCTTCGACGGCAAAGTAGTCTCGGAGTCAGAGCTCAAGAAGCTTGAAGAAGAAGTGGAGGCGTAGCCATGCTGCAAGACCTGCGCTATGCGCTGCGCCAGTTGCGCCGCGCACCAGGCTTCGCCTTCACCGTGGTCCTTACGCTGGCCTTGAGCGTAGGCGTCGCCACAGCCGTCTTCTGCGTCATCGACGCCATCATTCTGCGCCCGCTTCCCTTTGTGCATCCTGAGAAGATCGTTGCCGTGCAGGCGACAGCCCGGGCCGGTTATAGTCAGCCTTCCTCGTGGGCCAGCTATCAGGATGTCGCTGCGCAATTGCAAACGTTTTCGGCCCTTGCCGGCTACAGCGACTATAGAAAAATCACGCTCGATGCGCCCGCCACGGGCCCCACTGCCATCGATAGCGTTCGCTCCACCGACAATTTTTTTCAGGTATTCGGTGTGCGGCCGTTACTGGGGCGCACATTCCTGCCTGGAGAGCAGCAGGATGGCAAAAACGAAATCGTAGTACTGAGTTTTGAAGCGTGGCAAAGCTACTTCAACGGCGACCGTTCCGTCATCGGCAAGGCGGTCAAGCTCGATGGCCGCGCGTTCACCGTCGTCGGCGTCATGCCTGCGGGTTTCCGTTATCCACTCAACATGCACAGCGCTGTATATATCCCCCGCCTCCTCGACCAAGGCTGGATGAAGAACCGCGGATCCCATTGGCTCCGCACGGTGGGCAGGATTAAGGAAGGCGTGACCGTTGATCAGGCGGAATCCGATCTCAGGCATGTTTTCAACGATATCGGCAAAGCCTATCCCGATACGGACGGCGGGCGCGTGGTGCAGGCCGTGCCACTGGCAGAGAGCGTCACGGGCAAGGCTAAAGGTCCGCTGTGGACTCTGTTGGGAGCGGTGCTCGCTGTTTTGGCCATCGGCTGCGTGAATATCGCGGGCCTGCTGCTGGCGCGCGGCGTCAAGCGCGAACGGGAGATGGCCATGCGCGTGGCCATTGGTGCGGGCCGCCGGCGTCTGCTCGGCCAGATGCTGACAGAGGGAATTCTGCTTGCTGTTCTGGGCGCCGTGGGTGGAGTGTTGTTGGCTTCGTCGCTGCTCGAACTCATGCGTAAATTCCTTATCGGAGCTTTTGCGCGCGGCGCCGATATTGAAATGAACTGGACCGTGTTGATCGCGGCCGTCGCTGTTGCCGTTATTGCCAGCCTGGCCGCCTCACTTTATCCCGCGCTGCGGCTTTCCGGCATCGACCCCAATCGTGCCTTGAAGGCAGGCGGCAACACGGGCGCGCAGCGCGGCCAAATCCGCCTTCGCTCCGGTTTCGTAGTGACGCAGGTAGCTCTCACCCTGGTCCTGCTTGTTGTCTCCGGAATGCTGATTCGCGTGGTCACGCGCTACTTCCATGCGGATCTTGGCTTCGATCCGTCCCACATCCTGTCGGTCAAGATCGGTCTCTCTCCGTCGCGATATCAGGGCCGCAACATGATCTTCGACTTCTATCGTCCCCTGGAAGATCGGATCAGCCGCTTGCCCGGCGTTGAAGCTGCCGGCTTCAACAGTCTGTTGCCCATTGAAAGTTGGGGAAACAACAGCGAAGTACAGATCGCCGGCCAGCCCCCTTATCCCAAAAATCAGGAAATGCTGGCCGAAAACCGTTTCATCAGCCCCGGCTACCTCGATGTGATGGGCATTGCCCTGCATCGCGGACGCAGGCTCTCCCCCAGCCTGGACTTGCCCGAGAATAAGGCCGCCACAGTCCTGGTCAATGATGCCTTCGTGAGCAAATTCATCCCCCGGGGCCTCGACCCGACGGCACAGCGCATCGACGATAACCCAAAGGAGGAAGAGTGGACGCGCATCGTCGGCGTGACCGGCAACATCCGCCAAAGCATCTACGAGCCGCCGTTGGCGGAGCATGACTGGCTCATGGATGAGATCCCAATGAAAGATCAGCCCGACAATTTGGCAAATATGGTGCTGCTGATCCGCACCAAGGGCGATCCGAAACAGGTGATCCCCGCTGCGCGCTCCATTGTCCACGACCTCGATCCCACGGTTCCATTCGACGATCCCCGAACCATGACCGAGGTCGTCTCAGAAACCCTGGCCTTCGAGCGCATGGAGAGTTGGCTCTTCAGCATCTTCGCTTCGCTCGCCCTTGCCCTCGCATTGGTTGGCCTCTATGGCCTGGTCAGTCATGAAGTCGAGCAGTCCTCTCGCGACATCGGCGTCCGCATGGCCCTCGGCGCAACGCGAAACCGCATCCTCGGCATGGTACTGTCCCACGTGGCGTGGATGCTGGCCGCTGGAACCATCGTCGGCCTCATTCTCACCGTCGCCGCACGCAAGCTCATCGGCATGGTCATTTATTTCGATGCGCAACAGCAAGCGGGCAGCTTCCTGTTGCTGGCGCTGCTCTTAATTGTTGCGGGCCTGGTTGCCGCTCTCATTCCGGCTGCGCGCGCCGCATCCGTTGAACCCATGCAGGCGCTCAGAAGCGAATAAATTTCAGAAGCCGGCGATAACCGAAGGGCAAGCCGCGGTGACGGCGGGAAGGAGAGCAATGAAAAACGTTGGTCGCGACATTCGCTTTGCGCTGCGCCAATTGCGCAAGTCCCCCGGCTTCACGCTCACTGCGGTCCTCACGCTGGCCTTCGGCATCGGCATTACCACGGCCATCTTCTCCATCGTCGAAGGCGTCCTGTTGCGTCCCCTGCCGTTTCCACAGCAGGCAAGCCTGGTCGAGCTTGGCGACAAGCTTGAGGGCGTGCAGGACGATGGATTGTCGCATAATGTCACCGCGCCCGGCGTGCAAATTTACTCGCGCGACACCCATGCATTCTCCAGCCTGGGCGGTTACAGGGACTCCACCTTTGAACTCTCCGGCGTCGGCGATCCCGCGCAAATCAACGCCGGCCGGCTCACCGCCAGCATGTTTCCCACTCTCGGCGTTTCGCCGCTGATGGGCCGCACCTTTACGCAGCAGGAAGATGACTTGAACCAGCAGGTAGTTGTCCTCAGCTATCAAACCTGGCAAAGCCGCTTTCATGGCGACGCCAACATTCTCGGCCAAAAGCTTCTTCTCGACCGCAAGCCCTACGAAATTATCGGCGTCATGCCGCGCGAATTCGAGTATCCGCTGGTGGCTGGCCAGTTGAACCGCAGCGAGCTTTGGGTTCCCATGAGCATGACCCAGGTGGAACTCGTTCAAGGTGTCGGCGCCTGGGCCTACGGCCTGGTGGGTCGCCTGAAGCCCGGCGTCACCCCCGCCCAGGCGCAGGAAGATGCTGCTGGAGCGGCGCGCGAAATCATGCACAACTTTCCACCGGCGCTTGCCAGCCGCCGCATTCATCCATCGGTTCAGTCGCTCGATGAGACCACGGTTGGCGAGGCTCGCCCGCTGGTTCGCACGCTTTTCTTTGCGGTTCTGGTGGTGCTGTTTATTGCCTGCGCCAATCTTGCCGGACTGTTGCTGGTGCGCGTCATTCGACGCCGCCGCGAGATCTCGGCTCGCCTTGCACTTGGGGCCAGCGCCGCGGCCGTTGTGCGCCAGTCGCTTGTGGAGTCGCTCTTGCTCAGCATCGGCGGTGGCCTGCTCGGCCTTGGCCTGGCGTCGATTGCGCTCCGTGCCGGTGTCAGCCTGCTGCCGGAAACCCTGCCGCGCATCAACTCCATCGGCATCGACTGGCAAGTCGCGGCATTCGCCTTGGGGTTGGCTGTGCTCACCGGGTTGCTGTGCGGATTGATTCCCGCCCTGGCCGCCACGCGCATCGGCGTGAATGAGGCGCTGAAAGAAGGGGGGCGCACTGGCACTGCCGGCGGCGGCTATGCGCGCCTTCGCTCCGCGCTGGCCATTGCTGAACTTGCTGTTGCCCTGGTGTTGCTCACCGCCTCGGGCCTGCTGTTGCACAGCTTTCAAAAAATGCGGGCCATCGATCTTGGCTTCCGCGCCGATCACATGCTCACCGCCTCCTATAACCTGCCGCGCCAGCAATACAACACGCAGGCCGCCATCGACGCATTCAATTCCATGCTGCTCACCAGGCTGGAACAGTTGCCGGGCGTGCAAGCTGCGGGCATCACCACCTTGCTGCCCGCGTCCGGAGCTGATATGCGCGCCACGTTTACCGCCGAGGGTTATGTGCCCCCCAAGGGCGCGGGCTTGAACCTGGGCTGGCCGTCTGAAGTGATAGGGAATTACTTCAGCGCGGCGGGCATTCCCATCGTGCGCGGGCGCGACTTCACCCGCGCCGACGGCCCAAACGCTCCCCTGGTCGTCATTGTCAACCGCACTCTGGCCGAGCATTACTGGCCTAGACAAGACCCCATCGGCAAACGTATCCATCGCGGTCCGGCAGAGGCAACCTCACTGCCCTGGTTGACCGTTGTAGGAGAGATCGGCGACCTCAGGCAGTCAGCGCCCGATGCGCCTACCATCAACCAGTTCTACCTGTCCTCGAGCCAAACCAAGGCCGATGCGGGTTCGTTCGCATCGCCCAGCATGCTCACTGGAAAAGGCGGCTCCATTGTGCTCCGCGGCCAAATGGCCCCGGAGCAGCTTGCCGGTTCTCTACGCGCCGTGGTCCGCTCCATCGATCCTCAACTCCCGCTCACCGATGTGGAGTCCATGGACCGCGTAGTTCAGGAGGGCCAGGCGCCGCGCCGATTCAACACCGCGCTCATCTCCGGCTTCGCGGTCGGCGCAGTCCTTTTGGCGCTGCTCGGCATTTACGGCGTCATCGCTTTTTCCGCCGCGCTACGCACCCAGGAAATGGCCATCCGCCTGGCCCTTGGCGCGCAGCGCACAAACATTACGCGGCTGGTTCTTTTCTCAGGCGCAAGACTGGGCCTTGCCGGTTGCGGTCTTGGCGCCATTGCAGCCTTGTTTGCAACCCGCCTGTTGCGCTCGCTGCTCTTTCAAGTGGATCCGCTCGATCCAACCGTCCTTGTGCTCGCAGCTCTCTCAATCTTCCTGCTTGCACTTGCCGCTTCCATCATTCCTGCACGCCGCGCCGCCTCAATTGAACCCATGCAGGCGCTCAGAACCGATTAACACTGTTGTGTGTCAGGGCACGACTTCAATCGTGCCGAAATTGCAGCTATATGAATGCGGGCTTTAGCCCCTGGGAGGACGAAGGTGGACACGCTGCTTAACGACATTCGCTACGCACTGCGCCAGTTGCGCAAGTCTCCCGCGTTCACGCTCACCGCCGTCCTTACGCTGGCCTTTGGCATCGGCGCCACCACCGCCATCTTCTCCATCGTCGAAGGCGTTCTGCTGCGCCCCTTGCCGTTTGCCGATCAATCCCGCCTCGTCGCGCTCGGCGATAGCCTCGAGGGCATCGATCTGGGCAGCCCCATGCCCGCCACCAATACTCCGGAGACAATCGTTTATCCGCGCGACACGCGGAGCTTCTTGAGCACAGGCGCATATCGCCAAACCTATTACGAACTCTCTGGACTCGGCGTTTCCGCCCAGATCAACGCTTCGCGCATCACCGCAAGCATGTTTCCCACGCTTGGCGTTTCGCCGTTCATGGGGCGCGTCTTTACCCAGCAGGAAGATGACACCCGCCAGCATGTAACCGTAATCAGCTATCAGATGTGGCACAGCCGCTTCCATGGCGACCCGCAAATCATTGGCCAAAAGATTTTTCTCGACCGCCAACCCTACCAGATCATCGGAGTCATGCCCCGCGACTTCGAGTTCCCTTTGGTTCCAGGACAGCTGAACCTCAGCGAATTGTGGGTGCCCACAAGCCTGACACAGGCGGAGATAACCACCGGGCAGTCCAGCTGGAACTTCAAGATGATTGGCCGGCTCAAGCCGGGCGTGACGCCTGCCCAGGCCCAGCAGGATGCGCAGCGCGTGGCCGAAGAAGTGATGCGCGGCTTTCCTCCCGCAATGGCCAGCCTGCGCATTCGTGCTGTCGTGGCGCCGCTCGCCGAGATCACTGAAGCCGGCGCCCGTCCGCTGGTGCGCACTCTGTTCTTTGCCGTCGCAGTCGTCCTGTTTATCGCCTGCGCCAACCTGGCCGGTTTGCTGCTGGTGCGGGTCATTCGCCGCCGCCGTGAAATCTCAGTGCGCCTGGCGCTGGGCGCAAGCGCCGCAGCAGTTCTGCGCCAATCCATTGTTGAAGCGCTGGTGCTCAGCATCAGCGGCGGCCTGGTTGGCTTGGCTTTGGCATCGGCCGCGTTGCGCGTGGGTGTCAGCTTTCTTCCCGAGACCCTGCCGCGAATAAGCGCCATCGGTCTTGACTGGGCGGTGGTTGCCTTCGCCCTGGGGCTGTCCGTCCTCACCGGACTGGTCTGCGGATTGATTCCCGCCATTGCTGCCTCGCGTACAGCGGTCAACGACGCGTTGAAAGAAGGCGGGCGTACCGGCACTGCCGGGGGCGGCCACGCCCACCTGCGCTCAGCCCTTGTCGTAGCCGAACTCGCCGTGGCCCTCATTCTGCTCACTGCATCCGGCCTCTTGCTGCGCAGCTTTGAGAAGCTGCGTGCAGTCGACCTCGGCTTCCGCCCCGATCATGTTCTTACTGCCGCATACAGCCTGCCACGCCAGCAATACTCCACGCAGGCCGCTGCGGATGCGTTCGACGCCGCGCTGCTCGCCAAACTGCAACAACTGCCAGGGGTCCAGACCGTGGGCATCACAGACATTCTTCCCGCCGCCGGCCAAATCAGCAGCACAGCCTTTTTTCCCGAGGGCTACGTGCCTCCCAAAGGCGCGGCGCTGAATTCCGGCTGGCCCTCTCAGCTGGTCGGGAATTACTATGCCGCTGCGGGCATTCCCATCCTCCGCGGCCGTGACTTTAACCAGGCCGATACGGCAACGTCCCCGTTGGTCATCATTGTCAACCAAACGCTCGCCGAGCACTACTGGCCAGGACAGGACCCCATCGGCAAACGCATTCATGTGGGTCTCCGCGAGACGCCACTGCCATGGATGACCGTAGTGGGCGAAGTTGGCGACGTAAAACAGGAATCGGCCGAGACCGCCACCAGTGACCAGTTCTACCAACCCGTGGCCCAGGTGAAGATATCGCTCGGAATGTTCGCGCCTGCCAACATGATCAACGGCAACAGCGGTTACATCATCATGCGCTCAGGCCTGCCGCCGGACCAGATGACCGATTCCCTCCGCGCTGCGGTCCGCTCCATCGATCCGCAACTCCCGCTCACCGATGTGGAGTCCATGGATCGCGTCGTTTCTGAAGGGCAGGCCCCGCGCCGCTTCAACACCGCGCTCATCTCCAGCTTTGCCGCCGCGGCCGTTCTGCTCTCGCTGCTCGGCATTTATAGCGTCATCGCTTTCTCCGCCGCGTTGCGCACCCAGGAGATGGCCATTCGCCTGGCGCTTGGAGCGCAGCGCACAAACATCACCCGGCTGGTCGTCTTCTCAGGCGCCAAACTCGGTCTTGCCGGATGCGGTCTTGGCGCCATTGCGGCAGTGTTTGCAACACGGCTCTTGCGCTCGCTGCTTTTTCAAATTGATCCGCTCGATCCAGCCGTCATTGTTTTTGCTGCTGTTTCAATCTTTCTGCTTGCACTTGCTGCATCCATCATCCCAGCTTGCCGCGCCGCGTCTATCGATCCTATGCACGCGCTGCGAAACGAATAATATCCCTGGAACCGCGAGGAAAAACCAAATTGAATACGCTGCTCAACGACATTCGCTACGCGCTGCGCCAGTTGCGCAAGTCGCCGGCCTTCACGCTCACCGTAATCGTCACGCTGGCCCTCGGCATCGGCGCCAACACCGCCGTCTTCACCCTCTTCGATCAGGCTCTGCTGCGCATGTTGCCCGTGGAGCGGCCCAGGGAACTGGTTCGCTTTGAGTGGACTGGCGGCTACAGTGGTGCGGGGATGAGCTTTGGCGGGGATTTGGACAACTATTTCTCTTATCCCATGTACAAGGACCTGCGCGACCAGAACCAGGTCTTTTCCGGGATTCTCGCAACCGATCGAATCAGCAGCGTCGGCGTCAGTTGGCGAAACCAGGCTGAGAACAAAGACGGTGAAATCGTCAGCGGCAATTACTTTCAGTTGCTCGGCCTTAGGCCTGAAGTGGGCCGGTTGTTCACAGAACAGGACGACACGGCCAAGAACGCCAATCCCGTTGTGGTTCTCAGCTACGGCTATTGGAAGGCGCGCTTCGCGGCGTCGCGCGACGTAGTGGGAAAGACGCTGCTCATTAACGGTCACCCCTTCACCATCATCGGTGTTGCGCCGCGGAACTTCGACTCGGCCATAGGCGGATCCAAGCCGGGTGTGTTCCTGCCCATCAGCATGGTTGAGATTGCCATGCCGTGGATGGTTCCCCTCGACGGGCTGAACAGTCATCAATCCATCTGGCTCACGCTGGTGGCGCGGCTCAAGCCGGGAATCGCTGCCCCCAGAGCAGAGGCGGGGCTTGCCCCGCTCTGGCATTCGCTGCGGGCCACTGAGCTGACTCTCTACAAGTCGAGGAGTGAACATTTCAAGAAGGACTTCCTCGACAAATCGAGCCTGAAGGTCAAAGACGATTCGCAGGGCTTTTCGCCTGAACGCGGGGAATTGAAGACCCCGCTCATCATCCTCATGAGCATGGCAGCCCTACTGGTGGCCATGTGCGCCATCAACGTAGCGACTCTGCTGCTTCTCCGCGCCGCCGGCCGCGCGCGCGAGATGTCGATGCACTACGCGCTCGGCGCGCAGCGGCGCCGTATCATTTCAAAGTTGTTGGTCGAGGGCGGATTGCTTGGCCTGACGGGAGCGGCGATGGGAATTGCGCTCGCTCCGCTGGTTGCCACCGCTCTTGTCCGCCTGATGACCAGCTCCGATCCAGGAAGCGAGCCCTATTCCTCATCCGTCGACGGACGCGTCCTTCTGTTTACAATGGCGATCTCCTTTTTGGTGAGCTTGCTGTTCAGCATTGCGCCGGTGTTCCATTTCGTCCACCCCGATCTGGCCGGCACGTTGCGTCAGAATGCAGGCACGGCATCGAAGAGTTCGCAACGCTTCCGCAAGCTGGCCGTAGGCGCTCAAATTGCTTTGAGCGTGATGCTGCTGGGCGGCGCGGGCCTGTTCGTGCGCACTCTCGGCAATCTCCACCATCAGCAGGTCGGCTTCGACACCGGAAATATCGCTACATTCTCGCTCAACCCAACCATCTCCGGCTATGGCGAAGACCGCACGCCGCAGATTGTGAGCAATGCCCTCGATGCGCTGCGCCGCATTCCCGGCGTCACCACGGTCGCGGCCACCACCGACCCGGAACTGGCCGGAGACTCGAGCCGTTCCAGCTTCACCTTGCAGGGCTACAAACCGGCGGAAGATGAACATATGAACTTTGAGGAACCGTGGATCACGGCCGGCTATTTTGCTACCCTGCGCCAGCCGCTCCTGGTGGGCAGGGAGTTTACCCCCTCGGATGCGCAGGGTCAGTTGAAGGTGGCTGTCGTGAACCTCGCTCTCGCAAGGCGTTACTATGGCTCGGCGCAAAATGCGCTGGGCCGCGTGCTGGCCGACGGGCGCGGCGACGATGTCAAGCCCGATACCACCATTGTCGGAGTGGTGGGCGACGTGAAGCATCAGGATCTGCGCACCGATATAGGGCCGGCGGTTTATATGCCGTATCTCCAGTTGCAACATCCCGGAGGCGTACAGATTTACATGCGGACCGCGCAGCCGCCCAAGACGGCCGAAGCCTCGATCCGTCAAACCATCCATCAACTCGACCCCACGCTGGTGGTCGATGGGTTGCGCACCATGCAGGAGGAAGCTGATCAGCGCGCCGCCGACGTCATCGCATTGGCCTATTTGTCCATCGCTTTCTCCTTGCTGGCCATGTTGATGGCGGCGGTCGGTCTCTATGGCGTGCTCGCTTACTCCACCGAGCAGCGCACCCGCGAAATCGGCGTGCGCCTGGCTCTGGGAGCGCAACGCAGCGGGGTAGTGGTTCTCGTCGTGCGCGAGATGGCGATCATCGCGGCCATCGCCACTTTGGTCGCTCTTTTATCCGTCGTTGCCGTGGCCCGCCTGTTTCGCACTTTGCTTTATGGCGTTGCATCGTTCGATCCGCTCACCCTTGCGGCAGCTGTAGTTCTCACGGCGGTCATGGTAGCGCTGGCCGCCGCGCTGCCCGCCCGCCGCGCCGCCGCCGTCGAACCCATGCAGGCGCTGCGCACTGAGTAACCTGAACCGATTAGTCATGTTTTGAGATGGGAGTAACTCCAGCATCATGATCGAATTAAAAAACGTGGAACGCAGTTACAAGACCGGCCACACCGAAACCTGGGTGCTGCGGCAAATTCGGCTCACCATCAATGAAGGCGAGTTTGTCACCGTCATGGGGCCGTCCGGGGCAGGGAAGTCCTCGCTCCTCAACGTGCTTGCACTGCTCGACGATAGCTGGCTGGGCGAGTACTGGTTCGGCGAAACACCGGTCCACTCGCTCAATCGAAAACAGCGCGCCGACCTTGCCCGCCAGCGCATCGGCATGGTCTTCCAGAGTTATCACCTGCTCGACGATCTTACCGTTGCCGAAAACATCGACTTACCCCTGAGTTACAAGAACCTGCCTGCAAAGGAGCGGCAAGGGATGGTCGCGGATATTCTCGACCGCTTCCAAATTGTTGCCAAGAAGGATCTTTTTCCCTCGCAGCTTTCCGGCGGGCAACAGCAATTGGTGGGCATTGCGCGCGCCGTCGTCCACGCTCCCGCACTGCTGCTGGCCGACGAGCCAACCGGCAATCTGCACTCTACGCAAGCCCGCGAAATCATGGAGCTCTTCTGCCAGCTCAACCGCCAGGGCACGACCATCGTGCAGGTCACACATTCTGAGGAGAACGCGCGCTACAGCAAGCGCATCCTGGAACTGCGCGATGGCTGGCTCACCCGGGATGAATCGCTGCAAACGAAAACAACGGAGGTGGGCGCCAAGTGAACTTTTTTAAGATCTATTTCGCCATAACCATTCACGCTGCGGCTGCCATCTGTTTGCTGGACGCGAACTTGGCGCTGGCCGTCCAACCTCCGGGGCAGCAGCCCCCCACGCAACAGCCGGCCGCTCCCCAAACTTCGCATTCAACTCCTGAAGCCCCGTCGCCCGCGGCAAGCGCAACTCCGGCGCCCCAGCCAACTCTGGCGCAACAGATGCAGCAGGCGCAGCAGCCGTTGTTTGCTCCATCAACGCCATTTCAAGTGCCGATGCCCCATTCGCACAGCCCGCTTGCGCCTTATCGGCCCAGCACCGCGCCTGAGCTAGACCTAAGCAACACGCCGCGCCTCCAAAACCTTATCCGCGATGGAAACATCTATCTGTCGCTACGCGACGCAATCGCGGTGGCCATCGAGGACAACCTCGACCTGGCCTACTTCCGCTATAACTTCCCCATCGCTCAAACCGATATTCTGCGCACTAAATCGGGTGCCCCGGCCAACGGCGTCAACACCGCCATCGTTCAGTCCACCCAGGGCGGCTTTGCCGCTTCCACTGGCGGCGGGGGCGGCTCATCCGGAACCGGATTCTCCGCCGGCAATGGCGGCATCGTCACCTCAACCCTCGGAGCCGGCACCCTGGTGTCTTCCTTCGATCCCTACCTTACTTTCCAGGGCTACGACGATCACACAGTGGCGCAGCAGGCCAACCAATTTCTTGCCGGCGTGCCGGTTCTCAAAACCAACACCATCGAGGTCCTGTCGTCATACTCCCAGGCATTCCCGATCGGCACCGGCATCCAGGTCAACTATCTCGGCCAGCGTGTCGCCAGCAACACCCCATACAACGGCGTTAATCCTGAGCTCTATTCCAAATTTCAGGCCATCATCCAGCAACCCATCCTGGCCGGCTTCGGCGTCGCCACCAACGAGCGTTACATCCGCATTGCCAAGCGCAACGCCCAAATCACAGACCTCGCCTTCAAAGCGCAGGTAATCGCCACCGTAACTCAGGTCGAAAATATCTACTGGGATCTCGTGAATGCATACCAGAACGAGCAGATCAGCGAGCAGTCTCTCGGCTTTGCCAACAAGAACCTTTCAGACGATCAAAAGCAGCTCGAGCTCCAGGCGATTCCCGCCATGCAGGTCATGACTGATCAGTCTGCCGTCGCTACCGCCGAAGGCAATCTCACCGTGGCCCGCGCCAGCCTGCGTCTGAATGAGCTTCTGATGAAGAACGCGCTGACGAAAGTCGATGATCCCGCAATCGACGAGATGCCGGTGATTCCGCTCGACCTCCAGGCCGATCCAGACCCCAATGCTTCAAAATCTATAGATGAGCTCATCGCTGACGCCGAAAAGAAGCGGCCCGAAGTTGCCATCTACCAGATGCAGGCCGAAGTGCAGAAGCAGGCTCTGAAAGACATCAACAGCGAGCTTTTGCCCACGCTCAATCTCTATGGCCTCTACGCCGGCGCAGGCACCGCTGGCCCCAAAAACCCCGATTGCAACCTCGGTACACAGGAATGTTCCACCACGCTGCCCACGGGCTTCCCCAGCATGTTTGAGAACACCTTCAACTACTCGTCTCCTGAATACCAGGTGGGCATGACGCTCAACATCAATCTGCGCAACCGCCAGGCAAAGGCTGATCAGTTCCGCGCCGTGTTGCAATACCGCCAGAGCCAGATATCCTCCGAACAGCAGCAAAAAGGCATTCGCTTTGACGTCCGCAACTCCAAGTTTGCTCTTGAACAGGCTGAGGCCCACGTTACCGCGGTCCAGAAAGCGCGCGACCTTGCCCAGAAGACCTTCGAGATCACCAAGCAGGAACAGTTGCTCGGCGCAAAATCGGGCGTCGATACGCTCAACGCTGAAAACCTGCTCGCCCAATCCGAGTCTGCTTTGGACGCTGCGCAAACTGCCTACGAAAAGGCTAAGGTAGATATCGACCGCGCCGTCGGCGTTACGCTGGAGCGAACCGGGGTCTCCATCGACGACGCGAAATCGGGCGTCGTGAATCGTTAGCTTTAGAATCTGTGAAAGGGACCATGCCAGACCCTCGCAAGCAAGAGCGAATTCGCGTTTTGGTTGCCGACGATCAGCCCCACATCCTTGAGGCTGTCGAGCTGCTGCTGGCCCCGCAGGGCATCGCTGTGGACTGCGTTCGCTCGCCCCGCCTGTTGCTTGAAGCGCTCGGCCAAAGCGACTACGATGTGCTGTTGATCGACCTCAATTACACACGCGACACAACCTCCGGACAGGAGGGCCTCGATCTGCTGGCGCGTATTCAGGAGTTTGACGCGCGGTTGCCGGTCATCGTCATGACCGCCTGGGGCAATATCGATCTGGCCGTCGAGTCCATCAAGCGCGGGGCGCGCGACTTTGTGCAAAAGCCGTGGGAGAACGAACGCCTCATCTCGCTTATCCGCGTCCATGCCGAGCTGCATCATGCCCTGCGCCGCGCGCGCCAGTTGGAACTTGAGAACCGCCTGCTGCGCGCCGAAGGCATGCCGGAGTTTGTGGCCGGCGCGCCCGCCATGCAGCCTGTGCTTGAGCTGATTGCCCAGGTTGGCCCTTCAGACGCCAACGTGCTCATCACCGGCGAGCACGGCACCGGCAAGGAGATCGTGGCCAAGCTGCTCCACGCCGCTTCGCCCCGCGCCCGCATGCCGCTGGTGGCCGTCAATGCCGGAGGCCTGCCTGAAGGAACCTTCGAGAGCGAAATCTTCGGTCACGTCAAGGGCGCCTTCACTGACGCGCGATCCGACCGCATCGGCCGCTTCGAGCTGGCCAGCGGCGGCACGCTATTCCTCGACGAAATTGCCAACGTGCCCTTGCGCCAGCAGGCCAAGCTGCTCCGCGTGCTTGAAACCGGCGAGCTTGAGCGCGTGGGCTCTTCGCAAACCCGGCGCGTGGATGCGCGCATTCTCTCCGCGACAAATGCCCAGCTCGACGAAGAGGCAAAAGCGGGAAACTTTCGTGAGGACCTGCTCTTCCGCATCAACACCGTGGAGATTCATCTGCCCGCGCTGCGCGACCGGCGCGAAGACATTCCCCTCCTGGCGCAGCACTTTCTGGCCCGCAACCGCGCCCGCTACCGCAAACAGGTCAGCGGCTTTTCTGCCGCGGCCATTCAGCAGATGATGCAATATTCCTGGCCCGGCAACGTGCGCGAGCTCGAGCACACCGTGGAGCGCGCCGTCCTGCTCTGCCGCGGCGAAGAAATCGACCCCGCCAGCCTGGGCATTACCGCCGCGCGCAATTCGCCTCAGTCCATTGACAACATGAGCATCGACGAAGTCGAGGCCATGCTCATCCGCAAAGTGCTCCGGCGTTGCGACGGCAACATTTCCCAGGCCGCCGAATCGCTCGGGCTCAGCCGCGCCGCGCTCTATCGCCGCATCGAAAAATATGGCCTATGAAGCAAGCAGGCGCCGTCGCCGCCGCCCCGCCGTCCGCCGGGCGTGGCTGTTCTGCCTCTTGCTCGCTCTGCCCGCGCTGCTCTTCGCCGCTATTTTTCTTTATCAGCATCCCATCGCGCTCGGGCCGTCCATTCTTGTAGTTTTCTGCCTGATTCTGTACTTTCTCCTGGTAGCTGCCGCGCTCATTGAAGGCATGATTCGGCCGCTGCAAACGCTCTCTAACGTCGTCTCCTCTTTGCGCGAAGGCGATTACTCGTTCCGTGCGCGCGGAGCAGGCACTTACGATGCTTTCGGCGAACTGGCAGGTGAGGTCAACGCGCTCGCCGACCTCCTTCAGAAGCAGCGGGTGCGTTCGCTTGAGGCCACGGCCTTGCTGGCGCGAATCCTTGAAGTGATGCACGCCCCGCTGTTCGCCTTTGACCGCGAAGATACGCTGCAACTGGTGAATAATGCCGGCGTCAAACTGCTGGGGCTGCCCTATGCGCGCTGCTTTGGCCACTCCGCCCGCGAACTCGGCCTTGAAAACCTGCTTGCCGCGCCCGACCAGACCATTCACTCTTTCGGCTCGAGGCCTACGCGCTGGCTGCTCCGCAAGGCGGCCTTCCGCCAGGAAGGCGTTCCGCACACTCTGCTGCTTCTTGCCGACGTGAGCCTGCCCCTCCAGGAAGAAGAACAACTTGCCTGGAAGCGCCTGATCCGCGTACTGGGGCATGAGCTGAGCAATTCGCTGGCGCCCATCAAGTCCATCGCCGGCAGCCTGTTGGCGCGGGTTGACCGCATCGAAGGCGACCCCGCAACTCTGCATGACTTTCGTCGCGGCCTTGAGGTGGTGGAGAGCCGAGCCGACTCGCTGCACCGCTTTGTGCAGTCATACCGCACCCTGGCCCAGTTGCCTCCTCCGCAACTCAAGCCGGTTCAGCTCGCGGCGTTGCTTGAGCGGGTGGTCCTGCTGGAGCAGCGCTTGCCGGTTCAGCTCGAGCCGGGGCCGCAGGTGCTTCTCGACGCCGATCCCGACCAGTTGGAGCAGATGTTCATCAACCTGCTGGCCAACGCCGTGGATGCCTCGCTGGCCCGCGATTCCGAACCCGTGCGCGCAAGCTGGCGCATCAACGGTTCCCTGGTGCTCATCTCCATTGAAGACCGCGGCCTGGGCATCGCTAACTCTGACAACCTCTTTGTGCCTTTCTATACCACCAAGCCCGCGGGCAGTGGAGTGGGCCTGGCGCTGGCCCAGCAAATCGCGCGCGCCCACGGCGGCGAAATCCAGTTGCAGAACCGCGAAGACGGCGAAGGCGCCCGCGCCACCATTCGGCTCCCTATGGCGCAATAGCGTGGTTTAGAATCCAAAAACTCACGTCTTTGAAAGGGCACGGCTTGAGTCCATGAGGGGATCAGGGTCAAGGGATTATTTGCCCGCCATGCGCGCTAGATAGTCGGCGGGCGAAACCACCGTCACTCCTTGGCGAATTGAATCCGGAAAGTGCTTCTGGTTCCCAGTCACCAGCCAGGCCCCTGCTGAGTGAGCCAATGCAATAAACTGAGCGTCTTTCGGATCGGGACAAGCATAAGGCCACAATCCGGCGTCTGGAAGCCGGATGCTCCCTTCAATCAGAAACTCCAGCCAAAGCGGCGGAAACCCATATTGGAAGAACTTGGCACGCCGGATTACTTCCCGGTACTCTGAAGTGACGCGTGGACAGGTAACAGTCTGAACCATCCCGCCCAACACCAAGTCCTCAACAATTGTCGCTGGTGGTCCGTCGGGACTGATTCCGGCAGAGACCAATATGTTCGTATCCAGAACGATTAAGCGCATTCCGCCTTGTCTTCAGGGGCCCTGCGAATGCGATCGATCTCAGCATCGATGTCGTCGTCGCTCACTGTGCCGGTTCCGGCCGCCTCCGCGCGCCGCCACCCTTCCCGCAGGCTGGCAAGCGCCATCGCGCGCCGAATCTCGCGATCTTCCTTGGCAACATCCCCAAATACGGGTACCAGAAAAAACGCAGGGCCATTCTGCCCAACCAGCAGAGCGGTCTCTCCCTCCGGGACCTCCTTGAGAGCTTTGACCCCGCGGGTTCTGAACTCACGCAGCGAAACCTGACGCATGGAATCACCCTCTTGACCACTGTAGCCGAAATGGCTACACTGGTCAACCGGTGGGATCCCCGCCGCTGGAAGCATCCGGGCATGATCGAAAGCGGGAAGAGCCTGTTCGGCAAGCACGCCCCTTCTCATCCCCTCTCTACGCCCCAGCGCCATGGTCCGCCGCTCTGATCTCCGTCGCCACCACGCAATTGCGCCCGTTGGCCTTTGCTTTATACAGGGCTGTGTCGGTGGTGTGGATCATGGCTTCATAGTCTGACGGAAAGCCCGAGGCCACGCCAAAGCTGGCCGTTATCGGTATGGTCGTTTTTCCATCGAGAATGCGCGCCGTCTCGACGGCGACGCGGAACTGCTCTGCGCGGATGCGCGCGCTCAGGAAGTTTGAGCCCGGCAAAATCAGCAAAAACTCCTCGCCGCCGTAGCGCCCAACCCAATCGTATGAGCGCACCGAACGCTGAAAAATCGCGCTGATTTCCTTCAGAACCAAATCGCCAGCTGGATGGCCATAAGTGTCGTTAACCTGTTTGAAGTGGTCCAGGTCTACCAGGATCACACTCAGCGGCACACCGTGGCGGCGCGAGCGGTCAACCTCCTGGCGAAGGCGATCGATGATGATGCGGTGATTCCAAAGCCCGGTCAAATCGTCGTGCTCCGCATAGTGACGCATCTGCTCCTCGGCGCGGAGCAATTCTGCCTTCTCGCGTTCCAGATCTTCAGTCCGCAGTTGAACGGCGTGTTCCAGGTGGCGCTTTTGGCTCACCAAATGACGCACCCGCCAGCGCCATGAGCCCACCACCGCTACTGCCGCCAGCAAGACCAATGCCAGCGTGAGCCATGAGCTCTGCCACCAGCGCGGCTCAATCCTGAACGACAGTTCCTGAATCGGGGTTAAGGCGCCGCTGGCGGGGTCCACTCCCGCCGCCTGGAACTTGTAGGAGCCAGGAGCCAGCCGCGGATAGCGAAGGTTGTTTTCCCCCGTTTCCACCCACTCCGTTTCCAGCCCCAACAGCCGGTATCGGATGCGGAAATGACGCTCGCCCCGAAAACTGAGCGAGGCCATCGAGATCTCCAGCGGGCTGGCGCTCCACAAAACCTCTGACCCATTCGCGATTGGAGTCGAGCCAAAGTTCACCTGCGAAAACACCGGGGAAGGAGTCGGCCCATTTGGAACAGCATTCGGCGCCTTCATGTGCGACAGGCCCCCGGAGGTGCCAATCCACATGCTGCCGTCTTTGTCTTCAATCAGCGCGGAGCTGTCGCAGTCATTCCAGATCAGGCCGTCATCCTGGGTAAAGCTGCGCCAATTGCGTCCGTCGAACACTGTGATGCCCGCGTCCTGTCCCACCCAAAGCCATCCGCGCCGGTCCACGAGCAGGCTCACCGTTTCCTCAGAAAGCAGCTTTGGCCGGCTGATCTGCTCTGAAACAGTCACCCTGTCGCCCTCGACTCTGAGCCGCATCACCCCGGGAAAATCGCCCGTTACCCACACATTCCCCGCGCGATCCGCGGCGATCTGATCGTATTTGCCGCCGAATAGTCCGGTGTCAATTCGGTGCCAGTTTGTCCCATCGAGCCGGTAGAGGTTTTGCTCCGAGGTGGCCCACAAGTGGTTTGCCGGGTCCAGGGTCAGGTTTCTGAACACCTGTCTTGGATTTGCAAAAGCCGCAGCCTCAACCAGGCGCGGCGCCTGGTCTTTGCCCTCCATATCCACAACGTAAAGCCCCTTGGCAGTAGCCAGCCACAGATGCTGGGAGCCGTCGCTCAGGATGCAATAAATCTCCGGCGTCTTCCATTGGCTTGCTGCCAGTGTTTTCGGGTTGATCCTTATCAAATTGCCGGCGGCGCTGCCTATCCAGATGCTGCCATCCGCGCTCTCAGCCAGCGAGACGGCGCGAATCGACTGAACTCCGGGTGCTTGCCACACGCGAGGTGAACTTTCTCCGGCCGGAATCCAGTCCAATCCTGACTCGGTGCCGATCCACAATCGGCCGCTCCGGTCCCGAAGCATGGCCCAAACAATGTCGTCGCTCAATCCGTCCGCTGCCGTGTAAGCTTCCCACCTATCCTGCCCCAGCCAGCGCATTAGCCCGTGGCCCGCAACTCCCAGCCAGATAGAACCCTCCCGGTCGGCAAATAGCGCGGAGAGGTCAAAGCGAGGAAGGCCGTTGCGCATCGTAACCATCCGCCACTGGCCGTTTTCCCACTGCCCGAAAGCCGGCCCCTGCGAGGCCATGATGTGCCCTTCACCATCCTCAGCCAGGGCAACATACTGCACAGAGCTGGCTCGGCCGGGCAAATCGTGCAACTCAAACCGGCCTTCCCCGGGCAGCAATTCTCCCAGATGGGAGTAGCCACGCAGCCAGATGTGGCCGTCGTGCGATAGCAGCAGATGGCGCCATTCATCCTCAGGGAGTTTCAGGGCGGCGCGCATGCGCGTCGTCTTGCCGTCCTTCAAGCGGCACAAATCCGTGTCGCATCCGTACCAAAGCGCGCCGTCGGGCCCATACAAAACGCTCCAGATGCTGCCGCCCTCCAGCCGCATGGATTCGGCAACCCATTTGTCGGCCTCCACTCGCCGCAGCAGGAATGCACCGCCCTGGTCGGCCATCGTCACCCGATCCGGAGAGATTGCCGCGAACGCCGTTCCCATATGTTGCGTAAACTGGCTTGCCGCACCCGGAGGATGAACCTCGGCAAAGCTCCCATCCCGGCGCTGAAAAAAAACTCCGGAGTCGCTCCCTACCCACAGGGTTCCATCCATTCCGAGATAAAGATTCAGGATGTAACGGGCGCGGACGCCTTCGGTCACCCCATACGGCCGAAACTGCAGGCCATCGTAGCGATAAAGTCCGTTGTCGGTGCCCACCCAAAGGTAGCCCGTGCGGTCCTGCAAAATGCAGTTCACCGCCAGGTCGCTCAAACCCTCGGTGTAGTCGCGAAAGCTGTACCGCTGTGCCACGCAGATGGGCGCGAAAAGGCAAAGCGTGGCAATGCCACACGCCCACCACCGCAAGATGTGACCCATCTTCCGCGCCATCAATCGCAATCTAAGCCCTTCACTCCGGATGGACTCAACTATATACCGGGACCGGTCCAAAGTCGCTGTTTCTCAATCGCAGACCAGCGAGGACTCAGGAAACGATGGCGCAGAATCCTCAAAATCCCGCCCTTCACCCGGCTCCGCCTCCAGGCCGGCGGTAAAAAAGAGCTCCACCTGGGCCAAAACATCGGCCCCGGTGCGAGCCTGGTAAATGGCCGCCCGAAGCTTTGCTCCGCCCGGTACGCCGTGTGTAAACCAGGTGGCAAACTGTTTCATCTTACCGGCCGTCTCTCTCCCCGACGACGCAGACTCGTCCCTCTGAGCCTCATCCAGCAACATTTGAAAATAAGCGCGAATCATCCGGTAGCGGTCTTCCACCGTTGGCCGCTCGTAGCTGCCGGTGGCTGTGTACTGCGCTATCTGCCTGAAAATCCACGGATTGGCTGGCGCAGCCCGTCCGATCATCACCGCGTCGCAACCGGTAATCGCCACCATGGCCGCCGCGTCCTCCGGGGTGCGAATATCCCCGTTCCCAATGACCGGAATCCCCACCGCCTGCTTGATCGCGGCAATCCACTGCCACTGCGCCTGGCCGCTGTAGCCCTGTTCGCGCGTGCGGGCGTGCAACGCCACAGCATTCAGCCCCTCGGCCTCCGCCATCCGCGCCAGCTCCACGCACACAATCTGCTGTTCGTTCCAGCCCATGCGGAACTTCACCGTGAAGGGAATCGCCACCGCCTTGCGCACGGCGCGAAAAATCTCGCCGATCTTCGGCAAATCGCGCAGCAATCCCGAGCCGCCATTGCAACCCACCACCCGCTTGGCTGGGCAGCCCAGGTTCAGATCTACCGTGTCAAACCCGGTTTCCTGCACAATGCGCGCCGCTTCAGCCAGGGTTTCCGCATTCGACCCGAAAAGCTGCGCCCCGATGGGGTGCTCATCGTCATAATAGGTCAAATAGCGGCGCCGTTTCGACTCCCGCATCCGCGCCAGCCCGTCGGCCGACGTGAACTCCGTCATCAGCAACCCGCACCCTGACTGCTGGTTGGTCACCGGCGCTTCAACCCCGTCCGCCTCAGCGCCCTGATCCCTGACCCCTGAACTCTGATCCCTGTTCTCTGACCCCTGATCCCTGGCAAACATACTGGCGTGTCGAATAAACCGCCGAAAAACCGTGTCCGTGACTCCGGCCATGGGCGCCAGGACCGTGGCCGGAGCCACCAGAACCATCCCAATGCGCACCTCCGCCGGTACCCGCGCTTCCGCGGGCATGGGGTGTTCAATGGGGTTGTCCCATTCCTTTTTCACGGTAAAGCCCTTGCCGGCCATCCAAACCCCTCTAAACGAAGTTGGGCCTCCGCCGCGGCGGAGGCCCAATCGTCCCGATTGCCTTGCGCGCCGATTACTTTGCCGGTGCTACCTCTGTGGCCTTGGCATACTTCCGGCGGAAGCGTTCCACGCGTCCCGCTGTGTCTACCAAACGCTGCTTGCCGGTGAAGAACGGGTGGCAAGCCGAGCAAATTTCCACATGAATGTCGCCCTTGTGGGTCGACCGGGTCTCAAAGTTGTTTCCGCACGCGCACTTAACCACCACCGCGTCATATTTGGGATGAATCTTTTCCTTGGGCATCTACAAACCTTTCCTGCAATTCTCTTATTGTATGGGGATTTGAGCCGTTTAGCAATGCATGGCAACTGCGGGTAGTGGGCCAATTTGAGATTGAGCTGTGGCGGCTGCCGATAAGGTGAGCCAGGAAGGAGTCGGGAGGGTCATTGCAATAGATCGCAGCCGCGAAGACGATGGCTAACGTCGCTATCAAGGCCTGATCCCTGATCTCTGACCTCTGACCTCTGATCTCTGACCTCTGACCTCTGATCTCTGACCTCTGACCTCTGATCTCTGACCTCTGACCCTATCCCCTACCCTCACTGCGCCAGCGCCTTCTCAATCCCTGCCTCCACCAGCGGCGCCATCACCGCATGGCCGGCCGCGTTCGGGTGCACGCCATCCGGGCTAAGCGCAATCGGCAATCCGTCTCGCTCGTCCTTCATCGCCGAGTGGTAATCCACATAAACGTAGCCCTTCTCTGCCGCATAGGCCTTGATCCACGCGTTCAGCGCCAAAACCTTGGGCGCCGGCGTCAATCCCGGTCTCCACGGGAAATCAAACGCGGGCATCACCGAACACAGCACCACGCGAATCCCGTTGGCCGTAGCCATCTCCGCCATCGAAGCCAGGTTGTCCTCGGTCTGCTCCAGTGTCATCGGGCCGGTATTCCCGGCAATGTCGTTAATGCCGGCCAGAATCACCACCACCTTTGGCTTCAGCTTGATCACGTCCTGCCGGAACCTCAGCACCATCTGCGGCGTAGTCTGGCCGCTGATGCCCCGGTTGATGTACGGCTTGCCGGGAAAGGAGCCATCCAGCTTCCAGCCCTGGGTAATCGAATCGCCCATAAAAACCACGCGGTTTTCGCCCGCGGCAGGCGGACCAAGCGCCAAATCATCCTCCTTGAAACGGCTCAGCCAGGGCCAGTCGAGCTTTGCATCGTAGTCAAAGTGTTTCTGCGCCGCTGTTGCCGCGGGCGCGGCCTGCGCAGCGGCAGGCGCCTTGGTCTCAGGCAAACTTGCCGGCTCCTGAGCGGTAAGCCAATACGGAAAAGGAAACCCCGCCATGACAAAAGCAGCAATCAAGGACCTACGCAACGCAATTCGTTTCACGAAAAACTCTCCATTTCCCAAGCGGGCCGAATCTGGCTCATCGAATGCGCCCCGCTCATCCACGTTTCTGATTGTAGGCAGTCGCGCCCCGGCCGGACCACAGATGTTCTCAACAAGCGACCAAAAGCTCTAGCCGTGGCAAAATCCTGACGAAGGAAGGGCGGCCAACTGGTTGGCTGGCCGCCCTTCCTGCACTTGCTGCCTACCGCCCCGCGGGCATCACTGCTGGAAGATCGCAACCGCCGGCGCGCCTTCAATGTTCTCGATGCATACGGCCTTCGTCGTACTGATGCCGATGCAAGTGAACTGGTCCTCCCCCGAGTCCAGCGTAAACGAGCCGTAGGTGGTTGAAGTAAAGCTGAACGGCACGTTGGTCTTCGGTTGATCCCATTCGAGATTCTGCTCGCCCGCGCTGGTGTAGGCTGCATTCAGTGTGCCGGAACTCAGCACTTGGGCTTCTCCTACGAATGCGTCGCCGTTAACCGAGAGCGGCGGGAACTGGCCGCCCATGTAGTTTCCGGCCAGGTTTGCATCGGTGAAGTTGGTTTGCGTTTGCGCATCGATCCATCCGGAATCCACGGTGTTTGGGCTGCCGCCCGCGTTGGTGACATTCAGGATGAATCCCTGGTTGGTGTTGTACAGGTAGATGTAGCTGGTTGTGTTCGTTCCTGTAGTCGCGGTTGCGCGGCCCGGATTCGACGAGTCGAATGTGACCGCAAACGGGCCCTCCCCGCTGTTGCTCACAAAGCTGCCGTCGATGTCCTGGTCCGCCTCGTTGAACGTGAGATTGCCTCCGCTGCCGTTTGCCTGGATCACCTGCGAGTATGCCCCATCCACAGCGCTGCTCGTATTTTGGAGCCCCTGCGTGTAAATCACTGAGTTGCCGGTCAGGTTTGTCGCCGAGTACGACGTCTGCTGTTGTGTTTCCACGTGCCCTGCCGTTGTGCCGTTTCCTGCAGTCATTCCCAGCATGAACATTCTGGCGGCGTCGATAACATAAACGGCATAACTCACAGAGCCCTGAATTGAAGTGAAAGTAAGCGTGTAGCGGCCAGTGGTTGTAAAGCTCGGTGAAGCGGGCAATGTGTAGTTCCCGCCCGTGATGACGGTGTTCGCGTAGGTGGATGTAAGGTTCTTCGCCTGATCGATCACACCGGCGGTTACGGTCCCGCTCGAGCCGGTGATGGCTGAGTTGCTCCAGCGTCCAACCACATTCCTGGCGCCGCCGCCGTTGTTTGTGCCCGTCTGCTGGAACACAAAGCTCTTGCCGCTCAAAGTGCTCGAGGCAAATGCCGACGCCGAGGCCAGGTAGCAATCGCCGGTTCCGTGGTGCCCTGAAGGCGATGACCCCACATCGTCGATCTCCACCATGCGGAATTCGTTGGCTGGCGAAGCATTATGCGTCAGCGCAATCGCCCACTGAGAGCTGTTTGACCCGAGCAGCGATGAAGGTGTGTTAAACGTTGCTATTCCGTTGAAATCCGCGCCGACGCTGAATGTGCCGGTCACCGTTCCTGTTTGTTCGGTCGGATAGTATGTTGAGTTGTTGCCGTTGGAATCGAAGACCCCGTTCGTAAACGTTCCGGCCGTGCCGTTCGCCGTCAGGCTGAACAGCGTCGCCCACTCCGAGTCGTCGCTATCCACCAGGCCGCCCAACTCGCAAACGTAAGTCCCGCTCAGGGAACTGTTGTTTGTGCCGGAGGGCTGGCTGCTGACATTGATCGTGTAAGTTTTTGGTCCGGCACTGTCGCTGCTGCTGTCCGTAACCGTAACGTCGGTCAAGCTTACAGTCCCCGTCGAAGTGGGGGTTCCGCTGACCGTCAGCTCGTTTCCATTGCTGGTTACAGTCAGGCCAGCGGCCAAGGCAAGCGTGGCCGGGCTGGTGGGAACCGTGACGCCGTTCACCGCGAAAACGTCTCCGCCGCTGCCGCCGCTGGCGTGCAGTGAAGAGGTATAGGGCAGGTTCACCAGCGCTCCTCCGGGAATGGCGTTTGTCGGCAAAGCCAGGTTCGAGCTGGCGGTTTCAAAGTTCGCCGAAGCAATCGCTTGGTTGCCGTTGCCGTCCTGCGATTCAATCTGCCACGAGTAGCTCGTGCCGGCAGTGAGCGTCGAGGGCGACGGCGTGTTGCCTGAGTTGGTCGGATCAACGCCCCACATCAGCGGCGGCGTGATCTGAGTATTGGTAAAGCCGTTGGAATTCGAATTATTGCCCGGTATTTGCCAGATTTGTCCGTTGTCGCTGCAGCACAAACCGAACTGGTAGGTGTAATTGCCGGGGTTTGCCGGGTAGTTCCAGTTGAACTCCGGAGTCAGGCTGGCGTCATCGCCCGTGGGCGAAATCAGGGTGGCAAGCGCGCTCGAGGAAAGCACCCCGGTGACTGCGCCGCTCGCCGTCCCCGTCGTCCCATCGCTGTAGATCACGTTGAAGTTGTAGGTGTCGCCCACATTCGGCACATTGGTGCCGATGTTTGCGTAGTACTGGAACTGCGGGGTGCCGCAGCTATTGCCGCATCCGCTCATATCTACCGGGTTGATAAGATTCGGACCCGAAGCCAGCGTCACCGATACCGGAAGCCTGAACCCCTCCCTCACATCCAGGTTCAGGAAGTATTGTGTCGTCGTGATGCCTCCGTTGGTAAATTGCGAGGACTGCGTCGTTACCTGCACGGTGCTGCTCACCGCAGTCAGGGTCTGATCCTGCCCGGTCAGGTCGCCGGGGACAGCCACGCCGCTTGAATTGTTGTTATTCGTGTTGGAAAGGTCCCCAACATCGATCAATCCGTCGTTGTTCTGGTCCAGAATGGCAAACAGTTGGTAATCGGGACTCGTGTCGCCGAGGACGGTGAATGTGTAGTTATTCGGCGAAGCGTTCGTCGGGCTGCCTATTCTGGTTGCGTAAATGGCTCCGGTGTTCTGGTTATACATGCCGACGAACAGCGGTCCCGTCGGAGTGACGGAGGAGGGAAGTGTCACCGTCCCCGAAACCGTGTAATATCCCGTGCCCGATGGCGCGCCAACCGTTACCGCCGTCGGCGTGGTCCCGCCCCAGTTTGTGAACGGGCCGCTTCCCGCCGCCACGTTGCCGCAGGCACGGATGTAGTACGGTGTGCCGTTGGTGAAGCTGCCATTGATGCCGGCGGTTGAGTTGTTCAGTATCCAGACATTCGAGTGAGTCCCGACGGCCTTGAAAGTGATGCTGGAGGGGCTTGAGAAGTTCGCACTGGTGCTCCACTGGACGGTGTAGCTGGTGACGGCTTCCACGCCATTGGTGGTGATTGGATTGAAGTTGATGGCCACGCCCAGGTTGGTCGGAGAGACGTTCTGGAAGCTGGGGCCGGTAGTGGGCACCGCTACCGTGTGATCGGTGAGCGTGACATCCGCGCCAGTCACATTCGCGGTCGAAACCGTGATTTCGGAGGAGCCGTTGCCCGACGGGGCAGAGGTGTTCTGTGAGCCTTGGCCGGCGATATCCATCCACGCCTGCAGGGTATATGTGCCTGGTCCCACGCCGCGGACCGTATACGTCCCGTTTGAAGTGAGTGCGGTATCGGTCATGCTCGTGCCGTTACCGCTTCCGCAGCTGTTGTTGTTCAGAATTACGTAAACCTGGCCGGTCTTCGAACCGGCATAAGTTAATTTGCCCGAGACTGTATAGCCGAGAGCCACGCCGAAGTTCTCCCCGCTCACGTCGTTGTTATCCACCACCACTGTTTGCGTGGCCGGATAGAACAACGAGCTCGGCCCAGTAATGGAGGGAGTAAGGGTATATGTCCCGTTGGGAATGGTCGGGAACGAGTAGTTCCCGTTGTTGTCGGTGTTCGTGGTCAGGGTGGTGAATCCGGTGCCGCTGATCGCGACCGTAATCGGAGGCTGTGTCCCGCTGTTGCCGTTGCCGCAGTAGTTGGTCAGGCTGATCTGCCCGCTCACCTGCGA
>JBEKEQ010000047.1:0-47235 GCA_050013735.1 Occallatibacter sp.
GGGTCTATCTCGAGTATCCAGCCTATAAACTTCGTCCACGCCGCACTTGCCTCCAAAGAAAACCCAATTCTACCTGATTTGCTCGACGAATTCCCCGAGTACGTCCGTGGCCGGACGCTTACAATCTCAACGAGGAGTCGAGGGTTGAAATTGCGAGGCCCGACGTAGCTTACGGCGCGACACAGGCGAAGTTGGCTGCGTCGTTGGTATCGCCCGAGCCCAAATATCTTGCGACCTTTGGATAGGAGCAGAGCGGCCGGGTGAATCCCGGTTTGCGCGTGCCGTCTGCTCCCACTTCATAGTGAGTGGCGACTACGTTTTCGAGCGGCGAGCCTTTCTCGACCCAGTTTTCAAGCGAATCGAAGAGGCCGTATTTCGGCCGTGCCGAGGTCTCGCCGCCGTATTGCCCAAGACTGTTCGCGCCTGGGCCAAGGCCGCAGTGTTCCATGCCGGGCACCATGTAAAGACGGGCGAAACTCCCTGTTTTGTCGGCGCCCATTTGCTTCTCCACACTTTCGAAATAGATGATCGTGTTTCCGGGGGGGATGGCGGGATCGTCCCAGCCGTGAAAGAGAATTAGTTTTCCGCCGCGCGCCGCGAACCGGCTTAAATCAGGATCGACCGCATCCAGGTTGGCGGCATTTTTTTCTTTCGATCGACGCAACATCTCATTTGGATCGGCCGTGAGCACATTGAGTTTTGGATCGCTGGCGACCATGTATCGGAAGTAGTTGATCACATAGCGGACACCATAGGACGCATTCGGGTCCATTCCGATAATCCAGTCTTTCCAGCCTGTCTCGTCTCCCATCGAAACACCGGGAGCGAGCTTAGTATTCTTATCGCCCACCGCCCCGCCGTAGAGCAACTTCAGCGTCCCGATCTGCGGCTGAGTGAGGCAGTCAAGCTCATCGTCCTGTTTGCAGAGCAGCACCTGGGGATCGAAGTGACACTGCGAGGGGTCGCCGATGATACCATCCTTCACGCCATCGAGCTCGTCGCATGCTGCAAGCACGGCTCGTTGGATGGCGGGGAGCTTGCGATCGGGAATGTAGTCTGCGGGGTTACTGAGTCTCTGCACCATGCGCACACCCGCCGCGATCGAGGTTGACCACGCGGCCGCCGGCGCGCCCGCCATAATTCCGTCGTAGTCCTCGGGAAAGCGCTGCGCTTCCATCAAGCCTTCGCGGCCACCATCAGAGCAGGATTCAAAATAGGACTTATCGGCAGGCTTGCCGTAGTAAGCGCTGACAAGCTCCTTTCCACGCTCGGCGGTGAGATGAATAGCGCGCCAGCCGAAGTCCTTCACCTTTTCTGGATGCCCATAGGCCCAGGTGGAATCGGTCCCTTCAGCCTGATGGCCGGCGTCGGAGCCCAACGCGGCAAACCCACGCTTCAGGTAGGGCCCCATCTGCTGGTAGTAGAACGTGCCTGCAAATCCACCATTTCCCGTGCCGACCATGTGGCCGTTCCAGCCCTTCACCGGAAGCCAAACCTCAAAGCGAATTTTGGAGTCGGCAGTAGGACGAATCTGGCCGGCGACGCGACAAAATTGGGGCAGGTTGTGTAGCCAGCCGGAACTGGTGGTTTCAAAATCGCCCGATGTGACTATCTCGGCGAACGTGATTTGAGTGTCCGCGAGCTGAAGGTTCTTGAGGCCTGCGCAATCGGCGGCAAACAACAACGAGGATGATGCGAAGAGGAGAAAGAGAAATCCGCGCGCGATTCTGGGCATAATTCGTCTCCTGACGTTAAACTCGATCTTCATTAGGGTTGCCTTGATGTGCCATTATCTACGTCCGTTTTGCGATGGCACGAAAGTTTTCCGGAGATTGGCTCTCGTGGGTTCTCTCCAGTGGCTCAGGGGGCGCGCGAAGGGTCAAAACTCCGGCAAATTCCCGAGTGTGGACTCTCCATAATGGGAAGGTTGAAGAGATCCATGAACCCGTGCGGCGCCCTTGCGCTTGCCAGGCTGGCGAGGGAAGGAATTGCCGGAAGAGGAGTGGATGCGATGGCGCCAAATCCAGGTTTGCCGGCCGCGAAAGCTGTGGCTGCGGAAGTCATCAAGAAGGTGCGGCGATTCATGGGCTGCTATTCCCTTCGAAACTTTCAATGTTCTAAGTAGCCCCAATCATACATTAGCAATAGATGTTTTGGCATTAATCAATCAATATTGAGTTTGACGGAAATGCGCGCCGGCGGGAAACAACCCTTTGGGAGAGAATGTCTGCGATGAGTTGGGAGTCAACGAGGGTGCCGGACCACAGTCAACCGGAAATGCAGTGGGAGAACCCACTGGTCAAATCATCAAACGCGCAGCACTTGAACCCCAAGCTTCTGGTAAGGAGCGATCATTTCCTCTGTCGCGTCTGTGTCCGTAATCAGGGTGGTCAAGGTACCAATTTCGCAGATGCGATAATTTGCAACCACGTTGAGCTTGGTGTGGTCTACCACCGCAATGTGACGGCGCGCGAGCCGCACCATGGCGGCGTTGAGCTCGGCCTCGTCGGAGCTATAGCAGCTTACTCCCCACTTGGGATCGATGCCGTCGGCGCCCAGGAACATGGTATGGATGAGCATGTTTTCGAGGCTGCGAATCGCCGTGGGGCCGACCAGCGAGAACCATTCTCCATGCAGATGGCCGCCGGTGACGAAGACATTTACATCTTTGCGCTTCGATAATTCCATGGCAATGTTGGCAGTATTGGTCACAACGGTGATCTTGCAGTTAAGAGGCAAGCCGCGGATGATTTCCGCGGTGGTTGTGCCGGGGGTAATGGCGATGGTTTCACCCGGTGTGATCATGGCCGCGGCGGCGCGGCCAATGCGGCGTTTCTCGTTGGCCTGCCGCTCAACCTGGGCAAGAAAGGAACGATCTTTCTTGAAGGGCTCATAAAACAGCGGCTCAATGGAGACTGCCCCTCCGTGCGTACGCCGCAATAGTCCCTGCTGCTCAAGTTGATCGAGGTCGCGGCGAATGGTAACTACGGATACCTTAAGCTGTTCTGCAAGATCCTCTACGACGACCGACCCGGTTTCCTGCAGGGATGTGAGGATGAACTGTGTCCTCTGCTGCTGAGTCTCTCGGCTTTGCGTAACCTCGACGCCTTCTTCCGGCTCCGTTGCAGAGTTTTGCTTGCCGTATTTCATCACCGATCAGTTCTCCCACTGCTGCTGAATTTCTTCAAGAGTTTTGCCCCGCGTTTCGGGAACCATTTTCCAAATGAAAACAAAACTGAAGGCAGACAAGACGGCAAAAATTGAGAAGGTGCCGGAAACGCCAACAGTGCGAATCAGCGAGAGGAAGGTGAAGGTCACCACCAGCGTTCCAGTCCAGAGAGCAGAAGTGGCCACCGAGGCGGCTCTGCCCCTGATCTTGTTGGGGAAGATCTCAGAAATTACCACCCATGGCACCGGCCCCATGCCGAATGCAAAAAAGGCGGTGTAACTAATGATACTGCCCAAAACTACCCACGTCGACAATCCAGTCGCGTGGAGGGCGAAAACCAGAATGACGAGAGAAATCGCCATGCCGCCGGAAGCGGTGAGCAGCATGGGACGCCTGCCCCAACGGTCGAGAAAACGCATTGCCAGAAGGGTGCTGATCAGATTTGCAAAACCAATAATGACGCTGGTTAACAAGGCAGTATTTGTGGTCTGCCCCCGAAATTGCTCGCTGATGAGGATGGAGCCATAGTAGAGAACGGCATTGACTCCGGTGATCTGGCAAAGAATCGCAAGGCCAAGCGCAATGGTGAGAGGCTTCCGCATAGGCCGCCCAAAGACCTCGCGCCATGAACCCTGCTCGCCAACCGCAGCGCGTTCCATTTGAACGAACTGCTCGTCGGCATCTGCAGCGCCCAAAAAGCGAGTGAGCAACTGTCTTCCTTCGTCGGCCCGCTGGTGGCTGATGAGCCATCGAGGGCTCTCGGGAACCTCGAGCAGGCCAAAGAAAAAAACAAGAGCCGGAATGACGGCGATGCCCAGCATCCAACGCCAACTGCTTTGGCCTAATCCGGCAAATCCCCAGTCGACCAGATACGCGATGAGAATGCCGACCACGATGGCCATCTGATTCATGGAAACCAGGGTGCCCCGAATGCGCGCAGGCGCGATCTCTGAGATATAGACGGGCGTCAATACGGAAGAGAGGCCAATCGCCAGACCGCCTGCCAATCTGCCAAGTGAAAACACGGTGACGGAATTCGACAGAGCGGTCATCACTGTGGAGCCGCCGAAAACAACGGCAGCAAGCAGCAATGATTTGCGCCTGCCGAAGCGGTCACCTACCAGGCTGGCGCCCGCGGCCCCCAGCAAACAGCCCAATAAAATTGCGCTCGTGGCAATCTCGGTGGCCGCGTTGCTCATGGCGAACTGCACGCGCAAGAAAACCAGGACTCCGCTGATCACGGCAGTATTGAAACCGAGCAGGAAGCCGGAAATAGCAACAATCGTGGCCAGGAAAACGATGTAGCGCGTTGAACGGGTGTTTTCTTCAACCCGATGACCCGTAGGAGATATCGCCATGGGCGCCCTCTGAAAACGTTGAATGGTACGTTATATTACGAAAGCCAGGAATTTTCGAAAGAAAAAAAACGACATCTGTGCGCCGAAACCCACCCGACCTTTCGCACATTCCGCCGATTGGGTAATGACCCGCGACCCTGAGGCTGCCCGGACAGGCTGTACGGTTGAGACCGTTTCCCAGCAATCAACGTGCTATTGTAGCATTAAAATGCAAACTGATGATTGTTTATATTGAAAACGAAACTTTCGTGTGCTAGTATCATTCCCGAGAATGGATATCTCAATTGAAGCCGGAATGAACGACTGCCTTACGACACCGGTTTTTCTCGATTGGGGTCGCGGCGTGATGACGGGCGAACCCGTCCAGGAAAGCTTCAAGACGCTTCAAGATTTGAAGCTGGTTTTCCGCGATTCCTCCGCGATCGATGACCTGGGGCCCGGTCATGAGGTTTACCGCGTTCGTTGGTGGGCACCGGCGAAGCCTGGAACCGAGGGCGGCCTGTTCTGGGGACTGACACTGCTGCAGCCTGGAAAAGTGGGCGAAGAGTACTTTATGACACATGGCCACTTCCATGGGAATCGTTCGCGTGCCGAGTTTTACGGCACCGTTTCCGGCAGTGGCATGCTCATCCAGATGAATACGGAACGCAGAACCTGGGGCGAGATCATGACGAAGGGAAGCCTGCATTATGTCCGGGGAGAGAATGCGCATCGTATCGCGAATACCGGAAACGTTCCGTTGCTGATCTGGGCATGTTGGCCCACCGATGCGGGATATGACTACGAAGCGATTGCGGACCGGGGTTTTAGCGCACGCCTGGTGGAACGCGATGGAAAGCCGGTCTTCATTGCTGCCGAGTGACCAGCCGGTCAACACGGGCTTCAACTCCGGGTTAGAAATTCGTCTGCGCGCAGACAGCCTGACCTTCGAATATGGGAAAGGCGTATTCGGGCCGCCATCAGAGTTGCGCAAACTCGACGATATTCGCCAGAGCCTGCGCGATCGGAATTGTTCGGGGCCCGATTCTGTGTATGGCATCGCCATGGACGTAGGCAAGGCGAGCGACGCCGCGGAACTCGGCAAGCGCTTCCTGCTGTTTGGGGCAGTCGCGTACGCTAGCGGCCGGTTGGGTGAGGAGCCAGTGCGCAGCCAGGGGCATGTTCATGGCCTGGCTCCGCACAGCGGCTGGTCGACACCGGAGCTGTTCGAAATCTGGGAAGGGCACGCGCTTATTTATGCGCAGGAATCTGTTGGTGACGATCCGGGCCGCTGCATAGCCGTCGAAGCCGGTCCGGGAGATCAGGTGGTGGTTCCTCCAAGCTGGGCTCACTTCGTAGCCAATGCGAGTGACACGGAGCGCATGGTTTTTGGCGCGCTCTGCGAACGCCAATACTCATTCGTGTATGAAGGCGTGCGCGCGCACGGCGGCCTGGCGTGGTTTCCCGTCTTCCGCAATTCCCACATCGAGTGGAAGGCTAACCCCCGATATCTCACTTCCGATCTGCGAGTACACGGACCGCGTCCTTATCCAGAGCTGGGGCTGGATGCGGCTGTTCCTATTTACAGGCAATTTGAAAACAATCCTGAGCAGGTGCAGTGGATATCAGAACCTGCCCGCACAGCGGCGGTTTGGCCGACTTTCGAACCATAACAATGCTGGAGAACGGCACAATGAAGCCAATCGATCGACGCACCTTTCTTGCCGGGGGGACGGCTGCCGCACTGCTTACAAGTGTGGACATGCCCGCGGCCAACGGCAGTGGAAATCCTGAGCAGGAATCTGGACCAATCAACGAGTCGCGAAGTGCCTTCAACGCGACTGTCGATTTTCGTTTTGCGCCCGAAGATTTTCAGTCGACAATCTGCTTTCCCGACGATCCCTCGAAAACCGTGGTGGGCAAGCATGGCGATTTCCGCTATGACTTTCCCGCCGACCCGTTTGCCGCCATCAACCAATTCGGCACCATCGTAGAATTCACTGTCGCGGGCATGCATCGCGACACCTGGGTGGAACAAAAAATGGAAGCGCCCGGGGTTCCTATCCTGCATACGGTAATCGACAGGCCCACGGCCAGGCTGGAACTGATCGCGTTCGCAAGCCGCCGGCAGAATGAGGGCCGCGTTGACAACGTCGTGATGGAGATTCGCGCGCGTAATGAAGATGTGGCCGTCAACCCTCTGGTCCGGATTCGCAGTGGCCGCAAATACGATTTGAAGCCCAAGGATGGCATCGTGACGCAAGTGGTGAGGGATTCGGCCGAACAGCCCTGGATGATATGCATTCCCCAGGACAATCAGGCTCACGACATTATGTGGCTTCAAGAGGAGGGCGGCTACCGCCTCACCCTCGAGCATGGAACGGCAACGCGCAACCGTCCGCTCCGCTACTTGTTCCGGATGCCGCAGCCGGGCAGCACCAGTGCAGTGGATACATCGGTCGATCCAGATTTGCTGCTGTCTGAGGTGCGTGCCTGGTGGCAGCAATGGCGCGCCTTCGCGAGCCCGGTACAGTGGTCTGTTCCCGCTCCCCAAGGGGATTTCCTCACCGCCTGCGCGCGGAATATCCAGCAGGCGCGCGAGATGAAGAATGGAAAACTGGTGTTCGAGGTGGGCCCAACCGTCTATCGCGGACTGTGGATTGTCGACGGCAATTTTCTTCTCGAAGCCGCTCGCTATCTCGGATACGACAAGGAGGCGGATGAGGGGCTGCTTTCAGAGTGGAGACAGCAGGTGGCCTCTGGCCAGATCATTGCGTCTGGCGGCAAGGAGCATTGGAAGGACACGGCAATCGCGATGTTCACGCTGGTCCGCGCCTGCGAGTTAAAGCAGAACTGGGACCTGATGCGGCAGCTCGCGCCCAATGTTGGACATGCCATCGACTTCCTCATTGGGCTTCGCGACGAAGCACGCAAAGGTGACTCGCCGAACGGACGCTATGGGATTATTGCCCCTGGGTTCCCTGACGGGGGCATTGCCGGCGTGCGTTACGATTTCACCAATACGGTATGGACACTGGCCGGCTTGCGCGCCATTGTGAAGGCTAACGAGAAGTTGCATTTGTCCGATCTCGATCGCGCCGCCGGGTTTTACAAGGAGCTGAAACTTGCCTTTGAGACCGCAGCGCGCGAGCAGACGATCCACGATCCGCGCGGGTTTTCTTATCTGCCGATGCTCATGCGCGAAGATGAGCAAATGCGCCTTGATGCGTGGGATCGGCCGCAGCCGCAGAGCGCGCAGTGGGCGCTTTCGCACGCAATTTTTCCCGGCGAGGTCTTCGCCAAAGACGATCCCGTTGTGCGCGGCCATATTGCCCTGATGCAGGCCTGCACGCAGGAAGACATCCCCGCCGAGACAGGATGGCTGCGCCATGAAGGGGTGTGGAATTACAACGCGGCCTTTGTTGCCGAGGTGTATCTATGGGCCGGTTTGCCCAACTGGGCGCACCGCACTTTCTCCGGTTATCTGAACCATGCCTCGCCGCTTCATGCATGGCGCGAAGAGCAGCCGTTGCAGAATGCGCTGCTCGGCGATAACTGGGGCGACATGCCTCACAACTGGGCCAGCGCAGAGTGCATCCGTTATTTGCGGCACATGCTTGTGCTCGAGGATGACCGGAAGATTCGACTGCTGGCCGGGGTCACGCCGTCGGACCTGAAAGATCGCGCATCGTTTGTCGTTCAGGGGTCGCCGACGCGCTTTGGCCGTGTTTCACTCAACGCGGAGCCATGGGGCGCGCGCGGATGGAAGATGCACTTTTTACAAGAAAGCAGCGCGGCGCCACCGGAAGCCATCGAAATTCCCGAGAAACTCGATACCGGCGCGGTTCTGGTTCGCATCGAGGGAGCGGCGCGGCGCGGCGCGGCGGCAGGCATCGTAAGCGTCGACCCGGCTGTGGCTGCCTGGACGGCTTTCTGGGGATCGTAACCTTACTTACACGCGCACGCTTGCCTGGATGGTCGCGTATTCGCGGCCGCCGGTTGAGCCGTGCGGCCGAATTGTATAAGGACCAACTGCCGCCGGCACGACAAAGGTTTCAGCGTAGTGCACGTGGAACGGAGCGAACGCGCCGTGTGGGCTTTCCACCACGACCTCTTCGCCTTCGACGAGGTTCAGTACGTGAACGGTTCCCCTGGTGTTGTGCGGTACGGTTCCTGTGAACCAGTGCCGGCGGGTTTCAATGAACTCGAGCTCGTGGAGCCCGGTTCTCTCTTCGCGCCAACCTTCGCCCGCGGCAACGGGCTCTATGCGATTGATGAGCGAGCGGCGCACCCAATCTGTAGTCCGATTCCACTGGATGTTCGCTGCGCCGTCATCAAGATGGATGGGCCGCGGCCGGTCATCTAATCCCAGCCTGCCCCAGTCCCATAGCTTGAGCGTAAAGATATAGGGGGTGGCGCTGATCTCGAGGACCATAGTCCCCTTTCCGGAACAATGTACGGTGCCGGCGGGAATGAGAAAATGGTCATGCTTGCGCGCTGGAAAACGATTGACGTAAGTCTCCGCAGGGAATTGGAAATCTTCATTCTGCGCGCTGTGCAAATCGCGCAGCATAGCGGCGGGATCGACTCCCTCTTTCAGCCCCAGGTAAACGCTTGCGCCTTCTTCCACGTCGAGCATGTAATAGCTCTCGTCCTGGGTGTAATCCATTCCGAAATGTTCGCGAATATACGACGTGAGGGGATGCACCTGGAGCGAAAGATTGCCACCATCCACGGTGTCGAGAAAATCGAATCGGATGGGAAATTCCGCTCCAAATCGCGCCACCACTGAATCGCCCAGCAATTCGTTGGGATGGGCGAGCACAACATCGATCGCCGGAACCTCCACATGCTCGTCACCAAAGCCCAGCAACAGACTGTTTTCTTCCGGCACGCAGTCGAAACCCCAGGCGTGGTTGGGAGCGTTGTTCACCGGTACGCCAAGGACGCGCTCCAGCCAGTGACCTCCCCACGGGCCCGGATCGAAGAAGGGAACAACGCGAAACGGACGTTCAGTTGCCATCTTCAGGCTGCTGCGGAACACGTCTCCGCTGATCGCTTTTGGTTTGCCCGGTGTGTTTGTATCCAGAAGAAGATCGATGCGATTGAACAAGAGAACTTTAAGCCGATCGGCTGAACGCCAGTCGACAAAGAAGGCGCGCTTGTATTTCTCTGATGGCCGGTCGTTACGGTTGTCCACGCCCAGGTTGCCAACTTCGTTCCGACGCTGGCGCATCTGAATCTCCCATCGAGCGAGATCCGCATACACGAGAAACGACGGTTTGGGACAAATCAGTGAAGCACCGGTCCCGATGACGATGACCACTTCATCGCGTCCCGCAGCGCAACTCTGCCGCGCATCGGCAAGCTTGAGCGGATCGAAGAAATCCGCGATCTCGATTGAATTCATCCGCCCGAATACCGGGTCGTCGCCGAGGGAAGGCGCAACCATTTCGTCAATTTCGGCTGGCGGCCGCAGGAAACTCTCAGTGCGAACGAATCTGGCACCCCGGAAAAATGGCTGCAATGCAGTCTGAATTTCATCGAGATTCACTGCGGGATAGCACTCGATGGCAATAGCCCCGCGGGAGCCGGCTCGAAGGCTTAAGTGCTGAGCTACCGCATTCCACCCGGTCAGGCATTCATCGGCACTTCCCGATGGGATGTTGGGAAACCTATCGTACACTACCGTTCTCCTGTCAGAAACGATCATATCATATATGTTCTTTTTGCAGTAAAAAGAACATATGTATGTGCGAAACATCGCATATCGATAACTATGGAAGCTATAATTTGACCGATCAGGCATTTGGTGACCGTGTGCCGCAGCGGCGATGCTCGTGGAAAGCGGGGGCAAATGCAGTTCGAGGGCGCTAAGGGGTGAATTCCAGCAGGAGCAAAATGCTCGCTCAGTCATCGACGTGAAGTGATCGAACCCGCGGCCCACTGCACCGGCACTGCCAACAAGACGGATATGTGCGTGTTGCCTGCAGAGATGGGGAAATCCTCAAGGTGCCGGACATGAGGGAAGACTAGTTGCCGGCCAGTCTTTGCAGGAGTGCATCGGGCATTTGGTCCAGCGGAAGCACTTGATCGACAGCTTTGAGCAGAATAGCCTCGCGCGGCATTCCGAATACGACGGATGTAGACTCATCCTGGGCTATGGTAAAGGCCGCGGCTTGCTTCATGTCCAGCATCCCTTTGGCTCCGTCCGCGCCCATTCCTGTCAGCAATACGCCGAGCGAGTTTTTTCCCAGGCTGCGTGCGCAGGAGGAAAATAGCACGTCGACGGAGGGTATATGGCGATTCACCCTCTCGCCTCTATAGACGTGAACGTCGTATTCCATGCCTCTTCGAACCACGGTCATATGATGCCCGCCAGGAGCCAAGAGAGCATGCCCGGGAAGAATGCGGTCGCCGTCCTGCGCCTCTTTCACTCGTATTTTGCAGAGCGAATCGAGACGCTGAGCAAACTGGCGGGTGAAGGATTCCGGCATGTGCTGCACAATAACAATTCCGGGAAAGTCCGCTGGGAGCGGCGCCAGGAGCTCTTTGAGAGCTTCTGTCCCGCCAGTTGAAGCTCCGATGGCGACAACCTTGTGTGTTGCCGAGAACTGATACCTTTTCCCGTTCGATGCGGTGGATGGTGCAGCCGGTGCATTCGCGCGATGCACTCTGGCTCTCGCGGCGGCCTTCACCTTGGCGACGATCTCTTCAGCCTGCTCGATGGTGCCGTTGGAAACGTCGAGCCTGGGCTTGGAGACGTAGTCAATCGCCCCCAGGCTGAGGGCGCGGAACGTGGTATCGGCGCCCTTGCCGGTAAGCGACGAAATCATTACCACCGGCATTGGATGCCCGCGCATGAGTTTTTCCAGGAAGGTGAGCCCATCCATGCGCGGCATTTCGATGTCCAGGGTCAACACGTCCGGATTCAGCGCCTTGATTTTTTCTCGCGCGACATATGGGTCCGGCGCTGTACCTATCACGTCAAGATCCGGGTCAGAGCCAATGATCTGCGTGAGCAGCTGGCGCATCAATGCCGAGTCGTCCACGATGAGCACCTTCGATCGAGTCGCCATATGCGGGTTGCCTCATATCAGCCGAGTTTGCCTGGTCACGAATCAGCTCAAGTGTCGATACATCCCGATCCTTGGAACCCCGTTAAAACAATGTGATTTCGCCGTAATAGGGTTTACCGGGGCAGGGAGAAATCGAATAGGAACTTTCGCCGTTGATGATCTTTGGCAGGCTCGAACCATCGACAGTGTGCACCGTCGCTTTGCCGGTATTCGTATGGAAGTACAAGTGGACTGCACGGTTTCCTCCGAGCCGTTCGGCGACCATCGGTATTCGCTCTGTTGCAAGGAAGTCGCGCACAAACCTGGCATTGGCGTCTCCAACCGGAAGAACCTTTACTCCCTGCAGCACGTTGGCCCCGCCAAAGGCCTTGGCAATGAATCTTCTTCGATCTCCTCCGAGCTTCATCAACTCGTTGATCAGCAGTTCCATCGCATGAATTCCGCAGCGCGAATTTTTTTCTCCTGCATGGCATTTTGGCAACAAAATATGATTCATGCCGCCGGCGCGAAGCACGGGGTCGAACATACACACGGCAACGCAGGAACCCAGCAACGTGTCTATGACAACGGGGAATTGGCTGGCCGCGACATCGCCGATGTGAAGGCTTATCCGCTTGCCGCCTGGCGGGCGGGTTCTTTTCGCAACCGGGGCTGGCGCTATTGGCGCCTGAGGCAGGTCGCCCCTGACGTGCAGGTTATGCACTGCACCGCAATGCTCTGCGGGGCGAGGATGCCGGTCCACGAGTATGTTCATTTTTTTTCGTCCCGCAATCGATACATGGTTTGATTCAGGGGGGAGAAGATATCCTGCAGCCAGGGAATATGTTCAGAGTTACCCAGAAACAAATAACCATTCGGATTGAGAAAACACGCCATCTTGCGGAGGAAGGCATCCTGCGTCTTTTGATTAAAGTAGATCAGCGCATTTCGGAAGAAGATTACATCAAATGAGCCTTCGAGCGGCCAGCGGGCGTCTTGGAGATTGATGCGCTTGAATTGAACCAGACGGGCGACATCCGGCTTCACTTTGGCCTTTCCTTGCATGTCGTCTTTTCCGCGAAGAAAATACTTTTTCTTGAATGAGGCGTCGACGCCGGCAAGGGAATCGATGCTGTACATTCCGAGCGCGGCTATTCCGAGGACATTGGTGTCGATGTCAGAAGCGACGATCTCGATTGTCCACGAGCCGGGCACGACAGAAAGTTCGGGGAGTGCGCGCCTTATTGGCCCTGGTTTCGCGACAGGCTGAGTTCTTGCACTTTGAGAGGCCTGCAGCGCCTCGAGTAGAGTGATGGCGATCGAGTAGGGTTCTTCGCCGGTGGAACAAGCCGCGCTCCAGATTCGAATGCGCCGGGAGGTACCTTGCCGCGCGGCCGACTGAATCTGGGGAACGACAGTGTTGGCTAGGAACTGGAAGTGATGAGGTTCGCGAAAGAAAGACGTCTTATTGGTTGTGACGCAATTGATCAATTCGCGAATCTCAACGCTGTTGCCGGGTTCTCTTTGAACGTATTCGTAATACTCGGCGAAGCTGGCGATACCGTGGTGGCGCAGCCTGCGCGAGAGTCGAGAGGCCAGCATAATCTGCTTGCCGTCGCGCAGCCAGATGCCCGTGTGCCGGTGAATCAAGGTGCGAAACATCTTGAATTCACGCAGTCCCATGGGGAAGAGCGAGTTGTCGAACACGGATGCCGCCAAGATTGGTTCCCCTTTTCAATCTTTCGCATTGAATGCATTAAGCGAGCCGGCCGGAACCGGCGGCCGCGGCGAGCCTTGACCGCGAGTCTGCCGAACGTTGGTGAGACTCTCGCGGCTGCCTGGTTGATTGCATGAATAGGGCGCTAGGCGGCGATGGATTGCGGCACAGCCAGGTCGCACTCCGAAAGCAACTCTTCCAGGTTGAGCGCGACAGTGAGATGTTCCCGCGACTCGAAGACGCCGTTGATGAATCGCGTATCGACGGACGAGCCGAAGTCGGGTGCTTCACGCATGGCGCCGTTGGCCACCATCAGCACATCGGAAACCGCATCCACCAGAAGTCCGACGGTTTTGTCTCCCACAGTGGCAATTACAATGACCGTGAATTTGTTGTACTCCACGGCCGGCAGATGGAATTTCATGCGGAGATCGACGACCGGCAGAACGGCCCCCCGCAGGTTCATGACGCCGCGGACGTGGGGCGGAAGATTGGGAATGGGGGTTATGGGCGCGTACCCACGAATTTCCCGGATTCTGAAAATCTCCAGGCCGTACTCCTGATCGTCGAGCAGGAAAGTAAGAAACTGCTGTGGCGCCTGAACTTGTTTTTCAGTCGATATTTTCATTGCTATTCCTTTCCCTCCAGGCTGGGGCCCGGGAGATTCGGTGCTCGATGCGGCGCGGATCCCGTCATGGTTAGTTCCTGCAAATTTTCCGCGCCCGGTCAAAGCACCGACTCATGACCGGACTCTTTAGAACTCTTCGAAGCTGGCATCGCTTGCGCCTGCTCCACCCGGAGCCGCTGCGGTTGCGATGGCCAATGCGGCCTGTCCCTCGTTAACCGCCTTGGCACTTCGCAAACGCGGATTCGGCTTTGCGGAGGCGGTGCTTCGAGCCGCTTTGGAGGGCCGGTGGCCAGGCTGGTTGAGGTGGTTTGCCGAGCCCGCATGTAGCGGGGGATGCACGAGGTGCGACTTTACGGAACGGACCAGGCTTGCGCCCACGGAATGAGCAGGAATGGCCTCGTGCGACTGGAACGTCTGATGCTCGCCGGCATTTTTTCCGCCTTGGCTGAGAGTGAAGGTGCTTACCAATTCCAAAAGATGCGCGGCCTGCTCTGACAGCGCCTGCGCGGTCGCCGACAGCTCCTCGGTTTGTGCGGAGTTTGACTGCGTCACCTGGTCCATCTGGGTCATTGCAGTGTTCACCTGCTCGATGCCGGTGCTCTGTTCTCCGCTGGCCGCCGCAATTTCTCCGACGATGTCGGTAACCCGTTTTACAGAGCCGACGATCCCCAGCAGAGTTTCGCCTGAGCGATTTACCAATCCGGATCCGGCATCCACTTTTCGCAGCGAATCCTGAATCAGAACCTTGATCTCTTTGGCGGCGACGGCGCTTCTCTGCGCCAGGCTCCGCACCTCGGAAGCGACCACGGCAAAGCCACGCCCTTCATCGCCGGCGCGCGCCGCTTCCACTGCGGCATTCACCGCCAGCAGATTGGTCTGGAAGGCGATTTCGTCGATGGTCGAAATGATGTCAGAAATCTTGGCCGAGGCGGCATTGATTTCTGCCATGGCGGTAATGGCGTTCGAAACTACGTCTTGCCCCTGCAGAGCGGAGTCCTTTGAGCCGGCAGCAAGTTGGCTGGCCTGCTTCGCGTTGTCGGCGGTCTGCCGTACAGTCGCGGTAATCTCTTCGAGGCTCGCTGAAGTCTCTTCGAGGCTGGCCGCCTGTTCCTGCGCGCCGGAGGCGATGGCTTCAGCCGCCGCTGCCAGTTCCTGGGACGAAGAGCTGGCATGGGCGGCACTGTCGGCCACCTCCTGCATGGTGAATTCCAGCTTTTCCAATGCGCGGTTCAATGCCTCTGCCATGCGCCCAACTTCATCCTTGGTTTTCACTGCGGACCGGATGGTCAGGTCGCCGTCGGCAAGCGTCTGCAGTACCATGACCGCATGGCCCAGAGGCACGGAGAATCCTCGGGCGATGCCGAAGGCCATACCAATGCCCAGCGCCAACGCAGACAGCGCCGCAAGTATCATGAGCGTGCGCGTTTGCCGATAAGCCTTGGAATCGTCGTCGAAGACCTTTTCAGCGAACGACTCCTTCAGAGCCTTTGCCTTTTCGCCGTTTTCAACCAGCACTCTTCCGTATTCGACACCTTCTGCCAGCTTTGCTCTGGCGCCGGCGATGTTATGCGCGCGCAGCAGATCGATGACTGCGAGATTGGCTTGCTCGTAGGCGGGCAGTCCGTTGCGAATTGCCGCCATGTAGCCTTGGCCCTCCCTGGTGACAAAGGTCTTGTCCGCAAGGTCGAGGGCAGCGTGAAATTTCGCAAAGTTGTCCTGCATCGTTTTTTCGTCGGCATCGACGATCTGGGGATTGTCTGGATTCAGCATCGCATCCCGCTCCATGCGGCCAATGGAGAATCGGGCAATCTCCATGTCGTTGGCCTGAATGGCGCCGAGCATGTGCTTCTGATACATCGTCGCCAAGCTTTCATTGGCGTCCGCGAGTCTGGTAATGCCCAAATAACTCAAACCCATCGCAATCGCAATGAGCACGCCGAAGCTGATCATCAGCCGGGGCATCGCATTCAGATTCCTAAACCAGTTCATTTGCTGTTCCTCCTCATGTTCTTTCGTTGGTTCATGCTGCCCTGACAGACTGGGCCGGAGGCGCAACCTGCTGGGAATTGCCGACTGGGACTTGAAGCGAAAACAGATCCAATGCGCCGATGGCAGTCACATCGACGATCGGAGCGACGCATCCGTCGCCCAATATGGTTGCGCCCATCAGGCCGTCAATTCTGCGCAAGTTCCGTTCCAGGCTTTTGACGACTACCTGCTGCTGCCCAAGCAGCTCATCAACGACCAGCCCGACTTTGCGACGGCCGGCTTCCACAATGACCGCAAGGCGGCGATGATTGTCTTCCCTTGCGGAGTTCTTGCTTCCAGTTGCATCCAACGTCGAGTCCAGGAACCGTGACAAGCGCAGCAGGGGAACGGACTCTTCGCGGATCACCACCACCTCGCCCCGTTCGGCAAGCCGCACAATCTTGCCGGCGGGCAAAGGCACCGTTTCAATCACCGACAAGAGCGGCAGCACCAGGGTTCGGTCGCCCACACGCACGAGCAGTCCCTCGAGAATGGCCAGTGTCAACGGCAACTCGATGGTCACCGTCGTGCCGCGTCCTTTTTCGCTTGCCACGCTGACCGTCCCGTTCATTTGCAGAACATTCCGCTTGACTACATCCATCCCCACGCCGCGTCCGGAGAGGTCGCTGATCTTCTCCTGCGTAGAAAAGCCGGGCTCGAAGATCAGCATGATCAGTTGTTCGCCGCTCATTTGCGCATCCGCGCCAATGAGTCCGCGCTCGATGGCCTTGCGTCGCACCACCTCGGGGTCTATCCCCGCTCCGTCGTCGGATGCTTCGATGACGATTCTGCCCGAGCGATGGAAAGCCTTGAGCGCGATCGCGCCCTCTTCGGGCTTGCCCGCTGCTTGACGCACCGAACGTGTTTCGATGCCGTGGCCGACGGAGTTGCGAATCAGATGCGTCAACGGATCGCCAAGAAGTTCAAGCATGCTTTTGTCGATCTCGGAGTCTTCTCCTTGGGTTTCGAGGCGGACTTTTTTGCCGGTGGCTTGCGCAATGTCGTAGACTGTGCGCGCGTATCGCTGAAACAATGTGCCGATGGGCAACATGCGAATTCCCATGACCCGTTCATGCAACTCGCGGGTGTTGCGTTCCATTGCCGCGACTGCCTCCCGCAGCCTGGGCAGGCATGAAGGCTCAAAGTCCTCGACCATCTGTGCGGTCATCACATGGGCAATCACCAGTTCGCCCACCAGGTCGATCAGCCGGTCGACCTTGTCGATGGCCACCCGGATCGAACTCGACTCTCCGCCGGCCGCGGGTCTCGCCGGGGATTGGCGGCGGTCCGCCACGGAAGATCGTCGATCGGCGATTGGCGCTTTTCGGCGTTCAACAAACGCAGGCTGACCATTCGAAGCCGGCGAAGGCGAGAGATTCGGCCCTCCAGTTGAACGCTGACTCGAAGTGTTGTCTGTTTGGTCGACAGCGCCGGCGCAGTGAATGCGTATCTCCGCCAGATGCTCGACAAACTCAAACACCTCGCGCAGCTTCGCTTCTTCGCATCCGGCGGCGAGCTCCACGGTCCAGCTCAGGTAGCATTGCTCTGGATCGATGCCGGCCAGAGAGGGTAAATCTTCCGAATGAAGATGGCAGCAACTCACCGTTCCCAATGCGGCAAGATTGCGCAGTAGCGTGATCGGGTTGGTTCCGCTTGAGAACATCTCCCGGTCGGGTCGAAACTCCACCCTGTAAAGTTTGATCTCGTGCGCATCCTCGGCTGAATCCGGGAAATCACGCGGAGTCGAATTGACCATGGCGGCGTCTGCCTGAACTGGCTCTTCGGACATCAGCGCCGCGATACGCGCCTCGAGTTCCGTTGCATCCGGGGGCATGGCGGCGTCCGAGTCGGTTTCGGGGTCGCCGTCGAGCAAGAGGCGCAGTACGTCCACGGATCGAAGCAGGACATCGATTACCTCGCTGCCGGCTCGCATCTCGAGCGACCGCATCCGGTCGAGCAGATTCTCGAGAGAATGCGTGAAGCGGACCAGGTTCGTCATTCCAAATGACCCGGCGCCTCCCTTAATTGAATGCGCCGAGCGAAAGATGCTGTTGAGCAACTCGACGTCGCCGGGAGCCGCTCGAAGCCGGAGAAGCCCCGTCTCCATCGAGGCGATATGATCCGCGCTCTCCTGGCGAAACGTTTGGCGAAATTGACTGAGGTCGATTTTCATGGCGTTATGGCAGCACCCTGGCCAAGGTCTGCAGCAGCTTTTCGGGATCGAATGGCTTGACGATCCACCCCGTCGCGCCAGCCGCTTTTCCTTGTTCTTTCTTTGCCGGCAGTCCCTCCGTGGTGAGCATCAGGATCGGCTTGCTCTTCATGGCGGGAATCTTGCGCAAACTCTGAATCAGAGCGATGCCGTCCATTACGGGCATATTGAGATCGGTCAAAACGAGGTCAACCGTGGTGCTTCGCAGCTTGTTCAGCGCATCCTGCCCGTGCTCGGCTTCGACCACGTCATAGCCGCCCTGCCGCAGCGTAAAGGAGACCATCTGCCTCATTGAAACCGCATCGTCGACAATCAGTACTCTTCGCAACGGTTATTCCTCCGAAAGACCTTGTGCCGCGATCTTCGCTGTGAGATCAAAACAACTCAACCTCGCCGGCGCCGGATTCCGTCTCGCCAATGCCGGCAACTTCGCGCTCCTCGCGCATGGTGTAGGAGCTGAATCCTTTACCGGAAGCAGCATCGCTGTCGAAGCTGTCGCCGAATCGAGTTCTCAGCCTGGCGCGCAAAGTGTCAAGATCTTCAACGACATGGGCAATGCGCTGGCTAGTGCGGTCCTGAAACTGGAGGCCGCGCACAGCCGCTCCAATATCGTTCGCCAGCAGCGCGCCTTCCTCCGTCATGCCGTTCAATATCGATTTCATCTCGCCGTGGGCCGATTGCAAGTCTCTGAGCGACTCATCCACTTCGAGCCTGCACTGTTGCGCGCGCTTATGGTCGTTTTCGTTCATTCGCCGCAGGTCGTCCAAGGTCGATCCAGCCAGGGTTCGCAGGTTGACGATCAGTTGGCTGACGCGCGCGTTCACTTTCTGCGATTTTTCTGTTTGCGAGATCACTTCCATGGCGACAACCCCAAATCCCGCGCCATAGCTGCCGGCGCGCGCAGCCTCGATGCGCGCATTGAGGGCCAGGATCTTGTTCCCCGCGGCGATTCGCTCCAGCTGCTGAATCGCGTCGCTGATTGATTGGGAGGCATTGTCCATCTGCCGGATACGCTCGACGGCCCGCCGCGATATCTCGCCGGCTTCCTCTGTGACATTGAGAATCTTGACCAGCGTTCCGCTGCAATTTTCGATCAGGCTCTCAAAGGACTGCACATCGGAGCTTCGTTGGCCTTCCCGGGTAAGAAAGCCCTTTGCGCGAACCACAGCGTCCTTGGCCCGCTGAGCGATTCCCTGGAAGCTTTTGCAGACATCTACGACAGAAGTCTCGATTTGCGACGAGGTCTGCTTCAGCTGTTCGCTCATACGGCTGAAGTGAGGGAGATATTGGACGAGTTCCTCTTCCACATCCCCACTTTGCGGGGCAACGCCGCCAGACCCTCTCGAAGGGGAGAGGGATGGGGCACTGCCCGGTGGGCTCTGGACGGGTTTATTCATCGCCCTTCCGCTCGCTCATCGAGAAGCGGTCTGCCGCTCCGGCGTATTCGAACCAGTAGCGTAGCTGCGGGGAAGAGTTCGCCAGATTGAAACTCCGTCCCCATCTTTTTTGCTCCGCATCGAGCACCAGCAGGATCTGCAGGGCGCTCGCGTCCAGATGATCGACCCCGGCGAGATTGACGGTTACATCGCTCCCCGCCTCCAAAGCACCCAATGCCGCATTTCGCAACTCTTCGGCGGGCATCCAGTCTCCGGAGCGTTCGATATCAATGCAGGATCGCGTCCGGGCGAGTTCCGCCTGCAGTTTTGCGCCGCGCGGGAGTTTTCCCTTGCGGCCCCGGTTATGACCGTTCAGACCGTCACTCGTCATCCGCAGCCACCTCGCATTTGCTGGATTGGGCCCCGCAAAGAGCCCTTAGAGGGCTGGAAACTCTAAGGGGACTGACGATGGCGCGGGGCCGCATATGCAGCCAAATGTGTTATCGGCTCAGAATAGGACTTCAATAGCCAGCACGTATCTTCCCGGCCGCTTCGATTAAACAAGTAAGTTGCGTACTTTCGGCCAGCTTCGGGCTCAATCTGGAATTGCTCTTCGAGGGTCGATTTCTCGACTGCCTTCCGGATTTCGACAGCGGCGCGAGGGAAAGCGGACGAAAGCATCCGCAGGCTTGTGAGAATGTAATCAACTGGCAATTTACGCATCCTGGTACTTTGGCGGCAGTTCGCATTGTTTAGCATGGACCATCCGGCTTTACGGCGCAGTCCGGGAGTGAGAAGATATGCAGCAACGCGCTCTGACTCAAAGGAAATGCCCAATGGACGGTGAAGACAACGAGAAGGACGTGTTGTTGGCCGGACCGGCGGCGTCGGAAGAGGCTCGCCTGGCCCTGGCCATGGGCAGAGGAGACCCGGAGGCGGAACGGGAATTTGCGGTGCGGTACCTGCCCAGGATTCGGGCGATGATGCGTGCCCGATTACGCAACTCCGACGTTGCCGCCGACTTGGTGCAGGATGTGATGATGGAGTCGATTTGCGCGTTGCGGCGAGGACGATTGCGCGAGCCTGCAAAGCTGACGGCCTTTGTTCTGGCCATTGCGCGCAACGTGCTGTACAGCCACTTTAGCGAGGCAAAGCGGCTGCCGGAATCGCTTGAGTTTCCCGACGACTTGCCAGACCTCAGATTGGCATCAGAGGATGTGGAAGTGGAACAGCGGAGGGTTTTAGCGATGCATGCCATCGCCCAACTGGACCCGAGCGACAAGATCATTTTGCGTCTTACCCTGGTGGAGGGCCTGAAGCCGGGAACGATTGCCAAGCAGCTTGGACTGAGTTCGGATGTTGTGAGGCAGAGAAAGGTTCGCGCCACACGGCGGGTGGCGGAATTTGTCGCGGACCGGTCACAAAACGAAATATTGCCAGACTATACAACAGGGAAAGTGCTATGACCGCTTGCAACCGAGCTCCGGCGATTGAGAATGCTGCCCGCTATATTGAGGGCGCGCTCTCCCGGCCGGAAGCCGAGCAGTTTGAGGATCACTACTGGAACTGCCCGGCCTGCCTGGCTTATTTGCAGGCGCTGGAAGCGGTGGGCGATGAACTTGCCCGCGAACCGGTTCCGCAGGTCGCTCCGGCCAAGCGCAAGCCTGCTTTTGCGTGGCCGGTGCTGGTTTGGGGTCTGGGATGGGCTGCCGCAGTCGCGGTGCTGGCGGTGGTTGGCGTTCGGATGTTCGCGCCGCTCCCCGCGCCGACCTCGCAGGCGAAAGCGGCGCACGGGATTCCGACGCAAGGCGGGTCTGCCGCGGCGCCGGTTCATTCGTCTCCGGCTTCGGCGACGGCGGCGCAGCTGGCTGACCTGGCGCTGCCCTCCTTTGCTGCGACCAACCTTCGCGGAGCCAGTGGAGAACCTCATTTTCAGCAAGGCATGGAAGCTTATGGGCGCGGCGACTGCCCCGGCGCGCTGGCTGCATTGGAAAAGGTTCCGTCAGGGGACAGCGAGGAGCGCAAGGCCGAGTTCTATTCGGCGCTATGCGGGATGCATGAGGGTGACCTTTCGGGCGCGGAAGCCGGACTGCGTAAGATCGTTGACGCGGGGGATTCGCTGCAACTGGAATCGGCGTTGTATTACCTGGCGCAGATCGACTTGGCGCGGAACGATTTGGCCGGAGCGCAGCATTACCTTGCGCGGACTATTTCTCTCCGGGGAGATTTGGAGCACCGGGCGCGATTGCAGGAGCAAAAGGTGCTGGCACTGGAGAAGGTGAGCCGCGACGCCGGAGCTACGGATGGGGGCGGGAAATGATTTCCGCGTCGGTCAACGAGCACAACTCACCAGCCGCGCTGCAATGGGAGACCGTCTTTGATCCGGGCCGGCGCTTCCGCGCCGGAGCAGCGGGATGAGGGGAATTTTTGAATTTCGCAGGTTGAAACGAGCGCGCGCTTCGGCGGCTGAAGTCCTGATTCTGCCGCTGTTCATTGTGCTGCTGGCGCACGGCGCCGCTCAGCAACCGTCTGAGGCGGCCAAGCCGGCTCCTAAGACAGTGGCCGAAGCGCGCGCAATGTTGGCCGCCGCGGAAGCGGCGCATCCCGGCAACACGCTGGAAGTTGCGCTGGCTTTGGACGCGTTGGTTGAACAGGAGCTGTCGGGCGAAGGCGCCACCCAGGAGACTCTTGACCTTGTAACTCGTGAAGCAGCCGTGGCAGAGGCTGCCTCCGGACCTCGCAGCAAAGCTTACGTGAATGCATTGGCCAATGGATCAGAGGTCTACGTTGCGCTCAGCCGCGGGGCCGAGGGGCGGCCACTGGCAGAGCGTGCATTCGAAATTGCGCAGAAGGAATTTCCGGAGTCTGAAGAGGGCATCAACGCCGACGATGAGCTAGCCTTTGTTTGCATGAACCTGGGTGACTATCCTTGCGCGCAGCGCGCCGATCTGATGGCCATCGCGGTGGAACGAAAGCCCGGGCCGGATCACGATTGGGACCTGGCCACCACGCTGAACAACTACGCTGACCTGCAACGCCGGCTCGGAGACATCTCCGGCGCTGGCGCCTCGGTTCTCGAGGGCCTCGCCGCAGGCTTGCGCGCCCGCCCCAACGACCCGGACATTGGAACTATGGAGAACAATGCGGCAACGCATTTTATCCGCATGCAGGATTTTCCCAACGCTATTCTTCACTTGAACCGGGCCATTGAAAGAGCCAGCAAGGACTTTGGCCCGGACAGCCCTACCGTTCTCAGCATCAAGGCGAACCTGGCCAGCGTGTACAGCAGGACGGGCCAGTTTGACCTGGCGTGGAAGACCTATGAAGCCTCACTCGGCAACACGAATGAGACTGCGTTTGCCCAGGCAAGCCTGCGCGCGGACTATGCGCGTTCGCTGGCAGCGGGTGGGAGCCTGACGCGCGCCATCGAAGAGGCGCTGCTGGTGGAGCGGATGGGCCGGGAGAGTTTTGTGCTGCAAGCCCGCACGCTGCCAGAGCGCCAAGCACTGGCTTACGAGCGGATTCGTCCGCGCGGGATGGGCACGGCGCTCTCAGTGCTCGCGCGCCACCCGGAGATGCCTTCAGCCACAATCTACCAGGAGATGGTGCGCTCGCGGGCGCTGGTTGCCGACGAGATGGCGCGGCGGCAAAAAAATCTGAATGCGGACAACGCCCCGGATGTTGCGCGTTTGCTCGCGGAGCTGAACCAGGCGCGGGCCGATTTGCTGAATTTGGAAAAGTCGGCGCAGGGAAAAGCGGGCGCCGCTGAAGCCATTCGCCAGGCCACGGAACGAATGGAGAAGATTGAGCGAGGGTTGGCGGAACGAAGCGCTTCATTCCGTAATGACGATCGCGCAACCGCGGTGCGGCTTGAGGAAATCCGCCGCGGCTTGCCTATACACTCGGTCTTGATCTCGTATGTGGAATTCATGCGTCGCGCTGTGGAGGCAGTGGACCCGGCGAGGAGAGACACTCCTTCGTATCTTGCTTTTGTCCTGCATTCAGATTCGGACCGCATTGGTGTCTTTGACCTGGGCGAAGCAAACACTATTGACGATCTTGTGAAGCGCATGCGCGCCAGTGCCTCAGGTGAAGCGGAAGGAGGCGGCGTGGGCAGCATGCGAAACGAGCGCGCCTACCGGGATGCGGCGTTATCCCTGCGCAAGCGAGTGTGGGACCCGATGCGGCCTGCGCTGGCCAACGCCAAACTGGCGCTCGTGGTCCCAGATGGCATGTTGAACCTGATTCCCTTCAGCAGTTTTCCTGAAGGCAAGGGCTACCTGATTGAACACGCGCCAGTGATTCACCTGCTCTCAAGCGAGCGCGACTTGGTTTTAACGCAAGACGCCGCGGTGAAAACCGGGCTGGTGGCATTTGGCAGCCCGCGATTCGACTTGGCGGCAAATGCGCTTTCCCCATCGCCACTGCGCGACGCCAATATCTCGTGCGATGAGTTTCGCACGCTGGAATTTCATCCCCTGCCGGGTGCTGCTGAAGAAGTTAACGACGTGACGTCAACCTGGAAACACTGGAATAATACCGAGCCCTCGGCATCGATTGTGGGCGGAGAGGCGACGCGAGCGCGGTTTTTGGAAGAAGCGCCGCGCAGCCGGGTTCTGCATGTGGCAACCCACGCTTTTTTGCTGGACAAGAGCTGCGGCGATGGCAATCCGCTGCTGCATTCCGGACTGGTGTTCGCAGGCGCTAACCAAGGGCGCGAGTCCGCCCTTCTGACCGCTCAGCAGATTGCTTCACTTGATCTGAACGGTATGGATTGGGCCGTGCTTTCAGCGTGTAACACGGGAAACGGAGAGCTGCACGATGGCGAGGGCGTGCTGGGCCTGGAGCGGGCCTTTCGCGTGGCCGGCGCGCGCAGCGTTGTGATGGCCTTGTGGCCGGTGGATGACGTTACAACTCGACAATTCATGCACCAGATGTATACCGAGAGGATCGGCCGCCACGCGTCTACTGCCGATGCCGTATGGAATGCATCGCGGAAGCTGCTGCTCGATCTTCGCGCAGCCGGCAAGAGCACCCACCCCTGGTATTGGGCGGGTTTTGTCGGCTCAGGCGGCTGGGAATAGCGCGCGTCCGGCCTCGACATCGACCTGCCCCGGAACAGTCCCTGGCTGCATCGGCGTGACTTGCTCTCTCCCCCGCTTTAAGTCCTCTTGAAGACATTTCTGCAAGAAAATCTCCTCCGTTGGTCACAAACCTCACGCTCCCCAGACAACAACACAGTGCGTCCCTGCGGAGGTCAACCGATCGCTGGGATCCGGAGGAGTTTCATGAAAAATACCCAGCTTCCCTTGTCCGCTACGACGCGTGCTTTCACCGCGTCGCTCGCTTCGATCTGCCGCCACGCGGCATCCTGCGTGCATCCGCTTCCAGCTTTAGTGCTAACCTTGGGCACGTTTTCTGGCGCTATAGCCTGCGCTCAGACCGCGCACGTGAGCCAAACGCAAGTCGTTCTCAGTCCTTCCAACGTGCTTTATAACTCACAGGGTCTTGCGGTGGACTCAGAAGGCAATCTCTATGTCGCCAACCAAGGCAGCGGACACGTATTGAAGTTGACTCCGTCGGGCGGCGGCTTCATCCAGACCTCAATCGGCACCGGCCTTTTGTACCCTTACGGTGTCGCGGTCGACGCCAATAACAACGTCTATATCGCAGATCTCTCGCTCTCCACGCTGCTGAAAGAGACACCGAACGGCAGCGGGGGCTATACGCAAACTACCATTGGCAGCGGATTGAATAACGCTGTGGCAGTCGCCGTGGATAAGTTTGGCAACGTGTACGGTATTGTCTCCAACAGCAATTTCGTTGACACGCCGTTCAAGGAAACGCTATCGGGCGGAGTCTACACGCAAAGCTTTCTTCCGGCCCCTGGCACCCACGGCGCGAGCGGCGTCGCAGTCGATGGCAATGGTGATCTTTTTCTCAACGATACCTATGACGGCAAGGTGTTCGAGGATATACCTTTACCGGGGGGCGGCTACTCAACAACCCTACTCCCTTACATTGCCAATTCACTCGCGGTTGATTCAAACAACAACCTCTATGTGGCCTACTATCCGGGCACCATTTACAAGTTGACGCCTGACGGCAGCGGCGGCTTCAGCGGCACCGGCATTCCTACCGATGCAAGCCTTAACGACAATGATTTTTACGCAATCAATTATGGCGTCGACTATTTTGAGGCTGCGGCACTTGCCGTTGACGGCAACGGAGACGTGTTTTTCGTCGACGGCTACACCTGGGAGTTGATAGAGGAGTCGATGTCATCATCTGCTAACTTCGGCCAGATGACAGTGACATCTACAAGCTACCCTGTCTCCTTGTTTTTTACGTTTGATACCTCCGGTACGTCGGAAAGTTATTCGATCGTTACAGACGGCGCGCCCAATACCGAGTACACCGACTCCTTTCTGGGCAGCTGCGCACCTTCGGAGAGTTACCCCGCCGGATACACTTGCGACGTCGACGTGTATTTCACGCCGGCTGCACCTGGAGTCCGTCCCGGCGCGGTCACCTTCAACGACAACAGTGGAACTCCGTTTGCCACGGCATACATGCAGGGAGTGGGAGTTGGTCCCATGGTTGCCTTCCCTGGCGCCGCGCCGGCGATGTATTCCGGCGGATTGAGTGCGCCCTTTGGCACGACTGTGGATGCCGGGGGAAATGTGATTGTCGCTAATTCCGGCGCAAAAAACGTGTTGCTCATTGCACCGGGCGGCGCACAATCCCCAGTCGGCAGCGGATTCGTCAATCCAACGGGAGTGGCTGAGGATGGCGCGGGAAATATCTTCGTCGCCGATAGCGGGTCTATTTATGAGATCGTGAAGGCGACAGGCGTTCAGACGCAGTTGAACATCAGCGGCCTCACCGACCCACATGACCTGGCTGTTGACGGGGCAGGCAATCTGTATATCAGCGAACCGAATTCCAGCACAGTTGTCAAATTCACCCCGGCGGGCGTGCAGACAAGCGTGGGCGCCAATCTGAATTCGCCGCGCGGCATCGCCGTCGACGCAAACGGCAACGTGTACATTGCCGACTACGCCGCCGGGAGTGTGTTCATCGTTCCGCCTTCGGGTACGCAATCCGCGCTGACCGGCTTCGGCGGCCCAACAGGCGTAACCGTTGACCCGGCCGGCAATGTTTATGTTGCGGTCTACGGAAGCGGAGAGGTGGTGGAGGTTGCAGCCGGCGGCGCGCGTACAACCCTGGCCAGCGGACTATCCGACCCCTACTCTGTGGCACTGGATGCCAACGGAAATGTTTATTTCACGACGAGTGTTTCCGGCGCCGTGGAAAAGATCGACCGCGTAGATCCCCCGTCATTGACCTTTGCCGGCACGCAGGAAGGCACAGCCAGCGCCGACAGCCCGCAGACCGTGACGCTGGCCAACGACGGGAATTACACGCTGGACCTCCCGGTTCCAACTTCCGGCGATAATCCAAGCATCGCGCCCAACTTTACTTTAGGAAGCAGCGGCCCGCCGGACTGCCCACTTGTCACTACTAGTTCCACTGTGTCTGGGACACTGAGCGCAGGCGCATCGTGCTCGTTGCCAATCAGCTTCGTGCCCACGTCCGATGGCAGCATTACCGGCACGCTCACTTTGACCGACAACAACCTCGCCCCAACTGCTTCGACTTTCGTAACCCAAAGCATTGGGCTCCAGGGCACAGGCGAGGGTGCACCGGCCGTGTCGCTCTCGGCAACCAGTCTTTCATTCGGAAACCAGAAGGTAGGAACACAGAGCGCATCGCAGTCGGTGACATTGACCAACACCGGCGGAGCGGCATTGACCATTTCCAGTGTCACGGTGACCGGCGCCGATGCGTCCTCATTCATATTCGGCAGCACCTGCGGAAGCAGCGTGGCGGCTGGAGCAAGCTGCACCATCCATGGGCACTTCACGCCGACAACAACAGGCTCGCTCTCTGCCTGCGGCCGTCACCATCACCGACAACGCAGCCAGTTCACCGCAATCGATCACGCTCAGCGGAGCCACCCCGACATCGGCGGCGGTGTCCTTATCTGCCACCAGCATTACTTTCGGAAACCAGGCGCTGGGAACAACGAGCTCATCACAGTCGGTGACATTGACCAATACCGGCGGATCGGCATTGACCATTTCCAGCGTCACCGTGACCGGCGCCGATGCGTCCTCATTCATATTCGGCAGCACCTGCGGAAGCAGCGTGGCGGCTGGAGCAAGCTGCACCATCCATGCACCATCCACGGGCACTTCACGCCGACAACAACGGGCTCGCTCTCTGCGGCCGTCACCATCACCGACAACGCCAGCGGTTCGCCGCAATCCATTGCGCTAAGCGGAACCAGTCCGACCCCGGCAGCAGTGTCATTATCCGCCACCAATATTTCATTCGGAAACCAGAAGGTGGGGACAGAGAGCGCATCGCAGTCGGTAACACTGACTAACACCGGTGGATCAGCACTAACCATTACAAGCGTCGCTGTCAAGGGCGCCGATGCTTCCTCATTTGTATTCGGCAGCACCTGCGGAGCCAGCGTGGTTGCCGGAGGAAGCTGCAGCATCCATGGACACTTTGCACCCACAGTGACGGGCCCACTTTCGGCTAGCGTCACCATCACCGACAACGCCAGCGGATCGCCGCAAAGCATCTCGCTCAGCGGAACCGGACAATAACGGCGGGCTCCCATCACTCCTTCAGCCGCAAGGCGGTGACTGAAGGAGTGATGGAGCGCCTTGCGCAATGTCTCTCGACTCTTGCCTGTTCGCCGCGGCAATCTCAATTAAGCCAACGAACATAGCGCTGAAGCAGGAGATCCTTGAATGTAAGGGTCGATTGCGAGGAGGATTGCATGTTTTGCTTGAGAGCGGCGACGATCTGGTCATGCTGCGGGGTGTCTTTGCGGAGAAACTCCACGTTGTAAACCTGACAGCAGCCGGATTCGCCGACGTATTCGTAGTCGCTGGACTCTTTGAGAAATTCAATTTCGACGGCCTTGTTTGGATAGGCGCCGAGGCTCCAGAAGTCCTTGAGAGCCGGCTCTGGGCTTTCGACGAGGATCAGGTCGGGGTGGATCTGCTTCAAATAGTCGACGGTGAGTTTGTCGGGACCGATGCGGTAGGTGCCGAGGCCGAAGAAGTCATAGGAAAACCAATTGGAGTAGTAGGGAATGGCTCCGGCGTTGGGGGTGAGGATGGTGTGGCCCTCGGCGAAGGGCGCGAGGCGCTGGGCGAGATCGATGTCCGCCTGGGTGCGGTAGGGGAAGTAGTTGAGCGCGGTGACCAGGTAGGGAACTGTGATGGAGAAAAGAAGAACGGCGGCGATGGCAGAGGCGAGGCGCGCCATGGGGACCAGGTCTTCCGCGATGAGAAAGAAGAGAAGGATGGGGAAGGCTACCTGGAAATAGAAACGGTCGGCGTAGTTCATCTGCATGTCGTGGGGCGCGTAAAGGAACAGGAGCAGGACGGCTCCGCAAAGGGCAAAGATGCGCGTGTAGAAGTTGCGGGCGAAGACGGCGATCAGAAACAGAACCAGAAAGTAAGCCTTGGATTGGGAGAGGTTGTCGAGAAGGATGGTGCGGGTGCGGTCCCAGCCGAGGTGGGCGAGCTTGAGGTAATAAGGGTTGGGCAGGGGATGGTGGAAGTAACGCCAGCGGGCGAGGAAGTAGACGACGCCGAGGATGAAGGCGATGGCGAATAGGGCGAAGCGGCGGCCTTGGCGACGGCGGGACCAGAAGAGAACAACGCCCATGCAGCCGAAGACAATGCCCTCAGGGCGCGTGAGCGGGAGCAGCAGAAAGAGCGCGTAGACCTGCCAGGCGGGGGTGGTTGCGGCGCGGTGAACGCAGAGAGCCATTTCAAGCAGAAGCAGCATGTAGAGCGGGGTTTCGAGGCCGGCGTAGGCATGGAGCCAGGCCCAGGGATCGAGGGCGATGACGAGGACGCCGAGAAGAAATGCGAATTGGCTTTGGGCGGCGGTGCGCAGGCGATAGAGCATGAGGGCGATGCAGGCCAGGCCGATGAATTTGAAAAAGAGGGAGGGGGAGATGTGGAGAAGCGCGGGGACGATGGAGAGCACGGTGTAGATGGCGCTGGTGTAGCCCTCTTCGTGCGTACCCGAGGGGTTCCAGTTCCACACGTGGTGAGCGACGAGGTTTTTGCCGTAGCGGAAGATGATGAATGCGTCGTCGACAGTGAATTGGAAATAAAAGATTGTCCAGAGGAACGCGGCGATAAGCGCAAGAATAAGGATGATTTTGTGCCGGGCTTCGAGCCAATGGGCGAGGGATGCGTCGGGATCGGGTGGTGAGGGGGAAGTCAGGTTGGGTTCTGGCATGTGGTCTGGATTCGCTTCGATTTTCTGAGATTGTATCGTTCACGACGCGAATTGCAAGGGCAAAGGTTGTTCCGGTGCGACTGAGGGTTGTGCACTGGGAAGAAACAAATGCTTCTCGGAAATCGACTGATTGAGATTTGTGGTCTCCCACCTTTGCGACAGAAAAAAGTCGCAAAGATGGGGCACTGTGTATCGAAGTGGATTTGGCGGGCAGCGTGCGGATCTTTCAGCTTGGCAAATGGCGCAGGGCGGCGAGGGCGGCGTGGTAGCCGCACATTCCGTGAACGCCGCCGCCGGGTGGGGTGGAGGACGAGCAGAGATAGAGGTTTGGGGTTCCGGTGGAGTAATTGCCGCGCGAGGGACGGAAAAAGAATTGGCGCAGCGATAACTCGCCGCCGTTGATGTCGCCGCCGACGAGGTTGGCGTCCATGGCTTCGAGCTGGGCGGGTGCGGAGACGCGGCGGGCGAGGACGCAGTCGCGAAAGCCGGGAGCAAAGCGCTCAAGCTGAGCTTCAATGCGTGTGGTCATATCCACGGTTGAGCCGTTGGGCACGTGACAGTAGACCCAGGCAACATGCCTGCCTTGCGGCGCGCGGGCGGGGTCGAAGAGAGATGGCTGGGCGACCAGCACAAAGGGCCGGTCGACTATCCGGCTGTGGGTTACGGCGAATTCGGACTGCGCGATTTCTTCCATGGTTCCGCCGAGATGTACGGTGATTGCGCGGGCGCATTCCGGCGCGCGCCAGGGGATGGGCTGTGAAAGCGCGTAGTCGATTTTGAACGCGCCGGGACCGTAGCGAAAACGCTGGAAAGCTTTTTGGCAGCTGGGCGGCAGACGGTCGGCGGCGATGGAGAGCAGTTGGCGCGGCGTGACATCGCAGAGGATCAGCGCGCCTGGTGCGTCGAGTTGATCGAGCGAAGAAATGCGCGTGCCGGTGCGGATTTCTCCGCCGAGTGAGAGCAGATGAGAGGCGAGCGCATCGGTGATGGCCTGCGAGCCGCCGCGCGAAATGGGCCACCCGACGGCGTGGGCGGCCGCTCCGATGACCAGGCCGACGGCGGAGCTGAGCGGCTGGTCGAGGGAAAGAAAAGAGTGTGCGGCGAGGCCGGCGAATAGGGCGCGCGCGCGCTCACCGGCAAAGTGATGCGCGGCGAGACGGAGCGCGGGCTGGAAGGCGTGGCAGCCGAAACGGGCCATGAGGAAGGGATGATGCGGAAGTCGCGTTACGGGGCCAAGCGCGTCCTGGGCAAACTGCGGCCAGTGGTCGACGAGAGTCTGGAAGAGTTTGCGCCAAGCGCGGCCGTCGGGGCGGAGCGCGGTTTCAGCGTCGGCCAGATCGCGTTCCAGGATGACTGCGGAACCGTCGTCGAGCGGATGGGCCAGGGGCGCGGAGCCGTGAATCCATTGCAGGCCGTGCTGCTCAAGGGCGAGCGATGCGAAGAAGGGCGAGCCGACGGCCATGGGATGGACCGCGGAGCCGAAGTCGTGGTGGAAGCCGGGCAGAGTGAGCTGCATGGTGCGGGCAGCACCGCCGGGCTGGGGTTCGGCTTCGTAGACGACCACTTGCAGGCCGGCCTGGGCGAGGGTGATGGCTGCTGCAAGGCCGTTGGGACCGGAGCCAATGACCTGGGCGCGGCGAGCATCGTTACGGTTTGCCGAAGGACGCCGAATTTCAGATGAAGTTGGCGAAATGACCTTCTCCGGGGCTGAACCCCAACTCATTCTACTGGCGTATTCGGCACGGCTGAAGTCGTGCCCTGACACTTCCTGGCGCTCCCTACGAATTTTTTCGTAAGGCGCGAAACCCCCGCCTCCCTCCGTATTCAGATTTTCCGCAAGCTCTTTAGTCATGGGGCGCCAACTCTTCAGGATATTGGATTGCGCCGAAGGCTCCGTCGGGTTGGCGGGTCAGCACTGGCGCGTAGAGGCCGAGCAGGTTGCGCTTCCACCAGTTGCCGGTTTGTTGTTTCTCTTCCTTCGAAGTGAACCAATACTGCCACAAGACTGCCCGCACATAACGCGGCGGGGACTGGGCAAATGGGTTGCCTTGGAACAAGGCGAGCACATCGGAGTCGTTTTCGAGCAGGCGTTCTTCGGTGAGAGGCACGAGGTCATTTTGTTGCCAGTCGCCGAGCGAGGCGAACCAGAGATTCCATTCGAAGCGCGGCTGGTAGGGAGCGTAGATGCCTGGGGCTTTGTTGAGAGCCTGGGGCTTATAACGGAAGAGATAGGGTGTCCAGTTCTGGCCGTCGTTCGAGCCCTGGAATTCAATCTCGTAGCGTCCGCGGGTCATGACGGCGAAGAGCCCGTACTGGTTGGCGATGCGAAGTGGCTCGAGGGCCACGATTGGCGAAGCGGGCACGGGCAGGCCGGGCGCGACCATGCGAATCATCTCCGCGGTGGTTGCGTAGGCGATCCAGGAAAGCATAACTGCCGCGATGGCAACGCGGGCTTTGTTGAGGAAGACGGCCGGGCCGCGAGGGTCTGGAGTGGATTCGTTGACGGCGTTGGAGTCTTCGATTTTGGTCGGCGGGGATTCGATTTGGGGCGCGTTCTCATGCGGCGAGGGGTTGGGGAGCGCAACGCGAAAGCGCGCAGGGACGACCCAAAGTACGCTTCGGTCGTCGAGCAGCAGGAAGGCCAGCACGAGAACCAGGTAATTGAGAAACGTGTAATTGGCGGTGAGGATGACGCCGATTTCCCACGGCGTGACGATGCAGAAGCAGATGAGGCGCGCGCGGCGGGGCAGGAACATCATCCATACGATGGCCAGTTCCAGGGTCAGGGTTCCGGCCACCGAGGCGGCATGAAACCAGTGCGGCAGGTGCTCAACGTACCAACCGATCCAGGTGGGCAGCGGGCCGTTTTGGTAGTACTCGTCCATGGCGGTGAAGTTGCGCCATTGCGGGTCGCCGCTGAGCAGCTTGACCATGCCAGATTCGAAGTAGATGCGGAACCACTCCCATTGCAAAAGAAAGAGGCTGGCGCGCGAGGGCGGAGATGCGATGCCCCATCCGGGCATTAGGCCGCGCGGCGCAAAGAAGAGCGCGATGAAACCGGCTTCGAGCAACATGCTGTCAGACTGATAGCTGGAGAAGGCCTGTGCCGCGGTAACGAAGGCGAGGAAGCAGACGAAGCAGACAAAGAAGCTGAACCTGGGCCAGAGATTGCAAAATGCGGCAACTGAGGCGATGAGGCCGAGCCAGACAACGGCCATCATCACGTGCGATCCGGAGGAGATCCAAAAGAGCGTGGGCGCGTACCAGAATCGCAGCGGTCCCACGTCGCCGCGCACGGCTTCAAGGAAGCGACTGGCGGGTAGTATGCCGCGCGGGCCATTGAGGCCTTCGATCTGGAAGAGCAAGGGAAAGAAGGCTGAGAAATAGATGGCGGCGAGGGCGCGGAGGAAGAGCCAGCGGGGCACGAAACGATTGCGCGGAGCGGCCTGGGGGTCGAAAAGCGAGCGCACGAAGCGAAGGCCAAGCGAACTCGCCGGTGGGGATTGCGCGAGATGGCCCCGAAAGAGCTCCATAAAACGTGGCGGGCGAAAGCTGCCGCGCCTTTACGGGGTAGATTATCAGCAAAGCTGCGCGGGAACCATGATGGCTTGCGGCGACTGACGGTAACAAGGTAAAAACAAGAAAGTCATCGGCCGCACAATGTTCTTTTACCGCGACGAGAGCGTGGGAGTTTGTCTGAATTGAGTGAAACGATGGGAAAGTCTAGCTCGAGGGGACGAAAACTGCTTTACGGGCTGGTGAGCTCAGTTATCTTGCTGCTGATTTGCGCCATGTTGCAGTGGCATTCCGGGGCTTACTCCTGCGACCTGGCCGGCACCCCAGACGAGCCTGCGCATGTGGTTACAGGATTGATGGTTCATGACTATCTGGAGCATCTGGCTGGAGCGGGGTTTTCTCATTGGCCGCTGAGTCCACGGGCCTTCGCGGAGACTTACTATGTGCATTTCCCGAAGATCGCGATCGGGCACTGGCCTCCGCTGTTTTACCTGGTTCAGGCGCTTTGGATGCTTGTTTTCGGCAGGACGAAGATAGCTCTTCTGACGCTGATGGTGGTAACTACGGCAGGGGCCGCAACGCTGCTGCTGCGAATGATGCGAACCAGCGATGGGCCTGTAAGCGCATTCATTTTTGTAACTGCTTTCCTGCTTCTTCCAGTTATGCAGGAGTCGTTGTTTTCCGTGATGCCGGACGCGCTGCTGGCGCTGCTGGCTTGCGCCGCCATGATGGCCGGCGCCAGGGCAATTGAGGGGGGGCGCGGGCGGTGGAGCTTATTTTGGGTGTTTACGGTTGCCGCCATGTTAGTGCATGGCCGCGGCGCTGCGCTGCTGCCCGTTCCGTGGATCGCTTTGATTTTAGCGGGGAAGAAGGGAATGCTCCGGGACCGCACTTTGTGGATCGGCGCTGCCCTGGTGCTGCTGCCGACAGTGCCGTGGTTTTTCTGGAACAATCGGACCAGCCGGCTGAGCTTCGGGTCTGAGCTGGCCGCGGCAACCATCTTTCCTGTTCATTCGTTTCAATGCCTGGGGCCGGTGCTTTTCGCGCTGATGGTTCTGGGCGCGATCGCGGCCCCATATCGGAAGGAGCCTTGCTGGGGCATCGCTACTGGCCTATTGCTGGGGACGTGGATGGTGAGCTCGGTGGCGATTGTGCCATGGGACGACCGCTATTTTATTTGCGCGGTACCGGCATCCGTGGTGCTGGCGGCGCTTGGCTTGCATCTGACGGCCAGAGTTGTTTCGGTTGTGAGCGGATGGTCGCGCGTGGCTACCGGCGCTGTCATGGCTGGGCTTGTCGGTGCCGTAAGTGTGGGGTGGGCGCTGCCGCTGGAAAAGAAACCGAGAGTAACTTATGAGAGTTTTGTGGCTGCGACTCTTGCCGGTCAGGACGGTAACAACCTGGTATATCTGGTTGCGGGGGACCCGGCGCATGAGGGCGGCTTCATTGCAAGCGTTGCGCTGGACGATCCGGCTGTAAAGCACTTTGTCCTTCGCGCGACGAAGACATTGGGCGTGACCGACTGGTCGATGTCACATTTCGATCCGGTGTTTCATACAACGGCGGAGATGGCGGATTTTCTGAACCGGTCATGGATTTCTCTGGTGGTCATCCAGCAGGATTCGGAGCGGCCCGATAGCAAGTTGCTGGGCGCGACGATGCTGGACTCGAAGTGGCAGCCGGTGGCGGCGCCGGCAGGTTCGCTGGCTTACCGGAGAACTGCTCCTCTGCCGCAGGGGGCAATGACAATCCGCGTCGATATGCGGGAAACCATGGGAAAGAATCTGGAGGCCGGCCCCTGAAATTGTGCAAAAGTGCCACCCCATCGCAGGATTGCGTTTGGGTGGAATTGGGACTATCTTCGGAGTATCTCAAGCCTCGCACTTCCCGGCGAGGAAGACTTAGGCCGGTGACGTTAGTGTGACGCGTCTTGCCGGTCGGCGCATTCCGGGGGTCCGGTTTATGCAGGCTAAAATTTCGGTGGTGATCCCCGCCTGCGAGGCAGAAAAGCATCTGGGTCACTGCCTGCGAGCCTTGCACGAAAGCCTGTTGCCAGCGTTTGAGATCATCGTGGTTGACGATGCGTCAAGAGACGCTACCGGCAAAATTGCCGCGGATTTCGGGGTAAAGGTTCTGCACACGGATCAGCGGATGGGCCCGGCATTCGCGCGCAACCTGGGGGCGAAGGCGGCGGCCGGCGACGTTCTCTTCTTTGTGGATTCCGACGTCTGCGTGCGGCCCGATACGCTGAAAAAGATTGGCAAACGCTTCGACGAAGATGCGGCACTCGACGCAATCATTGGTTCGTATGACGAGAACCCGGCCGAGCAAGATTTTATCTCGCAATATCGTAACTTGATGCATGCTTACATTCACCAAACCGGGGCGGAGCGCGCCTCGACTTTCTGGAGCGGGTGCGGAGCTATCCGACGGGAGATTTTCCTCGAGCATAGCGGCTTCAGCGAGGAGTATGGACGGCCTTCGATTGAGGACATTGAACTTGGTTACCGGCTAACTCGCGATCATCGCAAGATTGTCCTCGACCGTTCGATTCAGGTAACTCATTTGAAAAAATGGACATTCTGGAATCTGGTGAAGACAGACATTATGGATCGCGGTATTCCGTGGACGGAACTGATTTTGCGCGATCGGACGATGCCCAACGATCTGAACCTGCAAATCAGCCAGAGGGTGAGCGTAGCCTTGGTGTTTGTACTGGTGGCTTTATCAGGCGCGCTGGCCGTGGTCAGCGGGGCTTATCTGCTGGTTCCGCTGCTGGCAATTTTGTTTTTGATGTTAGCGCGATGGTGGGGTGAGTTAGGGAGTTACAGAAGACCGCACAGGGCACTTTTTATCCTGAGTTGCGCAGTGGGACTTATCGCCGCCGTAGCGTATTCCTATAGAATGTTTGGACTGATTCCGCCGCTGACGGTTGTGCCTGTGCTTCTTGCTCTTAGACACCGTTATAACAAACAGGGAACGCTCAAAAAGTCTCACCGCTGGCTGGGGATTGTTTATATCTGTTGCTCGTTGTGCATAGCACTTTATTACTTGCCGGCGCACAAGCTCATCTTTGCGTGCTTTGCGGTTCTGTTGCTGCTGGCGTTGCTGAACAGCCAGTTTTACATTTTTCTCGCAGGCAAGCGGGGAATCGCCTTCATGCTGGCGGCGATTCCGTTTCACCTGCTCTACCACTTCTATAACGGGCTGTCTTTTGTGGTTGGCATCAGCCGGCATTTTTATGCGGCCGCAGTGCGGGGAGGGCCGCCGGGCGCAGCGGAGCCTCCGCCCGGCCGGAAGCAGTATCCTTTGTCGCGCTAGGGGATTGCCGCTTTTTCATGGGACGGGAGTTTCCGTTATAACCTAAAGGATCTGGCCGCTGGGATGGGGCTCCAGAAATTCGTGGCCTAATTCGCGGAGGCAACCGCAGGTCCTTCGACTCCGTTTGGCCAAAGAGACGGCCAAACTCCGCTCAGGATGACAGCAGTACTCATCTTGAGTACGTCATGGGCAGGACAATGGAATGGGTGATGTTCGGAATGCTGATAGCTTGAAGAAAATGCGAGTCAAAGTTCAGATTGCAGAGTTATTGCTGGCGGGGGATGAGCGAGCCACGGCTGCTGCCGGCCGCATCGCGGAGGCGGAGGCCTGGCATGCGGTGCTGGCGCTGGCCGGGGCGTGGAAGGTTACGCCCCAGTTGTCTGCCCAGGTGCAGAAGCTGGGGTTGAAGCTAAGCAGCGAAGACACATGGACAATCAGGCGGGAGTTCTTGAGAGCGCACGGCGACTCGGCGCTCCGCGCGGCTAAAGCGATTGCTGCGATTGGCGCACTGGAGCAGGCGGGGATTCGGGTGACGGCGTTTAAGGGCGTGGCGGCCATGGCCTTGCTGTACGGAGGGCCGAAGCAGCGCACGATTGGGGATGGCGATTTACTGATTCAACGAAAGGATTTGGGAGACGCGCTGACTTGCCTGGAAGGGGAGGGCCTGGCGCGGAAGGGGACGGAAACGCTGGCGCAGTATCTGAAATTTGTGGAGAATGCGCCGCGCTTTGCGGGGAATGAGGCGATAGCTCTTTACGGGGCAGATGGAAGTGAGATCGATGTGCACTGGCAGTTGGCCGGGTCGGGGTTGCGTGTCGAGGAGATCCTAGAGCGATCAGTGAGGGCTGACCTCATGGGCTCTGAGATTCCCGTGGTGGATGCAAAGGACGGGTTTCTGCTCACCGTTCACCATGCAATCCGCGAGGACATGGGGATTGAGAGCATGTGCCGGGATCTGGTGGATGCAAGGGTTTGGTGCGCGCATATGGAGCTGGCGGGGCAGCTGGAAGAGGGGATGCGGTGGGTTTATCGATCGAGGATTCGGGTTGCGGCGCTGGCCGTGACCAGTTTGCTGCGCGGATACGACGATACGACGGCAGCAGCCCAGGCCGCGGAGTTGCTGAGCGATTCGGCAAAAAGGGCCGAGCGGCGAGCTGCCGCGCGACTGGTCGAACTGTTTCACTATCAACTGGGAAATGGCCGGCTGGGAAAAGATGTAATGTACCTGGTGCACTGGCGTCCGTGGCGGCAGATTCTGAAGGGACTGGGAGGGGATTGGGCAGGCTACCGGCGGAGCATGGAGAGCATGGAAGAACAACTGGGGGAGCAACAGGCGCTGCACAAAAGATTGGCGGAGCTGGCTCGATCGATTCCTGGCCTGCAAGGACTGAGACTGGCGCGCGCGCTCGCAGTGGTCAAGTACAGGGGGAATTGAGCGGAACCGCTCGCAGTTATGCAACAATCGAGTCAGTTGTTCCGCGAGATATTTCGTGTTTCCTCATACGTTAATAACCTACTTACCAGGACAGTGATCGATGAATGTTGACATACGGCTCGGCCACAGCGGCGCGAGCGTAATCTTTGAGCGGTTTGGTGAAGAGGTTGTGGCGATCCACTTGGGAACAGGACGCTACTATAGCCTTCCGGGTGTGGCCGGGGATGCATTTTTGCTGCTTTCCAGAACTCCGACGGTGGGGGAACTTGCGGAAGCGCTATCGGCAAAATACGATGCATCCGCGCAGGTAATTGCCGCCGACCTATTTGGATTTTTAAGCGAGCTGAAAGATGAATCGCTGATCGTTGAGGAAAGGCACGCGACCGGACACAGCCTCGACGCGCCCACCGAGCTTGCGGAGCCCAAACTTCCTTATCTTGCGCCGGCGGTGCACTCGCATCGCGACCTGGAAAATCTTTTCCTGGTAGATCCGATTCATGAGGCGGGAGAGGCAGGCTGGCCGCAGGTGAAGAAACCCGCCGAGCCGGCGCCAGGCACTCCGTTTCGTTATCGCTTTGCAGCAGAACGATGCTTGTTCGAACAGTTCGAAGAGGCGACCATCGCCCTGAACCTTAATACGGGCGCCTACTTCAGCTTTTCGGGTTCTGCCGAGGACATTCTGTTGCTGGTGAACGATGCGCCGACGGCGGTGGAGATTGCGAAGGCGCTGGAGACGAAATATGACGCGCCGAGCGCGGAATTGCGTGGAGCCGCGGAACGGTTTCTCGGCCGACTGGTTCAGACCGACCTGGTGATTGCCGAGGAGATTGAAGGAGAGGCCGAGTGCCGGGCGCTGAAGCTGGCCAAGCCGGGCGAGGGATTGGTTTTTCAGGCGCCGGAGCTGGAGATGTATCGGGATGCTCCGGCAGCGGATGCGGGGGGCATGGACACGGAAACGGCCTCGACACTGTTGTCGCGCAAGAAGAGATTCCATCTCAACCGCGACGAAAGCATTGTGGCTCTGGCAGAAGATGGAGCCATTGCGGTTCAGATGGCCCGCGGCGTCTATTTTGTTTTGAATTCGACAGCAGCACGCGTGCTGGAGATGCTGGAGAAGGAACCGACGGCGAGCGAGATTGTGGCTGCGCTGGAAAGCAAGTACGAAGTGAGAAGGCCGGAGTTGGTGGCGGCAGTGATTGTGCTGCTGCAAAACTTTATTGGCATTGGACTGGCAACCGCGGAGCCGGCAAGCGTGGAGGGGGCGACGGCTTCAACGCCCGCCGAAGAGAAGACGCAGCGGGTTCCGTTCGAGACTTTTTCAGTGGACATGCGGCACGACTTAACGGAACAGCTTTGCCTGTATCCGGGCGGCAAGCCGACACCGCCTGAACCGGTTTCACGCGGGCGGCAACTTTCGGCAGTTCTGGAAGAGTACTTTGACGAAGCTAGCCAGCGAGCGCCGGCTAGTGAAACCAAATTGCTGGTGGCGGGACGGCGGCTTCGGGTCCGCTGCCTGGAGGGGATTCACAGTCGTCAGTTGAGCCCGGCGCTTAGCCACCTGGAGCATGAGTTTGAGGGTGAATGCGACTTAACCATTCATGTGTGGGACGGCGAAGCCGCAGGGGCTCCGTCTAACTCGTTGTTGGCGTCTTATCTTCAAACTCTCTATCGCGATTGGACGGGAAACTGCGGCAGGCGAGGAGAGTTACGAGGTTTTTATTCGCCCACGGTGCCGGCTTTTTATATGCCTGGACCTGACGTGCTGAACCTGGTGGACGCGGCGAACGGCAAAGCATTCTTCTTGAAAAGGGACGGCTCACCGCTGCCCTATTGGGAGGTTGGATCGCCGTTCCGCGCGATTCTCCACAGTTGGCTTTCGGCGGCTGGGTTGCAGTTTGTCCACGGAGGCGCGGTGGGAGACAGCGGCAGCGGAGTGCTGTTGGCGGGAAGAGGAGGGTCGGGGAAATCGACGACAACGCTGCTGTGCCTGAATGACGGCATGGACTACGCGGGCGACGATTATTGCGCAGTAGATTGCAACGCGCCGATCTACATTCATAGCTTGTATAACACCGCCAAGCTATTGCCCAGGGACCTGGAGCGCTTTCCGGAGTTACACAAGCGCATTTGGAATCCGCAATCGCTGGTTGAAAACAGCCCCGACAAAGCCACCTTTTTTCTCTCAGATCTTGCGCCGGAGCGAATGAGTTCCGGTTTCACGCTTCGAGCCCTGCTGATTCCGCGAGTTAGCGGTGAAAGAGATACTTACCTAACTCCGTGCGGGCCGGCGGCAGCCCTGGCCGCAATTGCACCGAGCACAGTGGCGCAGTTACCAAGTGCGGGCCAGGCAGACATGGACCGCATGGCTGAGCTGGCTTCAAAACTTCCCGCGCACATTCTGCACCTTGGATCCGATCTGGCGCAGATTCCAGACGTGGTGCGGAGCGCACTGCACTGAGGCCGATCAAAATGCCGTGGCCTTCGATCGCCGTGATTACGCCGGTCCGCAATGGAATGCCCTTTCTGCGCGAGGCGATCGAATGCGTGCAAGCGCAGCAGTACGAGTCGATGGAGATTGTGGTAGTGGACGACGGCTCCAAAGACGGGTCCGGCGCATTTGCGCGCGGTACCGGAATCTGCCGGGTGCTTGAGACCCCCGGCGTTGGGCCGGCCGCGGCACGCAATGTGGGCATTCGAGCGACGAAGTCAGATCTGCTTATGTTTCTCGACGCTGATGACTTGCTGGGTCACCTGGCGTTGCAAATCGGGGTGGAGGCGCTTTTGCGCGCGCCGGATGCTGGATTTGCCCAGGGATGCATTCAGAATTTCACGGCAAGGCCGGACGGATCCATTCATCTTCTTACCAGGCCTTACCGGTTTATCAACCTTGGATCGGGGTTATGGCGGCGCAGCGTTTTTGAGACGGTGGGGCTGCTGGACGAGTCACTGTGGCTGGGAGAAGACCAGGACTTTTTTATGCGATGCTGGGAGCGGGATATTGCGAGAGAACTGGTGGATTGCGTGACGCTTTATTATCGACGGCACGAAGGGAATATGACTCGGGGCCTTAAAGGGGTGGAGTTCGGGTTGATGGGGATTTACAGGAAGAGAATCGAGCGTATCCGGCGAGGCGAATACGATCCGAATACTCCTCGGCGTGTAAGTTGGCCTGATTATCTGGGCAAGAGCCCAGACGTTGCGGAGTTATGACGACAGTGAACAGTGAACAGTGAACAGTGGGCAGTGGACAGTGGACAGGGAAACTTAACTTGCCATGACTCTACCTTCGATTGCCGTGATTATGCCTGTCCGCAATGGGGCAGCACATCTTGAGGAGACGATCCGGTGTGTCGTGGCGCAGGATTATGCGCCGGTGGAGATTGTGGTTGTGGACGATGGGTCCACGGATGGGTCCGGCGCACTGGCGCGGAGCATTGGAGGTTGCCGGGTGCTTGAGACGCCGGGGATTGGACCGGCCGGAGCGCGCAACCTGGCGATCAGGGAATCCGAATCGGATCTGCTGATGTTTCTTGACGCTGATGACCTGTTGGGACCCGAGGCGTTTCGTTCCGCGGTGGAAGCGTTGATGGGTGAACCGGACGCCGGCTTCGCGCAGGGTTATGTGCAGAATTTCAAAATACGTGCGGATGGATCGATGAACATTTTCACCAGGCCGTACCGGTATATCAACATCGGCAGCGGGGTGTGGCGGCGAAGCGTTTTTGAGAAGTTAGGCCTGTTTGATGAGTCGCTGCGCTATTGTGAAGATCTGGACTTCTTTATGAGATGCTGGGAGCAGAATATTGCGAAGGTTTTGATGGATAAGGTGGTGCTGCTTTATCGGCGGCATCCGGGCAATATGACTCGAGGGCTTGAGGGGGCCGACTTCGGAACTGTTCGAGCTTTCAGGAAGAGAATCGAACGCATCGACCGCGGCGAGTACGATCCGAAGAGCCCGCGACAAGTTTCATGGCCGGATTACTTCGGCAGGGGCCCGGACGTTATGGATTTGGACTGAGGCATGACGGGACTTGTGAGCGTGGTAATTCCGGTTCGCAACGGAGCCAGGTATTTGGGCGAAGCGATCAAGAGTGTTCTGGGACAAGAGCAAATTGATGTTGAGGTGATCGTTGTCGACAACGGTTCCAGCGACGGAAGCGGGGCGCTTGCTGAGAGCTTTGGCGCGCCGGTGCGCGTGGTGGGCGAGGGTCGATTGGGCGCCGCGAACGCGAGGAACGCCGGGGTGCGGCTGGCGCGGGGAGAATACCTTGCGTTCCTGGATGCAGACGATGTGTGGGCGTCGGGAAAATTGAATCGACAAGTGAGGGAACTGGAAGCCAGGAAGGACCTGGATATGGTTTTCACCTTCGGAGAAAACTTTCTGAGTCCAGAGCTAACAGAGGCGCAAGGCCGGGAGGTGAGTTATAAGGCGGAGATAGGTCCGTTTATCATTCCCAGCACGATGCTGGCGCGGCGGGAATCGTTTGTCAGGGTGGGGGAGATTCCTGAATTGCGAGAAGGGGAGTTTATCGCGTGGTATGGCCTGGCCGTTTCCCTGGGACTGCGCTCGGAAATAATACCGGAGGCTCTTTTCAGGCGGCGGGTTCACTTATCGAATTCCACCCGAATCGACGCGCATCGCGCGGATCTGTTGCGAGCGGCGAAGATGGTTTTGGATCGAAAGAAGGGATTTTAACAACCTTGGCGGCGACAAAGTTTCCAATCGGTACCTTGATTTTGGCGGAGCCGGCAAGGACGGAGGCGTGGCTGCTCTGGAGGGCGGGGCTGGATCTGGATGCGCTGTCGTACGAGTGCCAACAAACGCTGCCGGCGCTGGGTGCGTGCCTTCATCGGTGGCTGGCAGGAGACGATTGTGCGGCACGAATCCAGGGGATTGTAAAGATGGCATGGAGCCGGAACCAGGTGAGGCTGCACAAGGCAGCTGAGTTGCATGAGACGCTGCTTGGGGCATCGGTTGCACCTGTTGCGATTATCGGGCCGTTGGCTTGGGCGCTCCTGGTTCGCGAGGAGGGTTCAATTCGCACCATTCCAGACCTTAAGCTGCTGATACCTCGCGATCGTGTTCTCAAGGCTGTTCCCGCTTTGGAGAACCAGGGGTGGGAGTTACATAGTCCGAGTCCTGACAGTAACACGCTGGATTGGTCCTCTAATCTGGCATTCATTAAGGATGAGATAACTTTTCACCTTCACTGGCGGTTGTTTCCAACTTCGGCCGTGAAGGCTATCGAGTTTGAGAATGTGCTCATGGAAAAGTTAAGACCGGTTGTTTGGAATGGACATGAGTTTCGAGCATTGTCGCTTGAAGCCGAATTGCTGCATCGCCTGACGGACCGGCCGCCTTGGGATCCGGTGCCCTGGCAGGCGGATGTGTTCATGATGCCGTTTGTGGGTGTGGATTGGAATCGGCTGCGCAAACTGGCGGACCGCTTCGCGTCTTTTTTTGAACCGGTGGATCCGATAGGACGACTGATGGAGTTACGGCGCGACTGGCAATTGCCCATTCCAGAGATGGCTTTGCCGCGAGGCCGCGCTTTGCCAAAGGTGAGGGCGCCGAGCCGGTTGAAACTTGCGAAGCTCCGCGCGTGGGGGAGGTCTCTGTGGAGAGCGTGATCGATGCAAGGGGCCCTTCTTTGGCGAATCAACTGGCCGAGTATTGGGAGTACCGCGGATTGCTCTGGCACCTGACGGTGAAGGAGCTGAAGGTCAGATACCGCAAGACGACGATAGGGATTGTGTGGTCAATGGCGCAGCCGTTGCTTCCGGCACTGATTCTTGGCGCTGTGTTCTCCCGCGCCCTGACGGCTGCGAAGGGTTCCACAGTGCCCTACGCGCTTTTCCTGCTGGCCGGGCTGGTACCGTGGAGTTTTCTTTCCAGCGCCGTGAACGCAGGCAGCGGAGCCTTTATTTCCAACGGATATCTTCTTACCAAGATTTACTTTCCTCGCGCCGTATTGCCCGCTGCATCGGTGATGGCAGCCTGCGTGGAATTCGCGGGGGGATGCGTGATAGTGTGCGGCTGGGCGATGGCGGCCGGATATCCGATGCGGTTGAGCTGGTTGTGGCTGCCGGCGCTGCTGGTTGCGAATGCGCTACTGGCCTTTCTCATCTCAATCGGAATCGCGTCGCTGAATGTTCTGTATCGCGACATCCGGCACGCCCTTCCATTCCTGCTGCAGATATGGATGTACGCGACGCCGATTCTCTATTCGCCGTTGTTGATTCCGGAGAAATGGCGCTGGCTGCTGGGCCTGAATCCGATGACCGGCATCGTGCTTGGATTTCGCAGCGCGCTTTTTGGGATGCCTTTCGACATGCGCATGGGTGTAACTTCAGCGTGCGCGGGAGTGCTGGCGGCTACGGCTGGAATCGCGGTGTTTCTGCGCTTGCAGCACGAAATGGCGGAGCTCGTATGACATTGATGTCGGTCACGGGGTTGACCAAGCGCTATCCGCTTGTAACTCGAAGTGGAGAGAAGGATTCATTTCTTGCGCTCAACGATGTGGGTTTCGAGTTAGCGGCAGGCGAGGTGCTGGGCATTCTGGGCAGCAATGGAGCGGGGAAGTCGACGTTGCTGAAGATTTTGTCGCGCGTGATTCGGCCGACTGCCGGGCGCGCGGTTTTACGGGGCCGAGTGGGCAGTTTGCTGGAAGTGGGAGTTGGGTTTCATCCTGACCTTACGGGACGGGAAAATGTGTTTCTCAGCGCGGCAATTCTGGGACTGAAGAATCGCGAGATTTGCGCGTGCTTCGACGAAATTGTGGAATTTTCAGGTATTGGGGCATTTTTGGATTCGCCGGTGCGGGTTTACTCCAGCGGGATGTATATGAGGCTGGCGTTTGCGGTAGCGGCGCACGTGCAGCCGGATATTCTGCTGGTGGACGAGGTGCTGGCAGTGGGAGATGCGGAGTTCCAAAAGAAATGCCTGGAACGCTTGAGGAAGCTGGGCCGCGATGGACAAGGGGTGGTGTTCGTTTCGCATAACACGGTGGCCATTGCCCGGCTTTGCAGTCGGGCCATTTTGCTGGAGCATGGGAAGCTTGTTAACGAAGGCGCGGTGGGCGACGTGATGGCGACTTATCTGCTTAGAGACACAACCTGCGCCGGAGAACGCCGGTGGGATTCGCTTGCCGATGCGCCGGGAGACGACGTTGCGCGGCTTATTCGCATTCGCGTGCGCGATGAAGCAGGGGAGACACGAACCAACGTTTCCGTGGATGAGCCTTTTGACATCGATATGGAATTCAAGGTCTTTGCGGAAGACGTTATCGTGTTTCCTTCAATCACCATCAATAACGAGTGGGGGACCGCGGTGCTGTGGTCGACGGACTCAGGCACAGTGAGTCACGGGAGGCCGCGGAGGCCGGGCTTTTATTGCGCCAGCGTGCGCATTCCCAGGGACTTGCTGGCCGAGGGAACAATGACTGTATCGGCGGCTATGACTTCACTGGCGCCCAAGCGCGACCATTTCAACGCTCCCGATGCGGTGCGATTTTTGGTGACCGAGGGCGCTGACGGATCGACGGCGCGCGGGGTCTACACCGACTACATCAATGCCGTGGTTCGGCCCAAGCTGGACTGGGACGTGCGTTACGATCCAGCGACCCCAGTCACCGATCGAAACTTATGAGTCTGCCCAACCTTCTGTTTGTTACGCCCTCGATGCCCAGTCCACTGGGCACGGGATCGATGTTGCGCGCGGCGATGACGCTGGACGCGCTGCGGAAACGCTTCAGGGTTCACGTGCTGAACTTCAACGTGTGGTCGTGGGGGTCTGGAAGGCCGTCTTTCCTGCTGAACCGTGCGGCTTCGTATGCGGAGCTGCCGGGAGCGAGAGGAGAAGTGGATAGCTCGACGCTGCTGGAACGGTATTTTCCCGGAATTGAATTCGCTGCCATTCACACTTTCAAGCTGATCATGGCCCGAGTTACTGTAGGCATATTGGCGGGGATGAAGGGCCCGCGTCCTTACCTGGTGCTGGACCTTGACGACGACGAGTGCACCCGCAGCGCGCGCCTGCTAGACAGGATGGAGCAGGACAACGACGTGCAGGCACTGAAACGCGGCAGGACCGATGAGGGGCAGCTGCGGATGCTGGAGAAGATGATGGCGCCGCGGTTCGATGCGCTGTGCCTGGCGGGCATTGACGATTGTTCGGTGCTGGCGGCGCGCTACCCGCGCGCGGCCGTTCACCATCTGCCGAATGCGATCGACCTACCGGATAACTCGGGAGGGCGAGCGGCAACTGCAGAGGGCAATGCGGCGGCCAAAATCCTCTTTGTCGGGGCACTGTATTATGCGCCAAATGCCGATGGAATTTGTTACTTTGTCGACCAAGTCTTGCCGAAGGTTCAGGAATTGGCTGGAACTCGCATAACTCTTCAGGTGGTAGGAGCGGACCCGCTGCGGCGGGTAACTCAGCTTACTGAGAATCCGGCGGTGACGATTCACGCTAACGTTCCAACTGTAGCTCCATATTATGAGGAGGCAAATCTTTGCATCGTTCCGTTGCGAGTGGGGAGCGGCACACGAATCAAGATACTGGAAGCATTCAGTTATCGCCGACCGGTAGTATCTACGCATCTGGGCGCGGAGGGGTTGGCGGTGACAGACGGAGAACAATTGCTGCTTGCAGATGAACCGGAGGCGATGGCTCGTGCATGTGCTTCGTTGCTTAAAGATCATGAGTTGCGCGAGCGGGTGGCTAATTCCGCCTATGACTGGGTTTTTAGAAATCACACCGTAGCCAACGCAGAGGCGGCCATGGATTCGATCTATCGTCCGGTGCTGGCATAGCTACCGGGATCGCACAATTAAGAACGAGAGCTTAGCAGCATGGGCAAATTGGGCGGTCAACAGCCGGAAGCGAATGCAACGAAGAACGCGCTGCGCGTGGCCTTCGGCGATTGTCCCTATTGGGAGAAGGCGATTCGGGCAAGCCTGGACGCACGATATGCGCCGAGCTTTCTGGACTTATCTAGTACGCGCCTAACGGAGTTTGATGCAGTCGTTCCTTTACTGCTTAGCCACTATCCAGTGCTGGCGAGCCATCCGGAGTTACATGGATCGAGTTGTTTTT
>JBEKEQ010000048.1:0-27365 GCA_050013735.1 Occallatibacter sp.
CTGCCACCGATGAGCCGACAAAAGAAAGATAACGCGAAAACGACCGGCATCAAGTTGGCGGAGACGCTCAGCCCTGCAACAGGGCACGACTCTATAGGTGCCGCGAGTTCGGTGTCAGGGCACGACTTTAATCGTGTCGCCAACGATCCCAAAACGCCGGGGGCTTTAGCCCCTGCGGAATGTTCTTCACCCGCATCATCCATGACCCTGGCCCAGGTGCGAGCGGAGCTGAAGCCTTTGAAGGGCAGGCGCTACTGGCGCTCGGTAGACGAGCTGGCCGATACAGCGGAGTTTCAGGCCGCGGTCGAGCGCGAGTTTCCCACCTCGGCACAAGAGTGGGTCGATCCCGTCTCGCGGCGCGGATTCATGAAGCTGATGGGCGCGTCCCTTGCGCTGGCCGGCCTTGCCGGATGCACCAAGCAGCCCGACGAGCCCATTTATCCCTACGTCAAAGCGCCGGAAGATTTGATCCTCGGCAAGCCAATGTACTTTGCCACCGCGCACCCGTTCACCACCGGCGCGGTGCCGCTGCTGGTCAAGAGCGATCAGTTCCGTCCTATCAAGGTCGATGGCAACCCCGAGCATCCCTACAATCAGGGCTCGTCCGATCCGTTTACTCAGGGCACGCTGCTCGATTTGTACGACCCCGACCGGTCAAAGCATGCGTTGTATCGCGGCGAAGAGCGCGAGTGGGCGGAGTTTGCGCAGGAGCTGCAGCTGAAGGCGGCCGCGTCCAAAGACGGTAACGGGATCTACTTCCTCGGCTCGACCATCACTTCGCCGACATTGGCGCGGCAGTGGAGCGAGGTCAAGAAGGCTTACCCCAAGGCGACGCTGGTGCAATATGACCCGGCCATCGCAGGGACGGCGGTTGAACAGGGTTTGAACGTTCAGTACGACCTCTCGCAGGCGGATGTGATTGTCTCGCTCGACGCGGACTTCCTTTCCGGCGCAACCTATCCGGGATTCCACAAGCTGGTCGGCGATTACGCCCGGCGGCGCAAGGATCCGTCGAAGCTGAACCGCCTCTATTCCATCGAGTCCACGCCGACCACCACCGGCCTCAAAGCCGAACATCGCCTGGGCCTGCGCGCCAGCGAGATTCCGGCGTTTGCCGCGGCATTGGCGCAGGCAGTCGGAGCCTCTGGAGTGAGCGCCCCGAGCTACGCCTGGACCGCCGATCAGCAGAAGTTTCTTGCTGCGCTGGCCAGGGACCTGAAGGCCAACGCCGGCAAGAGCGTGGTGATCCCGGGGCTGTATCAGGACCCCTCGGTAACGGCGCTGGCGTTGGCGATAAACAATGTTCTTGGCAATTCAAAGGCGGTTGCTTTTGGATCTCGGCCCGCGTACCTGCCGTCGAATCCCAATCAATTCGACGACTTCAAGGCGCTGGTCGCGGACCTGAATGCGGGCAAGGTGGATTGGCTGGTGATCCTCAACGCCAATCCGATTTACGATGCGCCTGCCGACCTCAACTTTGCCGACGCATTTAATAAGGCGAAGATCGTTGCCCACCTCGGTTCGCATGTGGATGAAACGGGCTCGATTGCGCACTGGCACATTCCGTCAGCGCATTTTCTTGAGTCGTGGTCCGATGCCCGCGCCTATGACGGAACCGTTTCCATCGTGCAACCGATGATCGATCCGCTCTATGGGGGCCATTCCGCTCACCACGTGTTTCAAGCGCTGCTGAATGAGCCGATGCTCAGTCCCTACGAAGCGGTGCGCGAGACCTGGAAATCCACCATCAAGGGCGACTTTGAGACGGGTTGGCGCAAGGCTCTGCATCAGGGCTGGATCGACGATAGTGCGGCTGCCGCAATTCCGGCTACAGCCTTTATCGCGCGTTCCTCAACGCAGTTCAAAGTTCCCACTCCCGCGCCCAAAGATTCCATCGAGATCATCTTCCGCCCCGACCCGAACGTCTACGACGGCCGCTGGTCCAACGTCGGCTGGCTGCAGGAACTCCCCAAGCCAGTAACCAACCTCAGCTGGGACAACGCCGCGCTGCTTTCCGGCGCCACGCTCACCCGGCTGGGCCTCGAAGAAGACGACATCGTCGAGCTCTGCGTCGGCAACGGCAGGGTGAAAGCGCCGGTGCTTGTGGTTCCCGGCCATCCTGATAACTCGGTTACGGTCTACTTGGGTTATGGGCGCGAGTCCGCAGGCCGCGTGGGTTCTGGCGCAGGCTTCAACGCTTACCTGATTCGCAACTCATGGGCTCCGTTCTACGCCACCGGCTCCATCCGTAAAATCGAGGGCAAATGGGGCCTGGCGGTCACCAAGAGCCATTTCCAGGACCACCGCGGAAAGACTTTCGGCCAGCAGGGTAACGGCAACAACTCGCTTGAGGCCGATGAAGCCATCAGCGAGCGCGGCATCATTCGCTACGCCACGCTCGATGAATACAAGGCCGATCCTGGATTCGCCAACGAAGGCGACACCCATCCAAAAACTGAGTTGGACACCACCCTCTTCCCCAACTGGAGCTACAGCGAAGCCAACGCATGGGGCATGTCCATCGACATGAACAGTTGCACCGGCTGCAACGCCTGCATCGTCAGCTGTTATGCCGAGAACAATATCCCCGTTGTAGGCAAGCAGCAGGTGCGCATCGGCCGCAACATGCAGTGGCTGCGCATCGACACCTATTTCGAGGGCGACCTGGCCGCGCCACGGGCCCACTTCCAGCCCATGGCCTGCCAGCATTGCGAAAATGCCCCCTGCGAGCAAGTTTGCCCCGTAGGGGCCACGGTGCACACGCCCGAAGGCCTGAACATGATGGTCTACAACCGCTGCGTGGGCACCCGCTACTGCTCCAACAACTGCCCCTACAAGGTGCGGCGGTTCAACTTCCTGCTGTTCTCCGATTACGAAACCGAGAGCCTCAAGCTCTCGCGCAATCCCGATGTCTCGGTCCGTTCGCGCGGCGTAATGGAGAAATGCAGCTACTGCGTGCAGCGCATCTCGGCAGCCAAAATCGAGGCCGACAAGCAGAATCGCAACGTGCGCGACGGCGAGATCGTAACCGCCTGCCAGCAGGCGTGCCCGGCCTCGGCCATTACCTTCGGCAACATCAACGACCAGGGCAGCAGGGTGGCGAAGCTTCATGGAGACCAGCGCAGCTACCAGGTGTTGGCCGATATCAATACCCGTCCGCGGACCAGGTATGTGGCCGCGGTGTTGAATCCGAACCAGGAACTTGAAGCAGCGCCGGTGGAACATCTGCCGGTGAGGGGTTAATGCGACCATGGCGACCAGCGAGTTGAAACCGAACGAACGGATCGACCCGGCAACCGGAGAGTACCGGGTGGTCGCGCCTGGCGAGACCTTCAAGTCGGTCACTGAGAAAATCGCGGGCATCGTGCTCACGCCGCATACGCCGATGGGCTGGTTTGCCCTCTTCACGATCGCCGGCGGCGGCGCCACCATGTTGATGGTGGCTGTCACCTGGCTGTTCCTCAAGGGCGTCGGCATCTGGGCCATCACCCAGCCGGTAGCGTGGGGCTTTGCCATCATCAACTTCGTTTGGTGGATCGGTATCGGCCATGCGGGCACGCTCATCTCGGCCATTCTGCTCCTCTTCAAGCAGGGCTGGCGCAACTCCATTAGCCGCTTTGCAGAGGCCATGACCATCTTTGCCGTCGTCTGCGCCGGCATGTTCCCGCTGATTCACACTGGCCGCCCATGGCTGGCGTACTGGATGCTGCCTGTGCCCCTCACCATGAACATCTGGCCGCAGTTCCGTTCGCCGCTCATGTGGGACGTCTTCGCTGTCTCAACCTACGCAACCATCTCAGTGGTCTTCTGGTACGTGGGCATGGTTCCCGATCTGGCTACCTTCCGCGACCGTTCTCACTCCAGGCTGGGCCGGTATTTCTACGGCTTGATGGCGCTCGGCTGGCGGGGCTCGGCGCGCCACTGGATGCGGTATGAGACAGCTGCGCTGCTGTTGTCGGGCCTGGCCACGCCGCTTGTTCTCTCCGTGCACACTGTCATCAGCTTCGACTTCGCAGTTGCCGTTCTGCCCGGCTGGCACACCACCATCTTCCCGCCCTACTTTGTGGCCGGCGCCATTTATTCCGGCTTCGCCATGGTGCTGACCCTGGCCATTCCGCTGCGCAAGTTCTACCATCTGGAGCACCTGGTCACCGAGCGCCACATAGACAATATGGGCAAGGTGATGTTGGCCACGGGATTCATCGTCGCTTACGGCTACGGCATGGAAGTCTTCATGGCCTGGTACTCGGCCTCGCACTGGGAAGCCTTCATGATGTGGAACCGCATGTTCGGGCCCATGGGCTGGTCTTACTGGGTGCTGGTCACCTGCAACCTGGCCATTCCACTCACCACGCTCTGGTCGCGCAAGCTGCGCACCTCCATCCCCTACATGTTCTTCATCTCCATTGTGGTCAACACGGGCATGTGGTTTGAGCGCTTCGTAATCGTTGTCACGAGCCTCTACCGCGACTTCCTGCCCTCATCGTGGGGAACCTACCGCGCCACCAAGTGGGATTACATGACGTTCGTGGGTACGCTGGGTTTGTTCACCACTCTCTTCCTGTTGTTCGTGCGCTTCCTGCCCATGATTCCCATGAACGAAGTAAAGATTTTGTTGCCCGGCGCCAAAATCAAGCCCAAGGCGAAAGCGGAGGCTGGTGACTGATATGCCCGCACGCGAAGGAACCTACGGCCTGCTGGCCGAATTCGATACCCCGAGCGATCTGGTCCGCGCCGCGCAGCAGGCGCGCCAGGACGGCTGGCGGCGGATGGATTGCTACACGCCCTACCCGGTAGAGGAAGCGGCCGAGGCCATCGGCTTCCATCGCAACAAGGTGCCGCTGCTCACGCTGGTGGGCGGCCTGATGGGATTGGCGGCGATGTTTTTGTTTGAGACCTGGGTCTCGGTCTGGGCCTATCCGTTGAATATCGCCGGGCGCCCGTTGTATTCCTGGCCGGCCTTCATTGTGCCCGCCTACGAATGGACGATTCTCTTCGCGGGTCTTTCAGCGGCCTTCGGAATGTTTGCGCTCAACGGACTTCCGGCTCTCTATCATCCCCTTTTCAACGCGCCCAACTTCCGTGACGGCGCCACAAACGACAAGTTTTTCCTGTGCCTTGAAGCGCTCGACCCTAAGTTCGATCTGGTGGAATCAAGAGCCTACCTGCTGACCCTTCAGCCGACTTCGGTGGTGGAGGTGGCGTACTGATGATCAGAGATCGCAGATCAAAGATCAGTGATCAAAGGGCTACCAAAGCTCCGTGCCCTATCCTTTCGCCTTCTTTTTGGCGAAAGGGTGGGAAACCACTCTTGATCGCGGGCCTTTCGCTCCTTTTGCGGCGCCTCGCGCGAAATGGCTCCGTGCCCCATCCATTTCGCGTTCTTTGCGAAATGGGTGGGAAACCACAACTCTTGACCCGCGGCGTTTTAGCCGCCGGCACCCTCTCGGTCCTGCTCCTCGCAGCCGGCTGCCGCCAGGACATGCAAAACCAGCCCAAGCTGATTCCCCAGCGCGGATCGGATTTTTTCGCGGACCACCGCGGCGCGCGGCCGCAGGTGTTGAACACCGTGGCGCGCGGCCAGTTGCGCGAAGACAGCTACTTCTACACCGGCGTGGTTCAGGGCGCTAACGGCTATCGTGAAGAAAAGAACGAATTGCCCTTCCCGGTCACGCTTGAAGTTTTACAGCGTGGGCAGGAACGGTTCAACATTTACTGCTCGCCGTGCCATTCGCGCGTAGGCAACGGGCTGGGCGCAATTGTCGATCGCGGCTACAAACCGGCGGCGAATCTCCATGACCAGGTGCGGCGGTCGCAGCCCATTTCGCATTATTTTTATGTCATGACCAACGGTTACGGCGCCATGCCCGACTACTCGGCGCAACTCACGCCCGTTGATCGCTGGGCGGTTGCGGCTTACATTCGCGCATTGCAGTTGAGTCAGGCAGCGGCACCAAAAGACGTGCCCGCGGGCGCGACGGTAAGAAACCTGAAAGATCTGGCAGCGGAAAAGCACTTGCCTGAAGGCTTCGCTGAACCCTGGACCCTGCCGGCGACAGCGGTGCAAGCGTATCCGCCAATTACCAAAGAGGGCACGCCGGCCATGGCTCCGGCCAATCCGGCAGATCCAACCATCAAGATTCCAGTAAGCAAGCAATGAGAAGTGACAACTGACAACTGCGAACTGAAAACTGCGAACTAAGGACAGAAGGAAATGGCTCACGAAACGCACGCCAAGACGCTACCCGCCGAGTTAGGCGCCCCGGCCTTTGTAGACGGCTGGAAGAAGCGCGCGCTGGTTATCGGGCTGGTCTTTTCGGTGATCGCGTTGATTCTGGCTTTCCTGGGCCAGGCGCAAGACCAACTTGGCTGGGACCACTTCCTTCGCGCGTGGCTGCTGGGCCTCATGATGTCCTTCGGCTTTTCAGTGGGCGGGCTGGCGCTGCTCATGGTGCAGTATTGCTCCGGCGGCAAGTGGGGCCTGCTGCTGCGCCGGCCTTTGGAGGCCATGAGCCGCACCCTGCCGCTGGTCTTTGTCTATTGGGTTGTCACTGCGGTTTTCATGAAGAAGCTCTACCTTTGGGCCGCCGTAGACGACGTGACCGCCGCGCTCAAATCCGGATGGATCAACGAGATTCAGGCCCATTGCATTCAGTTCAAGCGCCCCATGCTCAACCCCGCGGCGTTTATCCTGGTCAGCCTGCTCTGCTTCGCAATCTGGGGCTTTTACACTTGGAGGCTCAACACGCTGGGCCTCGCACGGGACGCGGCTTCCCCCGCAACCACGCCCGAGTGGATCAAGCGATTTGAAAACATCAGCGGTCCGGGCATCATCGTGTATGCCCTCACCATGACCGCTGCTGCCATTTATTGGGTCATGTCGCTTGATCCCACGTGGTACTCGTCGGTCTACGGCCTGCTGTTCCTCGTCGGGCAGGGATACATGGTGCTCGCGCTGGGAATCATCGTCACCATCTCTCTCTCCAGGGCCGAGCCCATCCGCACCATTCTGCGCCAGACCGAGCAGCACGACCTGGGCAAGCTCACCTTCGCCTTCGTAATGTTGAACATCTACCTGGCCTTCGGGCAGTTCCTCATCATCTGGTCGGGAAACCTGCCCGACGAAATCAATTGGTACCTAGACCGCATTCGCGGCGGCTGGGGTGTCATCATCACTCTGGACTTCATCTTCCACTGGCTCATTCCCTTCACGCTGCTGCTCTCGCGAGACCTGAAGCGCAACAAGAAGCGCCTGGTGCGCGTGTGCCAGTGGATGATCTTCGCGCGGGCATTCGATCTGTTCTGGCTCATCGAGCCGAACTTCAAGGACGCGGCCCGCAACCTGCACTTCAGTTGGGGAATCCTCGAATACGTGGCCGTGCCCGCGGCGATGATAGCCTTCTGGGCGGCCTTCTACTGCACCCGCCTGCAATCGCGCCCGCTGGTGCAGACCAACGATCCGCATGTTGCGGAGATTCTGGAGCCTGAACATGCCCACGCATAACGACGAAAATTCGGGGCGCGGCATTTGGCAAAAGCCGGAAGACCATTCGGGTGAGCCCGTCGACGCGTCCGCGGGCTACGAGCGCACCGACGTTCGCACTACGGGGATCATCGTGTTTCTGGCCTCGCTGGGCATTTTTGTGGTCGTGACTGCGGTGCTGTGCTACGGAATCGGTATCGTGATCAACGCTCGCATGGCCAGGGAAGACGGGCCGACGAGCAAATGGTCGAAGACGGTGGATGTGCGCACGCTGGGCAATTTGGCCTCCAGCCCGGAGTTGCAGAACAAGATTGCCGCAATGACCCAGCAGTTCCCCACGCCGCGTCTGCAAACCGATGACGGCAACCAGGAAATTCTCGATCTGCACGCCAGGGAAGACCTGCTTCTGGAGAACTATAGCTGGGCCGATCAGTCTCAGGGCAAGGTGAGGATTCCGATCGAGCGCGCAATGGAGTTGATTGCGCAAAGCGGATTGCCTGTGGCGCCGGAAGCGCAACAAGCGCCGCTGTTGACCGGCGACGTGAAGCCGGAAGTGGCAATTCCTTTGACCAATGGATTCGCGCGCACCGGATACGAACACGACGTGGCGCAAGCAGAAGCAATTGAGGTTCGGCGGAAGTAAGTAGCGGGAGCCTGCGGCGAGATTGCGAAGAAGATTCGCCGTAGTCCGTCCCGGAGGGACGATAGGATATTAGCCCAGGGCAAGCGAAGCGCAGGCCTGGGGGAGGGGCGGAAAATTCCGGTAGAGCCCCGCAGGGGCGAAGAGAATTAGGGCGGTTGGCCCCGATCATTGACGAAAAGGGAGAAGGGAAGAGGAATAATGTCGACGGCAGGCAAAATGCGGAGAAGTTGGCTCAGCGCGGGGACGGTTGCGGCTCTTTGCGCGGCGGTATTGGCCCCCTGCCTGTCGGCGCAAGTCTCCGCCTACGGCAATAAGCAGATGGGAACCGCGAATGACAAGCCGCCGGCGATTTTGAACGGCGTGGGCATCGCGCAAAATCTGAATCAGCAATTGCCGCTGGCACTGACCTTCACGGATGACGCCGGCAAGCAGGTGCAGTTGGCTAGCTACTTCGGCAAACGGCCCGCGATCCTTGCGCTCGTTTACTACCAGTGCCCCATGCTCTGCTCGGAAGAACTGAACGGGCTCACAGGCGCGCTGCAGATGGTGCGCTTTGTTCCCGGCAAGGACTTCGACGTGATCGTTGTCAGCATCGATCCCACCGAAGGCGCCGATCTCGCCGCGGCAAAGAAGCGCAGCTACCTCAAGCGCTATGGCCATCCGGAAACAGCCTCGGGATGGCATTTCCTCACCGGAACCCAGCCCAGCATCGACGCCCTGACCAAGGCAGTGGGGTTTGGCTACGTCAAGATTCCAGGACCCGACGGCAAGCTGACGCAATTTGCCCACGCCAGCTCCATTCAGATCGTTACCCCCGAAGGCAAGCTGGCGCAATATTACATGGGCGTGGAGTACTCCCCCAAAGATCTGCGGCTGGGATTGGTCGAGGCTTCGGCCAACCGCATCGGCTCGCCGGTCGACAATATTCTGACCTACTGCTACCACTACGATCCGGCCACCAACAAGCATTCGCTGATCGTTGCCCGCGTGGTGCAGTTGGGCGGCCTGGTAACGGTCTTCGGTCTGGGCGGATTCATGCTGGTCATGTTCCGGCGCGATGCGCGGAACCAGGGTCATGACAACGGAAACGGAAAATCAGGAACGGGCACAAAGGTGAACGGATAACGGAATGAGCCACATCAGTCCAGTACTCTGGCAGTTTCTCATCAAGTGGTTGACGACCTTCGCGGTGTTTCCGCCGGAGGCGTCGAAGATTGCGCCACAGATGGACGCGCTGCTCTTCTTTATGGTGCTGGTCAGCCTCATCGGGCTCACCATCGTGATCCTGCTGGTCACCAGCTTTTGCATCCTTTACAGCAAAAAGCGTCATCCGGTGGCCGTGCAGGTTGAAGGCTCAACCCTCCTCGAAGCCACCTGGACCATTATTCCCCTGGGACTGTTTCTGCTCATGTTCGTGTGGGGCGCGCTGATCTATTTCCGCGTCTATACCCCGCCCGCCAACTCCATGAACATTTACGTGGTCGGCAAGCAGTGGATGTGGAAGGCCGAGCATCCCGGCGGCCAGCATGAGATCAATTCGCTGCACATTCCCACCGGCCGCGCCATCCAATTGACGCTCATCTCGCAAGACGTCTTTCACAGCTTTTCCATTCCCGCCTTCCGGGTCAAGCGCGAGGCGATTCCGGGCCGGTACACGACGGTGTGGTTTGAAGCCACCACGCCGGGGACTTATCACCTTTTCTGCACCCAATATTGCGGCACCAACCACTCGCAGATGATTGGCGACATCGTGGTGCTCACGCCCGAGGGCTACAAAAAGTGGCTCGACGAGTCCACCAGCGGCATGTCTCTGGCGCAGAACGGCGAACGGCTGTTTGCCAGCCTGAGTTGCGCTGCCTGCCACAATGCCCGGCCAGACGCGCGCGGCCCCAGCCTGGCCAATGTCTACGGCGCCAAACTTCCGCTGTCGAGCGGTGGAACGGTGATCGCGGACGAGGCTTACCTGCGCGAATCGATTCTGAATCCATCGCAGCACGTGACCCAGGGCTATGCGCCCATCATGCCCACTTACCAGGGACAAGTCAGCGAGGAGGGAGTGATCGCGCTGGTTGAATACATCAAAAATCTCAACTCCGATTACCGCATCCAGCAAACGCTGAACACAACCGATCTGGCGCCGGCGAGCGAAGGCGCTCCTGCGGCGACCGGTCAAAAGTCCGCCCCGAAAGGGATGGTGAAGCAATGAGCGACACAATCGTGAGTCTTCCCGACCAATCCACGGCCAGAATTCCGAAGATGAACTATCTGACCAAGGAGAACGGCCTGCTGAGCTGGCTGCTTACCGGCGACCACAAGCGGATTGCGATTCTTTACCTCATCTCGCTGAGTTTCTTCTTCTTTATTGGCGGCTCGCTTGCCGGGCTCATTCGCCTGGAACTGCTCACGCCGCAAGCCGACCTGATGGCTACCGACACCTATAACAAGGTGTTCACCATGCACGGCGTCATCATGATTTTTTTCTTCCTGGTGCCGTCGGTTCCGGCCACTCTGGGCAACTTCCTCATCCCTCTGATGATCGGGGCCAAGGATCTGGCGCTGCCCAAAATCAACCTGCTCAGTTGGTACCTCTATGTGGCGGGGGGCATCCTCGCCATTTACACCATGGCCGCCGGTGGCGTCGATACGGGCTGGACTTTCACCACGCCTCTCTCCACGCACTACGTGAACACCAACGTGCTGACCACCGGACTGGCGGCTTTCATCGCCGGATTCAGTTCCATCTTTACCGGCTTGAACTTCATCGTCACCATCCACAAAATGCGCGCGCCGGGAATGACCTGGTTCCGGCTGCCGCTGTTTGTGTGGGCCCACTACGCGGCCAGCATCCTCATGGTTCTGGCCACGCCGGTCGTGGCCATCGCCATCGTGCTCATCGCGCTCGAGCGCACCATCGGTATCGGCGTCTTCGACCCCACCAAGGGCGGCGACCCGCTCCTCTTCCAGCACTTGTTCTGGTTCTACTCGCACCCCGCGGTTTACATCATGATCCTGCCCGGCATGGGGGTCATCTCCGAAACCATCTCGACCTTCAGCCGCAAGCGTGTCTTCGGCTATACAGCGGTAGCCTTCTCGTCGGTGGCCATTGCCGTCTTCGGGTTCTTTGTCTGGGCCCACCACATGTTCATCATGGGCATCTCAAACTACGCGGTGCTTGTCTTCTCGCTGTTGACCATGCTTGTAGCCGTCCCCTCGGCCATCAAGATCTTCAACTGGACCTTCACCCTTTACAAGGGCTCCATCACCTTCGAAACGCCCATGCTCTACACTTTCGGATTCATGGGGCTGTTCACCATCGGCGGATTGACGGGAGTGTTTTTGGGCGCTTCGGGAACCGACATTCATCTCACAGAAACCTACTTCATCGTGGCCCACTTCCACTTTGTCATGGTGGGCGGAATGCTGATGGCATTCCTGGCAGGCATCCACTTCTGGTGGCCCAAGATGACAGGCCGCATGTATCCGGAAAAAATCTCGCAACTCGCGGCCGTGGTCACCTTCATCGGATTCAACTTCACCTTCTTCCCGCAGTTCATTCTCGGCATGCTGGGCATGCCGCGGCGCTATGCATCCTACCCGCCGGAGTTTCAGGTGCTCAACGTCTTCTCGACCGCTGGCGCAACGATTCTGGGCGTGGGCTACCTGCTGCCGGTTCTTTACCTCACCTGGTCCCTGAAATACGGAGAGATCGCCGGGAACAATCCCTGGCAGGCGACCGGCCTCGAATGGCAAACCCAGTCGCCGCCGCTCACCGAAAACTTTCCTGTAACTCCGATCATGGACCACGAGGCCTACGACTACGAGTGGCTTGAACGCCAAAAGGAGAAAGAGGTGGCCAGTGCCTGATAACACAACCATTGCACAGGCCGTCCACGAGCCCGATCATCACGAGCATCCGCCCTACCTGCGCCACCACTTCGAAAACACCGGCCAGCAGGCGGATGCGGCCGGCTTTGCCATGTGGATCTTCCTGCTCACCGAAGTCATGTTCTTCGGCGGCCTCTTCACCGCGTACCTGATTTACCGCAACTGGTACTATCCCGCGTTTGTGGCCGCATCGCACCAGTTGGATATCTTCTGGGGCACGCTCAACACAGCGGTGCTGATTACCTCCAGTTTCACCATGGCGATGGGCGTCTGGTGTGCCGAGACGCGGCGCAAAAACGGTCTTGTCCTCTGCCTGATTCTCACCTTCATCCTGGGCCTGGGCTTTTTGGGCATTAAGACCATTGAGTACTCTGAGAAGATCGAGAAGCACCACGTCCCCGGTTTTCATTACAGTCTCAGTTCATTCCTCGACCCGCAATCGGATGCGAAAATCCACTCTGAATACCCCAACGACCAGCCGCTGCCGCTTGACATGGCCCGCCACACTGAAGTCTATTTCTCGCTCTACTTCGCCATGACAGGCATGCACGCGCTGCACATGATCATCGGCATTGCGATTCTGGGATTTATGATCTTCCGCGCGCGGGCCGGCGCTTATACCGCCGGACACGTAACGTTTGTCGAGAATTTTGGCTTGTACTGGCACTTTGTCGACATCATCTGGATTTTTCTTTTCCCGTTGCTCTACCTGATCAGCAGACATCCATAGGGAGCCTTAACCATGACCGGTCAAAACGAGATGGAAAAAGCGCAGCATCACATCGTCAGTCCCAGAATCTACATCATCGTGGGTTCCGCCCTGCTGGTGCTTACCGGGACCACGGTTTGGGCGTCTTTCCAGGAATGGGGTGTGTTCAATCCGATTGCGGCGCTGGGCATTGCGGTAGTGAAGGCAATGATCGTGGCGTTGTTTTTCATGCACGTGAAGTACAGCACCAGGCTGACCATGCTGACGGTAGGCGCGGGGATTTTCACGTTCCTGACGTTGATCTCCATGACCCTGGCCGACTACATCAGCCGGGCGTGGGGAAGCTGGTAGGGCATTTTTCAGTTTTCCGCGAAATGGGCTGCCCGCTGGGGCGGCCCTTTTGTTTATTGGTCACATCGCGCGCCGCTCCACTGCGCCAGCCCTCTTCATGCGCCCGTTCCGCTTTCGGTCTATAATCGAAGGCAAATTCCAAACCCGGAAACTGCGTAGTTCGCACGATGTAATCCTTTGGGTTCTGTCCAAATCCCCCTCAGAAGATGAAGAGAGGGGAGGCCGGAATCGGATTCCGGACGTGTGCGTCTATGGCTGTTCGTCAGCGGGGTTCCGGTGGCTGGGGTTTGAGAGCCGGCGTTGAGCCGCATGCTCTTCGATTCAGGAATAGCAGCCTGTCCACCTGCCAGGCGCTTGGGACACTGGCTCTGGCAGCTCTCGCGCTGACGGCGTTTACAACCGGGCGGGCGCAAAATGCTGTTGCCGGCCAAAGCCCGGTCTCCGAGTCGAGATCGGCGCCGGCGCGGCCCAAACCCGATCGGTACAATCTGCCTCCGCGTGTGGTTGCAGCACGGCGGTTTCTTGCCCAGCGAGGCTTGACGCCAGGGAGCGCGGCAAACCGGCCAGGCGCGATGCGCTCTGGCTGGCGGACAAATTCTTCGCGGCCCCAAACCCAACCGCCGGGGAACTCGACTGCGACATGGCAGGCACTGGGCCCAACCGCGGTTCTGACGCCAGATTTTGGGCTCGTTACAGGCAGGGTTTCCTCGCTGGCCCTCGACCCCTCTGACCCAACCGGCAACCGGCTCTACCTGGGCGCCACCGGGGGCGGGGTGTGGTTCACGCAAAATGCAGCCGCGACCACCCCCTCTTCTGTGAGCTTTATTTCGTTAACAGACAACCTGTCGGCGATGGGCGGTGCGGTTGATGCCTCTATCAGTATCGGCGCGCTGACGGTGCAGCCGGGTGGTATGGGCGTCATACTGGCCGGAACAGGCGATCCGAACGATGCGCTGGACTCGTACTATGGGACGGGGATTCTGCGCTCGGCCGATGGCGGAAAAACCTGGGTGCTGATCCCCTCTACGGATGACAGGGAGTCGGGCCTGGGCTTTCAAGATTACAGCTTTGCAGGCGAGGGCTTCGCAGGCTTTGCATGGAGCACTGTGAATCCGCAACAGGTGGTAGCGGCAGTTTCGCAGGCTTTTGAAGGCACACTGGTAAACGCGGACCAGCCGGCCCAGAGCTACGAGGGCTTGTACTACTCTGCTGACAGCGGCGTTACCTGGCACTTGGCCACCATCACCGACGGCAATGGATTTGACGTCCAGGGGCCAAATGACCTGTTCGCAGGTCGCGACGGAAATGCCGCGACCTCGGTGGTTTGGAACCCCGTGCGGCAGGTGTTTGTGGCGGCGGTGCGCTACCACGGCTATTACCAGTCGCCCGACGGGGTAACCTGGACGCGCATGGCCGCGCAGCCCGGCCCCGGCCTGACGCCCGCGCTCTGCCCCACCAATCCCGGCTCAACCGGCTCCATCGATTGCCCCATCTTCCGCGGAACCCTGGCGGTGAATCCCCACACCGGGGACACCTTCGCGTGGACGGTGGATACCTACGACCCGGCGTCGGGACTGTGGCATAACGATGGAATCTGGCAGGACCAATGCGCGATCGATGCAAGCGGGAGCGCCTGCGCCAACCCGGCCGTGACCTTTGCCATCGAGTTGCCGTGGTTCCCAGGGACCGCCGGCGCAGACCCCACCATCGCCAACGGCGACTACAACCTGGCGCTGGCGGCCGTGCCGTCACAGCAGGATACGCTGCTGCTGGCCGGTGCCAACGACCTGTGGAAGTGCAGCCTGGCGATGGGCTGCGTGTGGCGCAACACCACCCACGCAACAGACTGCATGAGCGCACAGGTGCCCGGATTCCAGCATGCGCTGACCTGGAATACCGCCAATCCGCTGGAGATCTTTGTGAGCAATGACAGCGGGCTGTGGCGCTCTATGGACGCGATTGGCGAAACCGGGCCGGAATGCGACACCACCGACTCCACTCACTTCCAAAACCTGAATGGAAACCTCGGTTCGCTGGCTGAAGTGGTCTCCATGTCGGCGACTGGCACATCGCCCTTCACCATGATGACTGGGCTGGGGGTCAATGGCACAGCGGGGGTGAAGACTTCCACCGGGCCCATGACGGACTGGCCGCAGATTCTGGGTGGCGAAGGCGGTCCGGTGGCCATCGATCCCGAAAACAGTTTGAACTGGTATGTGAATAGCGAGGAGGGAGTTTTCATTTACCTTTGCTCCAGTGCGAGCGCCTGCACGCCGGCGGCCTTCGGCACAACCCCGGTGGTTACAGACGCCGACGTGAGCGGGGATGGATACGATATGGGTGTAATGGGCGTGTCTGCGCAGTTCATGGTCGACCCCGAGGACACAACGCAACTGCTGATCGGAACCTGCCGGGTATGGCGCGGGCCGGCCAATGGCATCGGTTGGACCAGTGCGAACGCCATCAGCCCAATTCTCGACGAACAAGCCTCCCCCGGACCTTGCAGCGGCAATTCCCTCATTCGATCGATGGCGGCGACGGCCACCGGCGGAGGCGGCGAAGTGGTCTATGTGGGCATGTACGGCGACTGGGGCGACTTGGGTTTAGGCGGCAACGCGCCCGGCCAGATCTTCAGCGCGACCTATACCCCGGCTTCCGGCGCCTGGTCAGGGTGGCAGAATCTGACGCTGAATCCCGTGACCGATCCGCCCCAGAGCCAGGCGATGAACGCCTATGGCCTGGATATTTCAAGCATCTTCATCGATCCCCACGATCCCACCGGTCAAACGGTCTACGTGACCCTTGAAGGATTCGCGAATCAGTCGGACGAGGTTAGGGTGATCTACAGTTCCACCGACGGGGGCGCGCACTGGGCCTCCCTTGATTCAAATCTTCCCTGGGCGCCGGCCAATAGCGTCGTGGTTGACACCCAGAATGCCGCCACGGTCTACGTTGCAACGGATACAGGAGTCTACTTCACCACCCAGGTTGGAAGTTGCGCGAAGGCAATGTCAAACTGCTGGTCGGCATTTGGAACCGGGCTGCCAAATGCGCCCGTGGTTCAACTCAGCGCCACGCCTGTACACGCCTCCGCGCCGGTGCTCACTGCGGCAACTTACGGCCGCGGGGTATGGCAAACCCCCCTCTGGACCTCGACTGCGGGATTGACCACCGCGGCCGCCGACCCTTCCTTTCTCGCATTTCCGAGTCAGCAGTTTGGCGCCCCCAGCGGCGCGCTGCCGGTCACCCTGATCAACACTGGCAGCGTGGCCTTGATGCCCACTGCAATTTCCACCAGCGGGGACTTCAGCGAGACCGATAACTGCCAGGATGCCACCGTGGGCGTGGGCGCAAGCTGTGCCATTCAGGTGACGTTTACGCCTACCGAAACCGGCCAGAGAACCGGCCAGATGACGATTGACGCCAACGTTTACGGCGGCCAATTGACCGTAGACCTGAGCGGCGACGGCACGCCGGCCGGAGTCGTCAGCCTGACTCCCGCCAGCGTCGATTTCGGGCTGGTGCTGGTCGGCACAACCTCCGCCGGACTGCAAGTGGAGGCGGCCAATCAGAGCGCAGCGGCGGTGGTCGTCGCCGGAATCACCATCAGCTCGCCATTCACAATTTCCAACAACAGTTGCGGCGCCGTGAGCCTGGCGGCCAACAGCGATTGCACACTGGAGGTGGAGTTTGCGCCGGTCCAGGCCGGTGCGATAGCCGGTACCCTGATCTTCACCGATGGGGACGGAACGCAGACCGTCACCCTGAACGGAATCGGGGTTACTGCGCCCACCGATCAGCTCAACCCAGCCTCCCTCACCTTCCCCGGCACCGTCGAGGGCCAGCTCTCTGCTCCATCCACCGTTTGGTTGACCAACACAGGCGGTCAGCCTTTGACATCGATCTCCATCGCGGCAAGCGGGCCCTTTCAGAGCTCAAACAACTGCGGAACCCAGCTTGCCGGCTCTGCCGATTGCGCAATTTCCGTTGTTTTCGCGCCCAATCAAGTGGGGGTCCAGACCGGTACGCTCACCGTCTCCGACGCGCTGCGTACGCAAACGGTAAACCTCAGCGGCACAGGCGTGCAGCCGCCGACTCTGAGCCTCAGCCCGGCCGGCTTGGCCTTTGGCGCGCAACTGCCGGGCGTGGCCGGCGCGCCGATGCTGCTCACCGTGAGCAACACAGGCGGGGCGCCAATGGCGGGGCTGGCTGAGCAAATTACCGGCCCCGGCGCTGGCAGCTTCTCCTTCGGGACCAAGACCTGTGGGTCAACGCTCAAGAATGGGAGCAGTTGTACAGTGCAGGTGATCTTTATGCCGGCCACCACAGGCGGGAATGCGGCAACGCTGACGGTTTCCTCCTCCACTTTCGGCGTCGCGCAAGCGGCCGTGCCGCTCACTGGAACCGGCCAGGTCTTGAACGGGCTGGGCGTGAGTCCGGCGCAGTTGACCTTCCCGGCAACCTATGCCGGCCAGTCCAGCGCGGCGCAGACGGTCACGGTGAGCAATACGAGCGCTTTCCCGGCCAACCCGCTCACGCTTGGTGCCAGTTCGCAGTTCGCCATTACCGCCAACACCTGCCCCGCCAGTCTCGCGGCCGGCGCAACCTGCACTGTGGGGGTGGTCTTTGCACCAACTGCTGTCGGCGCCGTGACAGGAACCCTGACCGCCAGCTCCATATCCATGGCCACCGCGGCTACCGTCGCCCTCAGCGGCACGGTCGCGGTTCCGGCGTCCATCCAGCTTTCACCGGCGGCTATCAGCTTCCTCACCATCGGGGTGGGCATGTCCAGCAGCCCAACGACAGTCACCTTGGCCAACCCAGGAACGCTGGCCGGCATCAGTAACCTTGCGCTCACGGTTCCGGCGGGCTTTGCGCTGGCGGGCAATACCTGCTCTTCGACGCTCGAACCGGGAGCCAGTTGCGCCGTCCAGGTGGAGTTCAAGCCCACCAGCGCAGGCTGGCAAACCGCGCCCCTGGCCATCTCCGGCATCGCCGCCAGTTCGGCGGCAAATGCGGCGGTAACGCTTTCAGGCATGGGCTTCGACTTCACCGCGGCTCCCTCCGGCGCCAGCACACAAACCGTCGCCGGCGGCCAAACTGCCGACTACATCCTCTCCATTGCGCCCTCGAATGGCTCCCAGGGATCGTTCACCTTCCAGTGCGGCACGCTGCCCGCCAATGCGCTGTGCCTCTTCAATCCCACCAGCTTGCCGGTCAGCGCCGGCGCCACAGGAGATGTGACGGTCGAAATCTCCACCGGGCAATCCGCGTCGTCGGCGCGCCCCGTCGACCCGCTTGGCTGGCGCGTCCTTCCGCTGGCCTGCGGGCTCGTGCTCTTGCCGCTCGGATGGCGGCTTCGCCGCAGGGTTCTGTCGATGCTCGCGCTGCTGGTAGTTTTGGCCCTGGGCGTCTCCAGTTGCACCAGCTCCGGCGGCGGGACCGGGGGCGGCGGCGGCGGCGGAGGCGGTGGTGGAGGAGGCGGCGGATCGGGCGGCTCCGGTACAACTCCGGCCGGAACCTATACGATTTCCGTCACCGTTTCATCCTACGGAGTCCAGCACAGCACCTCGCTGACTCTGACTGTCGACTGAGGGACCATCGGCGCAGCCGCGCGGCGTCCTCCAGGACCCCGAGCCTCGCGTCCCCAATAGGAGCAGGCAAACTGGGAGCGGCTATACTCTATCTTCGGGCCGGCCGTCGGAAACCCCGCGGCCCAGAGCGTCGAATGCCGAAGATGGGGAAGAGCAAAGAATGTCCAGCAAAGTAACCGTGGAAGACGTCGAGCGCGTGGCCGAGTTGGCGCACCTGGAACTTGCGCCGGAGGAGATCCAGCCCATGCTGCGCGATTTGAACGCCATTCTGGATTATGTGGCCGAGCTGAACGAGCTCGATACCTCGGGCGTGGCGCCGCTGGCCCAGGTCAGCGAGCTCGACGCGGCGGCGGCGTCCAATGTCCTGCGCGGCGATATCTTGCAACCCTCACTCGATCGCGCGACCGTCCTCGCGCAAGCGCCGGAAACCGATGGCGCTTTTTTCAAAGTGCCCAAGGTGATTGAGCGGTAAGCAAAATTTGGCGGGAAACCGCAGCCGGCAAAGCTGCAATCAGACAGCAAAAAAGATCGCAGCTACGGCCCCAAATAGAGGAAGGTTCGATTGTCCAGCGAAGTGAAAGCGGCGGAAAACTACTCTGAAAAGCCGAAATCCCTTGCTCAATTGCGCGCGGAAATAGTCGCCGGCCGCACCAGGGCCACCGGCCTCGCTTCCAGCTACTACGACCGCATCGAGAAGAAAAATCCGCGCCTCAATGTCTACCTGAGCCTCACCAAAAACCGCGCCCTCGCGCAGGCCGCGCATGTCGACGCGTTGGCCGCTAAAGGCGATCCGCTGCCCGCGCTGGCGGGCATTCCTGTGGGCATCAAAGACGTTCTCGTTATGCGCGGCGCACCGGCTACAGCGGGGTCGAAAATTCTTGAGGGTTACCACCCTCCGTACGACGCCACTGTTGTCGAGAAGCTCGAGGCAGCGGGCGCTGTCCTGCTGGGCAAGCTCAACTGCGACGAGTTCGCCATGGGCTCATCCAACGAAAATTCAGCCTACGGCCCGGTGCGCAACCCGGTGGACACGGAGCGGGCTCCCGGCGGCTCCAGCGGCGGCTCGGCGGCTGCGGTTGCAGCCAATCTGGCGGTGGCCACGCTCGGTTCCGATACCGGCGGCTCCATTCGCCAGCCGGCCAGTTTTTGCGGAGTGGTGGGCGTGCTTCCCACCTACGGGCGCGTCTCGCGCTACGGGCTCATCGCCTTTGCATCCTCCCTTGACCGCGTAGGGCCGTTTGCCGCCAACGTCCGTGACGCCGCCACGTTCCTCGGCGTCATCGCCGGCCACGATCCCAGAGACGCTACCAGCTCTCCGGCTCCCGTCCCTGACTATGCGGCCGAGAGCGACAAGCCGGTCGATGGCCTGCGCATCGGCGTTCCCGCCGAGTACTTTGCCGAGGGCCTCGACCCGGAGGTACGCTCGGCCATCGAGTCCGGCATTGCCGCGCTCAAGACGGCCGGCTGCAAAGTCAAGCCGATCTCGCTGCCCCATACCAAATACGCCGTTCCCGTCTACTACCTCATCGCCACGGCCGAGGCCAGCGCCAACCTCGCCCGCTTTGACGGCGTCCGCTACGGCTATCGCTCGCCATCGCCGGAGAATCTTGCGGCCATGTATTCGCATTCCCGCGACCAGGGCTTCGGCGCCGAAGTCAAGCGCCGCATCCTGCTCGGCACCTACGCGCTCAGCGCCGGCTACTACGACGCCTACTATCTCAAGGCTCAACAGGTGCGCCGCCTGCTGGCCGAGGAGTATCTGCGCGCTTTTTCCCAGGTCGATGCAATCGTAACCCCGACCGCGCCCACTCCGGCCTTCAAAATAGGCGAGAAAACCGGCGATCCGCTGGCCATGTATCTGGCCGACATTTACACCGTCACAGCCAGTTTGGCCGGCATCTGCGGCGTCACCGTTCCCTGCGGAACCACCAATTCCGGCCTGCCGGTGGGCATGCAGGTGCTCGCCGGCCATTTCAATGAAAGCACAGCCTTCCGCGTCGCGCGAGCGGTCGAAGCAGCGCAGATTTAGTCATGCGATAGAATCAAAACAAAGGAGTCTCGGCATGATGTTTCACGTAACGCTGGAGCAAGCGGAAGATGGCTGGATTGTGGCCGAATGCCCGGCGCTGTCTGGGTGTGTCTCGCAGGGCCGCGACGAAAAGGAGGCTCTCGAAAACATTCGCGAAGCGATCACCGGCTGGATGTGGGCCGAAGATCAGAAGGCGATTGGTTCCATAACTCCCCAACAAACGCCGATCGTTGTCGCCGTCTGAACATTCCCGCTCCTCCAAGTGCCGCATGGGCCGCACGTCGCTCAGATAAAGCATCTTATCTAGATCTCCTGCTTGAACATCGGTCCAGTGGCGAAAAACACTACTCTTTCGCCAAAGTAAGATCGACGGTATTCGGGAGCAGAAATGGGGAATCTCGGCAATATCGCGGGCAGCGCAGCCGTCAAGGCGTTTGAACGCACCGGGTGGTCCGTCAGAGGACAAGTCGGCAGCCACGTAATGATGACCAAGCACGGCGCACGCGTCAATCTTTCCGTTCCTCAACATAAGGAGCTTTCGGTCGGAACGCTGCGCAAGCTAATCGGCGCAGCCGGTCTGACCGTAGAAGATTTTTTTGCAGTTACTATAAGCGGGCCTCTTAAGCGAATGCATGGTTTCGGCTACGCAGAGGCAGCGGCGAGTTGGGAGCAAGCGCAATGCGTAAGTCTGTAAGTTTTGCCGCTTTGGCAGTCGGAGTTCTGGCTGCTTTTGTTTTTCAGGCGCAAGCCGCCCCGCGCAAGCCCCACACCGTGGCTCTGGCAGCGGCAAAAAAGGTGCCCTACTCCAAGGCAGGCGACCCGGCCGGAGCCGCTCCCGGCGAAACCGAACTGAAGATTCGCGCCCTGCTGGTCGACAGCGTTCTGAAGGAGTGGACCACCGGCGACGCCCACGACGTCACCGACCGCAGCTTTGTGGTGCGCAGGGCCATCCGCCTCAACGATGCCTTGCCCGGCGACAAGCCCGCGCCTGGGGACAAGCCGGGGCACTGGGTTTGGCAACGCGGGCCGTGGCTATTGGTGGACCGCGTAACCGGCCACATCGCGGCCCTCAAGCTCCCGGATTACGATCCCGGCGTGAGCCAGGTGAGCTGGTTCCGCGACTACGGCGCCTACTGCGGTGTCACGCCAAGCGCAAAGAGCCTTTACGCCATGGTTGCCCAGGTGCAGGCGCGCAAGCCGTTGCTGGCCAAAAAGCTCGCTCCCTTCGATGCGCAAAACCACACCGATCCCGTCTGCGGCCCGTCCGAGTGGCAGCGCGACCCGCTGCGCATCACGTTCCACCCCGCCGGCAAGGATGCGGTCAGCTTCGACATCGTTCCCGGTTCGGCGGTTTTGGTTGAAGACGCGAGCGACGAACCGGAATCTCCGAAACATTGAACAGTGGCCAGTTGGCTGTTTGCAGCAGAACTTGTATCGCCGGCAACCGCGGGATTTTGACCCGCGTGGGTCGTCTTGGGGTTTGCACTGACCACCGACCACTGACCCCTGACCACTGGTCCGCCTTGACAGCCCCCCGGCGGCGCGTATCTTATCTTATAGGCATTCTTTTTTGATATCCGGATGGAATCAGCGCTGGCTGAATTGCGCGAATTCCCAAATCCGGCATCCGACGGAATGCTGTGTCGAACAGGAAACAGACGGCAGTTGGGTCATGGATGCGGATGTGGTCGGGCGATTGGAAAAACCAATCCCTGGCAAGCGGCAACCGTGTCATCCATCTGGATGTCTGGCCAGAGCCGGAATTCGATCGTCGGCCAGGAGCATTCCCGGAGACAATTTTTTTGAGCAACCCGGTTGAAAGCGGGTATGCCTGTGCTCTGAACGGTTCGCCGCGGCGAACCAGCGGCTGAGAACAGGCAAAGATTGAGTGGGTTAATGAGGATGGCGGCAAGTTTTGCATTCTTGGCGGCGGGGCCCTCGGGGCCGGGCGGAAGCAGTCTCCCTATGCTCTTGCCGTTACTGTTGATCCCGGTACTCTACCTGGTCATGATCCGCCCGCAGCAGAAGCGGCAAAAGCAATGGCAGGAGATGCTGGCCGGCATCAAGGCGGGCGACAAGGTAACCACCGCGGGAGGCATCCGCGGCATTATCCTTTCTATCAAGGACGATGCCATCGTCATTCGCGTCGCGCCCGACAACATCAAGCTTGAAGTGTCAAAAACCGCGATTGCGTCGGTCACCACGCAGGGCAGCATCGCAGGTTCATAAGTTTTTGTTCTTACCCTTTTTGAATAAAGCAGATTTTCAATGACTGTATCCGCAAACGATTGGCCTCAAGTGGATTTTTCCTTAAGAAAAAGCCGCCTTCTAAAATGCCAATCAGGCTACGTAAATTGAAAATCTGCTCGAGAGAAGCAGGACGATGAAGAAGAATCTAAAAAACAAAATTGCCCTGATCGTAGCGGTCCTGGTGATTTGCGTCTATGGCATCCTCGGGGTGCCATCCGGTGTCAGCGGGAAAGCATTGACCGAGGCCATGGGCAAGCGAATCCATCTTGGGCTCGATCTGCGCGGCGGAGCTCACCTGATCTTGCAGGTGGTGGTTTCTGAAGCCATTGCGACTGAAACGGACAATACCGTCGGCCGGATCCAGCAGGATCTGAAAGCGGCCAACCTCAGCTTTTCCCAGGTGTTCAAGCCCGATCCGGTCAAACAGCCCCAGGAAATCCGCATTGAAGGCACCACGCAGGCCCAGGCCAGCGCTGTGCGCTCCACGCTGGAGGACAAGTATTCCAACGAATACGATGTCTCCGGCGGCGGCGCTGACAACACCTTCACGGTGACCATGAAGCCGCCGGTGGTTACGGCCCTTGAGAAGAAAACCGTCCAGCAGGCCATCGAGACCATCCGCGACCGCGTGGATTCGTTGGGCGTCAGCGAGCCGCTGATTCAGGAGTACGGCCTGGGAGACAACCAGATTCTGGTGGAGCTGCCGGGCATCGACGACCTTGACCGTGTGAAGAGCATCATTCAAGACACCTCCCGGCTTGAGATTCACGCCGTCGTGGGCGGCCCGTACAAAGACGATCAGGAGGCGCTGGGCAGCGTTGGCGGCAGCCTTCCCGGTGACGATGAATTGGTGCATGGCTCTGGCCTCACGGCCACCGGTTCCGGCTCAGACTCCGTATACGTGCTCAAGCGCATCTCCGTGGTTGCCGGTCAGGACTTCCGCTCCGCCGATCCGGGCACCGACCAGAACGGACGCCGCAACGTCCGCTTCACCCTCACCAACGAGGCTGGCGATAAGTTCTACGATTACACCAGCAAAAACGTCGGCCAGAGCATGGCCGTCGTGATGGGCGGCCGCTGGAAGGAAGTAGCCACCATCCAGAGCGCCATCCGCGACACCGGCGAAATCACCGGCAGCTTCTCGCCCGAGGAAGTGGCTCTGCTCTCCAAGACCCTGCGCACCGGCGCGTTGCCGGCCTCGCTCAACTATCTTGAAGACCGCACCGTGGGCGCCTCGCTGGGCGCGGACTCCATCCGCCAGGGCGTCACCGCCGCTGTCGTGGGCGTGCTCGTGGTCATGGCCTTCATGCTCATCTATTACCGCGGCTCGGGCATCAACGCCGACCTGGCGTTATTTTTGAACCTGGTAATTCTGCTTGGTTTCATGGGCTTTTCCGGGGCCACCCTCACCCTGCCCGGCATTGCCGGAGTCATTTTGACCATAGGCATGGGCGTGGACTCCAACGTGCTCATCTTCGAGCGCATCCGCGAAGAGGTGCGCGCGGGCAAGGGGCCTGCCGCCGCGGTCGACCAGGGTTTTGCCCACGCATGGGTCACCATCGTCGATACCCACGTCACAACCATCGTTTCAGCGGCGATTCTGTTCCTGTTTGGCAGCGGACCGGTGAAGGGCTTTGCGACTACCCTGACCTTCGGCCTGTTGGCTAACCTGTTCACCGCCGTCTTCGTTTCACGCGTCATCTTCGATGCTCATCTGAACAAGTTGAAGCCCGGAGAATTGGTTTCCATTTAAGCACCATTGTTTTGCAAGCGCACGGATTTATCCGTGCCGCAGGATTCACCAATTAGCTGTTTTGAAAGGGCGCCGATTTACCCGTGCCACAGACTGAACAGAAAAGGTTTTGTGTCAGGGCACGACTTTAGCCGCGCCGCTCGAAGAAGGAAACAGACCCGCAGGCCTTACAGCCTGCGGAAAAACTCATCGGGAGCGCCAAGAAGTGTCAGGGCACGACTTCAGTCGTGCCGTAGACGGCACAAAATAAAGGTCGGGCTTTAGCCCCCGAGGGCCGGCGCAAAAGAACTTTTCTGGAGCAAAATCGCTCCAGCGCAGGAAGGGAAGAGAACCAGTGGAATTGTTTCGCGGTGTAAATGTGGACTGGCTGAGGTTGAAGTGGTATTTCCTCGGCTTCTCATTGATCTTCAGCATTGCCGGCATCTCCTCCATGGCCTGGCACTGGCAACACATCGGCAGCCCGGTGCCTCTCGGCGTGGACTTCGAGGGCGGCACGCAGGTGCAGGTGCAGTTTCCTCAGACGCCCGATCTGAACAAGATCCGCGCCGCCGCCGCCGCTGCGGGCATCAAAGACGCCAGCGTCGTCAACTACGATGTGCCCAGCAATAACGAGGTGCTCATCAGCCTGCCCGAGCAGACCAACGAGGCCTCCCTCGACACCGGCCGTCAACAAATTCAGAGCGCTCTGAATGCCCAGTTCGGCGGTGCCTTCACCGTGCGCAACACTTCGGTCGTGGGCCCCACGGTGGGCAAGCAGCTTGAGAATAAGGCGCTCCAGGCCACGCTTTACTCTCTGGCGGGCATGCTCGTCTATCTCTGGTTCCGCTTCCAGCTCATCTATGGCGTAGCCGCTGTCATCGCCTGCTTCCACGACACCCTCATCACCGTGGGCTTCTTCGCGTTGACAAACCAGGAGATCAGCCTCACCGTAATCGCCGCCATTCTCACGCTCATCGGCTACTCAATGAACGACACCATCGTCGTCTTCGATCGCATCCGCGAAAACCTGCGGCTGAGCCGCCGGGAATCGCTGCCAGATGTGGTCAACCGCAGCATCAATCAAACGCTGAGCCGAACGGTGCTGACCTCCGGCCTCACCTTCCTGACCGTCCTTTCGCTGTTCATCTTCGGTGGCCGCGTCCTGCACGGGTTCTCGTTTGCGCTGGTCGTCGGGATTATTATCGGCACATATTCATCCATCGCCATCGCCGCGCCCATGCTGGTGGCATGGCAGCAATGGCGCACCAGCCGCGGCAAAACAGTGGTCCTCCCGGCCGCGAAGCGGGCCAGAGGATAAGAGAATTCTCCTGGAATTGCACCGTTTTTGCAGCACTCGCTTTTTGGGTGGTCCACATACAATGGAAGGGTAGTGCGCATCTGTGATAACGTTTTCATGCTTGGGAACATTTAACTTTCGCCCGGTGTCTAATTAGAAGTAGCTGACATCCGATTCGAGGCTGGCCATGTTTGAAGATTCCACATTTGAATCCGGAGGCAGGATCAAGAGCAAGAGCGGACGCTGGATGCTTGTCACAGGCATCATCAATCTGAGTGTTCTTGCCGTAATGATTCTGATTCCGCTGATTTACCCCGAGGCGCTGCCCAAGGCCATGATGCTGACGGTTTTGACCGCTCCTCCACCGCCTCCGCCACCTCCTCCTCCGCCTCCACCCCCCGAGGTGCATGTGGTCCACGTGCAATCGGAGATGATGAACAATCAGTTGATGGCCCCCACCAAGATTCCGCATCAGATCAAGATCGTCAACGAAAAGGAAGCTCCGCCGTCGTCCGGATTTACGGCCGTTGGCGGCATCGGTGACTCTGGCGCAGCGGGCGGCGTGATCGGCGGCATTTTCGGCAACTCCACGCCGGTGCCGAAGGTACAGGTTGCAGCTCCGAAGAAGGTAAACATCTCGGGCGGCGTCATGGCCGGCAATCTCATCAACAAAACCACACCCCTTTATCCGCCCATCGCCAAGGCTGCCCGCGTTCAGGGCACCGTGATTCTGCAGGCAACCATCTCAAAAACTGGAACCATTGAAAATCTTCGCGTGATCAGCGGGCCGGCCATGTTGCAGCAGGCTGCTCTCGATGCGGTTAAGACGTGGCGTTACAAGCCTTACCTGCTCAACAACGACCCGGTGGAAGTGGATACCACGGTAAACGTGATCTTCTCCCTGGGCGGATGATGAACTCTCTGGCGCCTTTCCGGCTTTTCCGTGAAGGCGCTTTGCTTTTGACCTGAATGCGATTCCTGCACGACCGCATTCCCAGCAGCCCGTCCGCTCCGGCGGACAGTCGCAGTTCACAAGAAACTCCTTAGGAGGAACGATTCAGTGATTCTCGCTCAGCTCGCACATTTCGCTTCGCACACGGTCAATAGCCTCGCCTTCTTCCAGGAAGGGGAGCAGACGGTCAGCTTCAGCCCCATGGGGTTGTGGGATCACATGGGATGGCCCGCTCGGACCATCGCCATCATCCTCTTCATCGAGTCGATCTGGTCGCTGGCCGTAATGATCGACCGCTACCTGTATTTCCGCGCCGCCCGCAACCAGTCACGTGAGTTCGCTCCCAAGGTTGCCGGTGCGCTCAAAGACAGCAAACTGGAAGAAGCCATCAAAATTGCCGACCGCAACAAGAAGTCGCACCTTGCCGAGGTTGTCACGGC